>JALFIV010000007.1 GCA_022775385.1 Clostridiales bacterium
GCGACCTCGTCGACCTCCTTGAGCTGTTCGAGCACCATCTCTCCGATTACGGAGGACGGAACTTCCTGCTCAATCTGAGACATCAGCGAGGACTCGATGGCATAGATGACGCCCTCCATCTGCGCACGTGTGACCGGACGCTTTTTGCAGGCATTCATCAGGCCGCAAAGAATCTTTTCCCGGTCAAACGGCTGACGCGAGCCGTCCTTTTTGATGACCATGAGCGGGGCGTATTCGATTGTTTCATATGTCGTAAAGCGCCTTCCACAGCTGACGCACTCGCGCCGGCGGCGGATGCTGGTTCCGTCCGGCGTCGGTCTGGAATCAATGACACGGCTTTCGGTATGGCGGCAGACAGGACATCTCATAGTGTTACCCCTCTTTTGTTTGTATGGGTTTGTTTTCTCATTCAGTATATCACAAAAAACAGCGTTTGGGAATAAATTCAGACAGATTCCAAATAAATTCGCGACTGTGCCAGACTCTCCGGCGCGGAATAATCCGTCTGATACACCTCGACAATCGCATTCCCCTCATATCCGCGGGATTCCAGCGCGGAAAACAGCGCGGAAAAGTCGCATTCGCCTTGTCCCGGCAGCAGGCAGTCGGTCTCTTTGGAGTAGTCACTCACATGCAGATTGACAATCCGGTCTCCGACCGCATCGACATAATCCGACCAGGTGTATCCGGCACGGACCGCCTGTTTGGTGTCCAGCGTGAACGCCAGATCCGGCACATGGTCATACAGCCCGCGCAGGAACTCCGGATCCGCCGATTTGCACCACGAAACATTCTCCTGCGTGAACTGAATGCCGCATTCGCGCGCCGTGCGGCACAGATCCGCGTAGGTGTCATACCGCGCCGCATCCGGACTGCTGCGCGGCAGACCGCGCGAGCGGAGCAGCTCGCCGTGGAACGTGAAGTACCTCGCGCCGAGCAGAGCGGCGGCCTCAAAATACCGCCGGTACTGATCGAGCGCGTCCGCCGTCCGGCGCGGATAATCCGAAAACAGCAGATGTCCCTCCATCGCGGAGGTATACGGATGCATGGAGATCACCTCGATTCCGAGGTCATCCAGCTGACGGCGTCTTTCCTTACAGAACGCCGGATCGTATTCGCTCTCGGAATTCAGGAACATCTCCACCCGGCGGTATCCCAGATCCGCCGCGATGTTGATGCCGTCCTCCAGCAGCATCGGATAGAAGGATGCGGTTGAAATGCCGATGTTCATCCCTGCTCCGCCTCCTTTGCCAGATCGCGCAGGACCTCGCCTGCCAGAATCAGTCCCGCCACCGACGGAACAAACGCCAGACTGCCCGGCGAGTTTGTCTTTGCACTGCCCGGACGCTGTGAAGTGGAGTCATTGCGAACCGCGGTGCGCGGCATCACCGGCTCCTCTTTGGAGTACACGACCTTGACGTTCCGGATGCCCTCCTTCTTGAACTCACGCCGCATGACACGTGCGAGCGGATCCACCGAGGTTTTGGAGATGTCCGCGACCTCAAATTGGGTCGGATCCAGCTTGTTTCCCGCGCCCATCGAACAGACAATCGGCACACCGGCGCACTTTGCCCGTCTCACCAGCTCCAGCTTAGCGGACACTGTGTCCACCGCATCGATAATATAGTCATAGACCGATAAATCGATCGAATCCGCATTCTCCGGCAGATAAAACAGATTGTGCACCGTAACAGCTGCCTCCGGATTGATATCCAGAATGCGCTCGCGCATCACCTCGGTCTTTTTCCGTCCGAGTGTGGAGTGCAGGGCGATCAGCTGCCGGTTCAGATTGGAGGGTGCGACCGTATCGTCGTCGAACAGATCCAGTGCACCGATGCCGCTGCGCGCCAGCGCCTCCACCGCAAATCCGCCGACGCCGCCGATGCCGAATACCGCCACCCGCGCCGCGGCAAACCGCTTCATTGCCGCTTCTCCGAATATCGCTTCCGTCCGAACAAATTGATCCTGCATAGGTTTCTTCTCCCTGTCTGTTTCTCACAGCTGCCTGAATGGAGTATTTCCCAAACGGGTCTGCTGTACTCGTTTCCACAATACCACCAATGCGCCGGTTTGACAAGAAAAACCGCACCGGCGGAAAAAAGCGGGAAGAGTCTCCCCTTCCCGCTTTACCTTCTTTGATTAGGAACCGGTGTACTCCCTGATCTGATCTCCGACCCCCTCGGTGATCCGCTCGTGCATCCGGTCATAGTCCTCCAGCTCCACACCGCCGTTGAGCGACGGATCGATCGGAATCGTATAGAAATACTTGCCCTGATACTCGGTCTCGGTATAGCACGGGATGTAGCCGTTCTCCGCGAGCACGACCGCACCGGATTCATCGCGCGTCAGCCGGATGCGCAGAATCGCCGAGTCGCGGTTTCCCTCGATCTGGTCGATGCTCGACTGGAAATCACCCAGCGAGTAGAAACACGGAACCTTGCGTCCGTCTGCCGCTGTGATCTCGGTATACGGCTGAATCAGATGACAGTGCGAGCCGACAATGTAGTCCGCACCGATATCCGCCAGCTCCTGCGCATCTTCCTTCTGCGCCGGACGGACGTCGCTCATGTTCTTGACGCCCCAGTGCATGTAGACGATGACATATTCCGCACCCGCCTTGCGCAGCTGCTTGATGTCCTCCTCCGCCTTGTCCTTCTCAAAATAGTTGAGAATCGAGTTGACGTCCTCGTCATTCCAGGTCTCGTCCTTGCCGTTGAAGCCGGTCTCCTCCGCCAGATAGGACAGATAGCCGACCTTGATGCCGTCGACATCCATCAGCAGATAGCGGCTGTCGCCGTCCTGATCGAATACGCCGGTGCGCGCCAGCTTGTAGCGGTCGACCTGTTCGATGGTGTCCTGCGTGCCCTGCTTGCCGGCGTCGCAGTTGTGGTTGTTCGCCATCATCACAGCGTCAAAGCCCGCATAGCGCACCGCATCCAGATACCGGCTCGGCGCGTTGCAGTTGGCCATGTTCTGCACATAGCTCTCCTCGTGCATGTACGGCCACGCGGACGAGAGCACGGTCTCCAGATTGCCGACCGCGAGGTCTGCACTCTGAATCAGGGACTTTACGCCGTCATAGCTCTCGTTAAAGTTATAATTTCCGGTTTCATATCCCTGCATCGCCTGCTGGGTGCCGGTGCACATCATATCACCGACCATCATGATCACCGCATCGTTGTCCTTCTTCGCCTTGGGATTGCTCCACACGCCGTTCTCGTCCTGTGCATAGTCCGAGACAATCGCGCGCAGCGGCTCCATCGGCTCGCGGTCCACGACAACCGTACAGGTCTTGGTCTCGTCGGACAGCTTGCTGTAACAGGAAATCTCGCAGACGCCCTGCTTGGATGCATAAATCGTTCCGCTGATGGACACGGATGCGACCGATTCATCCGAGGACGACCAGACCAGCGAGTCCGCATCGCCCCAACCGATGTAGGCATCCAGCGTGCGGCTGGACGCCGAGCGCATGAAGATCTTTTTAGTGTGCAGCTTCAGCTTTTCGCGGTAGGCGGCTTCGACCGGCTCACTGTACGGGCTGTAAATCTTATCGCCGTTTTCCGTCAGCTGATAACTGCGGATCTTGTAATAGACCCGGCGCTTTTTGTGATTGAATTGGTTGTCGAGATAGGTGTATGTCGTGCGCTCCGGAATGTCCGTCAGCATGGTATACGCCCCGTCCTCCTGATACGAACGGTATACCTCGTATCCGTCCGCATCCGACGGCTTTTTCCAGTAGAACTGGATGCCCTCGTCGGTGACGCTCGCAATCTTTGTGCCGTACGGTGTGGTCGGCAGGATCAGATTGGCACAGGCGATCTTTTTGCTGTTGTACTTGTCATCCTCCGCCAGAGAGGCCACCGCATAGATGTTCCGCTTTTCCGTCAGCGGATCATTGTCGACATACCGCTCTCTCTTACAGACATCCTCACTCAGCCGTTCCCATCCATCCTCGGTCTCCCGATAGACCAGATAGCCGACCGCATCCTCCACCGGATCCCATGTCAGCTCGACCGCCGCATCTCTGTCCGACAGCGAACGCGTCCGGACACTGGACGGCCACGAAAGACGCACGGTCAGGTGCATGGTCTCCACAATCTCCGAACCGTCTCCGGTCGAGACCGTGATGTCCACCTCACCCATGCTGACGCCCGTGACAAAGCCGTTTTCATCCACCGTCGCCACCGACGGATCGGACGAGGTGAAGGTCAGCTGCGGGTCGGTCGCGTTGGACGGCGATACCGTCGGTGTGATCAGAACCTGATGGCCGATCGACACGTGGTAGGTCGTCGACTCACAGCTCAGCTCCAGCGACTCCGCCGGAACAAACGGCTCGGATGACGTCTGCCGGTCTGCGGATACCGTCACCGCACTGCCTGCCGCCGCACTTCCCGTATTCTGTTCCACGGCGATATCCTGCGACGCGCAGCCGCAGAGCACACTTGCTGACAATACCCAAATACAACCATTTCGCCGTATGGTTTCCCAAAATTTGCGATCCAAGAATCGTAACCTCCGCCACCTGTACTTGTGAGATACACATGTAAAAAAATCATACCATATTCGACACCATT
>JALFIV010000022.1 GCA_022775385.1 Clostridiales bacterium
TGTCGAGAGCACGTACATTCCGGGCGTTCTCGGCTCGATCGGCGGGTTCGGCGGTATGTTTGAGCCGAATATCAAGGATATGAAGCGTCCGATTCTGGTCTCCGGTACCGACGGTGTCGGCACCAAGCTGAAGCTGGCGTTCCTGATGGACAAGCATGATACGGTCGGTATCGACTGTGTCGCAATGTGCGTCAACGATATCGCCTGCTGTGGTGCACAGCCGCTGTTCTTCCTGGACTATCTGGCTGTCGGCAAGAACTATCCGGAGCGCATTGCACAGCTGGTCAAGGGCGTTGCAGAGGGCTGCCGTCAGGCAGGCTGCGCGCTCGTCGGCGGCGAGACCGCAGAGATGCCGGGATTCTATCCGGTTGACGAGTACGATCTGGCGGGCTTCTCCGTCGGCATGGTCGATCACGACAAGATGATCGACGGCACCAAGATTGCAGCAGGCGACGTTCTGATCGCGGTTGCTTCCTCCGGTGTCCATTCCAACGGCTACTCCCTCGTCCGCAAGACGCTGGGAATCAACGAAAAGTCGGTCCGCCGCTACATCTCCGAGTTCGGCAAGACGCTCGGTGAGGAGCTGCTGACTCCGACCAAGATTTATGTCAAGACCATCCAGTCCCTGATTGCGGCCTGCAATGTCAAGGGCATGAGCCACATCACCGGCGGCGGATTCTATGAGAACATTCCGCGTATGCTGCCGGAGGGCATCCTGGCTTCCGTCGAGAAGGCAGCACTGCCGACGCCGGAGGTATTCAAGCTGATCCAGTCCACCGGCGATATTCCGGAGCGCGACATGTACAACACCTTCAACATGGGTGCAGGTCTGGTTATCGCAGTCGACAAGAACGACGCGGACAAGGCGCTTGAGGCGATCAAGGCTGCAGGCGAGACCGGTTACATCATCGGCGAGTGCAAGAGCGGCGAAAAGGGTGTCGAGGTATGGTAAACGTCGCGGTACTGGTTTCCGGCGGCGGCACCAACCTGCAGGCGATTCTGGATGCACAGGCGCGCGGTGAGATCCCGAACGGACGGATCTGCGCGGTGATCTCCTCGCGTGAGGACGCCTATGCGCTCGAGCGCGCCAAGCAGGCACAGGTTCCGGCGATGATCATGCGCCGGAAGGACTACGAGAGCGTACAGGCGTATTCCGACGCGCTGGAGTCTCTTCTGAAGGATCTGGATGTTCAGCTGGTTGTTCTGGCGGGCTTTATGACCGTTCTGGCCAAGAGCTTCTGCGAGACGTTTGAAAACCGCATCATCAATGTTCATCCGGCGCTCATCCCGTCGTTCTGCGGCAACGGCTACTACGGACTGCATGTCCATGAGGCCGCGCTCGCCAAGGGTGTCAAGGTGAGCGGTGCGACCGTGCATTTTGTCAACGCGATCACCGACGGCGGTCCGATCATCTCCCAGAAGGCGGTTGAGGTCTGCGAGGGAGACACGCCGGAGATCCTCCAGAAACGCATCATGGAGCAGGCGGAATGGAAGCTGCTCCCCAAGGCGGTTTCGGATTTCTGCGACGGAAAGCTCACGGTTGTCGACGGAATTGTACACCACATCGAACAAAACAATTGAGGTAACCTTTATTATGAAAATTTTTGATCTTGCAAAGCTGCTGAGCGAAAACAGCTATCCGGGACGCGGCATCGTTGTCGGACGCAGTGCGGACGACAAGCACGCGGTCATCGCATACTTCATCATGGGACGCAGTGAGAACAGCAGAAACCGCGTCTTTACGGAGACCCCGGACGGCATCCGCACCGAGGCGTTTGACCCGTCCAAGATGGTTGACCCGTCCCTGATTATCTATCATCCGGTCCGCGTCTACGAGGGCGCGACGATTGTCACCAACGGCGACCAGACGGATACGGTACGCGACGGACTGGCTGCAGGCAAGAGCTACATCGAGGCGCTGCGCACCCGTCAGTTTGAGCCGGACGGACCGAACTACACCCCGCGCATCTCGGCGGTTGTCGAGCCGGACGGTGCGTACGAGATTTCCATTCTCAAGAGCTTTGACGGCGACCCGGCTTGCAACAAGCGCTTCTTCTTTGAGTATGACGCGCCGCGCGCCGGAATCGGCCACTTCATTCACACCTACATGACCGACGGCTCTCCGCTGCCGTCCTTCGAGGGTGAGCCGGAGACCGTCCGCATTCAGGGCGATCTCGCACAGTTCACCGAGATGATCTGGACGAACCTCAACGAGGACAACAAGGTCTCGCTGTACACCAGCTTTATTGATCTGGAGACCGGCAAGGCTGAGACCATGATCTGCAACAAAAACGTCAAGTAAGTGCGAACAGGGGAGGAATCACGATGAAAGAACTGGAACTGAAATACGGCTGCAACCCGAATCAGAAGCCGTCCCGCATCTTCATGAAGGAGGGCGAGCTCCCGATCGAGGTACTCAACGGCAAGCCGGGCTATATCAACTTCTGTGACGCGTTCAACAGCTGGCAGCTGGTCAAGGAGATGAAGGAGGCAACCGGATATCCGTCCGCGGCATCCTTCAAGCATGTCTCTCCGGCCGGTGCGGCAATCGGTCTGCCGCTGTCCGATGTCGAGAAGCAGATTTATTTCGTCGAGCAGGATGACCTGTCTCCGATCGCCTGCGCGTACATCCGCGCACGTGGTGCTGACCGTCTGTGCTCCTACGGCGACTGGGCTGCGCTGTCCGATGTCTGCGACGCGGCAACCGCAACCTATCTGAAGGCGGAGGTATCCGACGGCATCATCGCGCCGGGCTACACCGACGAGGCGCTCGAGATCCTCAAGACCAAGCGCAGAGGTACCTTCAACGTGGTCAAGGTCGATCCGAACTATGAGCCGGCACCGATCGAGTACCGCGATATCTTCGGCGTCACCTTCCAGCAGGGTCACAACAACTTCAAGATCAGTGCAGACCTCCTGCAGAACGTGGTCACCGAGAACAAGGAACTGCCGGAGCAGGCGAAGCTGGACATGATCGTCTCGCTGATCACCCTGAAGTACACGCAGTCCAACTCGGTCTGCTATGTCAAGAACGGTCAGGCAATCGGCGTCGGCGCGGGTCAGCAGAGCCGCATCCACTGCACCCGTCTGGCGGGCAGCAAGGCGGACAACTGGAGCCTGCGTCAGCATCCGAAGGTCCTCGGTCTGCAGTTTGTCGACAACATCCGCCGTCCGGACCGCGACAATGCGATTGATATCTATATCTCCGACGAGTACGAGGACGTACTGGCAGAGGGCGTATGGCAGCAGACCTTCAAGGTCAAGCCGGAGGTTCTGACGCTGGAGGAGAAGAAGGCGTGGATTGCACAGCAGTCCGGCGTCACCGTCGGCTCGGATGCATTCTTCCCGTTCGGCGACAACGTCGAGCGCGCGAGAAAGTCCGGTGTTGCCTACATCGCACAGCCGGGCGGCTCCATCCGTGACGACCATGTCATCGATACCTGCAATAAGTACGGCATCGCGATGGCGTTCACCGGAATGCGTCTGTTCCATCACTAAAAATCAGAAACAGAAATCCATCAGTCAGGCGCGAAGGTTTCGTGCCTGACTTTTGGTCAATCAGTCCGCACAACTTGGCGGAAAGGGAGGAAACATCCAATGAAGGTATTGGTTATTGGCGGCGGCGGACGTGAGCACGCCGTCTGCATGGCGCTCGCAAAGAGCCCGAAGGTAGATAAGATCTGGTGCGCACCGGGCAACGGCGGCATCGCTGCGGCTGCGGAGTGCGTCGACATCAAGGCGACCGACATCGACGGTGTGGTTGCGTTCTCCAAGCAGAACAACCCGGATCTGGTCGTTGTAACGCCGGACGATCCGCTCGCACTCGGCATGGTCGATGCGCTGGAGGAGGCAGGATTCCGCGCATTCGGTCCGCACAAGAACGCCGCAGTCATCGAGGGCTCCAAGTCGTTTGCCAAGGAGCTGATGGCGAAGTACCACATCCCGACGGCGGAGTATGCGGTCTTTGAGAACAGCGACGAGGCGATTGCCTACATCAAGAAGATGGGCGCGCCGATCGTCGTCAAGGCGGACGGTCTGGCGCTCGGCAAGGGCGTCACGGTCGCGATGACCGAGGACGAGGCGATTGAGGCAGTGCGCGACGCCATCGACGGCGGCCGTTTCGGCGGCGCAGGTGCCCGTGTCGTCATCGAGGAGTTCCTGACCGGTCCTGAGGTCTCGGTTCTGGCGTTTGTCGACGGAAAGAACCTGTCCACCATGCCGTCTGCACAGGATCACAAGCGCGCCTTTGACGAGGACCGCGGTCCGAACACCGGCGGTATGGGCGCATTCTCGCCGTCCCGCTTCTACACGGAGGACATCGCTGCACAGTGCATGGAGACCATCTTCCAGCCGACGGTTGCCGCAATGGCGCAGGAGGGACGTCCGTTCCAGGGTGTTCTGTATTTCGGTCTGATGCTCACCCCGCGCGGCCCGAAGGTTATCGAGTACAACGCCCGTTTCGGCGATCCGGAGACGCAGGCGGTTCTGTGCCGTCTGGACAGCGATCTGTTCGAGATCATGAATGCGGTCATCGACGGCAAGCTGGACGAGATGGACATCCGTTGGAAGGACGACGCGGCATGCTGTGTTGTCATGGCATCCGGCGGCTACCCGACCGCTTACGAGAAGGGCAAGGAGATCACCGGTCTGGATGACGTCAAGGAATCCATCGTAGTCCACGCCGGCACCGCGGTCAAGGACGGCAAGATTGTCACAAGCGGCGGCCGTGTCCTCGGCGTCACCGCGACCGCACCGACGCTGGACGAGGCGATCCGCAAGGCATATGCCGATGTGGACAAGATTCACTTTGACAAGGCGCATTTCCGCCACGATATCGGCATCAAGAAGGGCTGAGGAGGTGTGAAACCATGGCAGATAACAGAGAAGAACTGAGAAAGAGTATTCTTTCCTGCATGGCAGATGTCCTCAAACAGAACGGCTTTCCGACGGAGTTTTTTGACGGATCGGACGGCAATCCGCCGATCACCCGCATCGAACTGCGCAGACAGGGCAAGGTTCAGCAGGATGTCCTGCTGGAGATGTGCTTCATCCCGATGACCATGCCGCGTCCGAACACCGAGCTGTTCCAGATGTACGCGACGATTCTGGTCAACATGCCGGAGAAGTTCATGCCGGAGCTCAAGCGTGCGGTATTCTACTGCAATGACTTCACGCCGGTCGGTCAGTTCGGTGTATTCGAGCAGGCCGGACAGGTCTATATGCGCCACAACATCGTGCTCACCACCGACGACGATCTCGAGCGCATTGTCACCGAGATCTGCGACTATTTCTCGCTCATGCTGGCGAGCATCGGCCGCTTTGTCGATGCGCTGGCACAGATTGCGAGCGGCGCGACCACGATTGAGCTGGCACGCGATATGGAGCTGCTTCCGTAAGTACAGTATTTGATATAAAAGCTGCCTGATCTCAATGAGATCAGGCAGCTTTTAATATAATTTTTTATGAATGAATCACTTGTAACCATGTTTGTAATTCTGAGTTCTGACGGATAATAGTTGAATTATAGCGGATTATTTCCTGGTTATTATCAATTGATTGCAATGCGTCAGTACAGTAAGCAAGCTGACCGCCAACTTTTTTTAATGTTTGATTGCAGTCATCCATTGCGCAGTAAAGCATGAATTGATTCTGTCGGATTTGCTCTAGTTTATCCAGAATTTGATCCAATTTGTCGATAATAATATTCTGACGCAATTCGTGCTCAAAAAGATTGTATGCACCAACATCGGCACCATTGTCGGAGACGTCCAGACGTCGTGTGCGTCCGGTTGAAAAATAATCATAGAAGGAGGATACTGCGACGAGGTTATGCTGATATTTGGGAGCTAAGACATTCATTGCGTAATACTGATTGACAATACGATGAGAATCAGCCAACGCGGAATTTATGATACGCAGTTCGCTTTGAAGGATATCTACTTTCCGTGCAATCACTGCACGTTGATTTTTATTGGATGCGAGAATTTTATGATTCTCATTTACAATTCTTCGATTGAGCATAGTTCCGGATACTCCATCTTCTAAGCCTAATAAGACACCAAAACCGGCTCCGAAAGCAGTTCCTATCATCGTAATTTTTAAGGCAGAAGGCATCCAGAAAACGGTTTCCAATAATTCACTCGGTTCACAAACTAAATAGATAATGGTTGTAATGGCATCTTTCCAGTTCAACAAGCATCCGATAACTAAACCAATTACTGCGCCAACTCTACCGAAAAAGATGGTGGAACGAAACAATCCTTTGCGGATCGGATTCTTTTCTGTTTCATAAAATGGGGTATCTGGGGTAGAACTCAGAACTGATATTTCATTCTGAATACGTTCCTTTAAAACCGATTGCGAGTAGATAGAGGATTCCAACTGATAGATATTTTTAATATAAGTTTTCAAGGTATTTAATTCCATGAAATTACACCCCTTTCAAATTCGTCTATCATTATTTTAGGTCAATTTCACCCTAAAGTCAATAGGTCAATTGGACATAATTGTTTTGAGGTGATGATCATGAGTCGTTTGAAAGACCTTCGAAAGGAAAGAGGATATACACAAATTAAAATGCAGCATTTAACGGGAATTGATCAGAGTGATTATTCCAAAATTGAGAATGGGAAACGATACTATACATTTGAGCAATGTAAGAGAATAGCGTTGGCATTGGACACAAGTATGGACTACCTTGCAGGTTTAACAGATAACAAAAAGCCATATCCACGGCAAGAGAACGGTGGATATGGCTTCTAGTCGTATGGTATTACAGCACATCCTCTGTCAGCTGGCCAAGGTGGGCGGAATCACCCATCGACCGATGCGCGGGGAGTATGTGCTGTACTGCCGGGGAAAGCGGTTCGGCGGAATCTACGGCGACCGGCTGTTCGTTGTGCCGACACCGGCGGCGGAGCGGTACCTGCCGGATGCGCCGCGGAAAATCCCCTGTGCGGGAGGAGGGGAGATGCTGATGGTGGAGCGGACCGACGATCCGTCGGCACTCCGGCAGCTGATTGAGGCGATGGTGCTTGAGCTGCCCGACGTCTCACAGTGAGACAAACACCTCGGTGTAGCCGATGATGACGGCTTCGACACCGCCGCGGGTTTTCTCCAGTTCCTGCACCTCGGCGAACTCGCGTCCGTCGTCGGTGTGGTAGTTGGGACGGTGATCGCAGAAGATCCGGCATCCGTTCTCCAGTGTCAGATAGTCCGGATGATCGCCGTCAAAGGTGGCGCACAGAATCTCCGCGCCGTCCAGCGGACGGGAGCCGGTGCGCTCGTCCGCAATGATAATCTGTTTCATCTTGTGTTCTCCGTTTCCTGTTTGCTTGAGCTTTATTGTAGCACACCTGCGCAGAGGTGAAAAGAGGTGCAGGCGAGTGGTTAACAGAAAAAGCATTGTTAACCGATAGAATAAAAGCGGTTGACAATAGAGGGCGGACTGTGTATAATGGGGTACAGTAAAAAACACGAGGTGAATACAACATGGCAGAACAGGCAAAGACAAAGTCCGGATGGAGTGTGCGCGAGATGACGCTGATTGCCGTCATGGCGGCGGTGACCTGTGTTCTCGGTCCGCTGAGCGTTCCGATCGGCGTGGTTCCGATCTCGCTGACCAATCTGGCGGTATACTTTGCGGTTTATATTCTGGGAACCAAGCGCGGAACACTGAGCTATCTGGTGTATCTGCTGATCGGTCTGGCGGGTGTTCCGGTGTTCTCCGGATTCACCGGCGGTGCAGGAAAGCTGCTCGGACCGACCGGCGGATATCTGATCGGATTTGCGTTCATGGCGCTGATCTGCGGCATTCTGATTGACCGCTCGCATCACAATTTTGTCATCGGCATGGCCGGCATGATTCTCGGTACGATCGTCTGCTACGCATTTGGCACGGTCTGGCTGGCGTATCAGGCGGGAATGACGATGGGCGCCGCGCTGGCGGCCGGTGTTCTCCCGTTCATCCCGGGAGATCTGGCGAAGATGGTGGTCGCGGCTGTTGTCGCACCGCAGGTCCGCAGACGGCTGGCGAAGGCGAAGGTCTGCACAGAGGCATAAAAACGGACAGAGGACATGGGAGAGATCCCATGTCCTTTTTTCATGACTGCGAGCGGTTTCGTTGACAAGATTCGACCGGATTGTTATAATATTACCGTCATATTTTCACAAAAAAATGACAAAAAGTAGATGAAGTACACCGCTGGAACAAGTTCAGGAGGAGTTTATTTGAAAAAGCGATTATTCAGTCTACTGCTTGCGGCATCGCTGATGACGGGCATGCTTCCGCTCTCGGCATGGGCCGTCGGGACGGGGGAACAAGAAGTCCGGTCGGATGACCCGGTGGCGCAGGATCCGGAGCGCTACAGCGTTCAGCGTCCGGAGCCGGATCACGCACCGGAGAGCGGAATCATTTCCATCTCTTCCGCGCAGTACAAGAGCTTTCTGACGGGAAAGACCTATCAGGTCCCGTCGACATCCAAAATTACCAACGGCATCGACGTTTCGAAATGGAATAAAGAGATCAACTGGAAAAAGGTCAAGGCGGCGGGCGTGGATTTTGCCATTATCCGCGTCGGATACCGCGGCATTGAAAACGGCGAGCTGTATCCGGACGAGATTCAAAATGGCGACAAGAATTACGAAAAAAACATCCGCGGTGCAGTGGCGGCGGGCATTCCGGTCGGCGTTTACATCTATTCGCAGGCGATCACAACGGCAGAGGCGCGGGAGGAAGCGCGGTTCTGTATTAAGCGCATCCGCGGTCTGAACGTCACACTGCCGATCGTGTTTGATGTCGAGTATTTCGACAACCACTCGGGACGGCTGGCAGATGCGGATTTGAGCAAGACCGAGCAGACGAACATCTGCCTTGCGTTTGCCGATGAGTGCAAATCCGCCGGTTACAAGTCCATGGTCTATGCCAACCGCACGATGTTTGAGGATCAGATGAACGTCTCTGAGGTGGAAAAGGTCAGCCAGATCTGGCTTGCAAACTATACGACGGCTACCTCGTACAGCAGAGACTACGACTACTGGCAGTATTCCGCTACCGGCGTGGTGGACGGTATCAGCACGGTGGTTGACAGCAATTTCGGGTTTACCGGTGCGCTCAGCACGGCGAGTCTGCGGCTGAATCAGTCGTCGGTGAGCATGGCGTACCAGAATACCATTACGCTCCGCGCGACCAAGAACAATATTTCCGGCAGTGTGACTTGGAGCAGCAGCCGGCCGTCGGTTGCGACGGTGTCCTCGAGAGGCAAGGTCACCCCGAAGAAGGTCGGCATCACGATCATCAAGGCAAAGGCCGGCAGTCATACGGCGAGATGTAAGGTGACTGTCCGTCCGGGAAAGACCGGCATCCAGTCCATCTCTTACAGTTCCGGCAAGGTCAGGCTGAGCTGGAATAAAAAGAGCGAGGCGGAACACTACCGGATTTACCGGTCGGCGAGCAAAAACGGTACATACCGATATATCGGAAAGACCAGCGGAACCTCGCATACGGATGACAGTGTGTCGTCCGGAAAGACCTATTACTACCGGCTGCGTGCGGCGGGCTATCAGGGAAGTACGCTGATTAAAAGCGCAAAATCCGATGCCAAATCGGTGTCGACCGCGATTCCGGTCAAAAAGGTGACACTGAACCACGACAGTCTCAAGCTGGTGTGCGCCAAGAGCCGGACGCTCAAGGCGGCAGTCACGCCGAAGTCAGCCTCCGCGCAGGCGGTATGGAAAAGCAGCAGCACCAGCATTGCAGCTGTGTCGCAGAGCGGCAAGGTCACCGCAAAGAGCGTCGGTGCGGCAACGGTTTCGGTCTCCGCCGGAGCGCATAAGGCATCGTGCAAGGTGACCGTTGTTCCCGAAACCGTGAAGCTCACGGGTGTGAAAAGCACTGGCAGACGGGTTCAGCTGAACTGGAAAAAGATCCATTCGGCGAACTACTACCGCGTCTACCGCGCGTCGAGCCGGAACGGCAGATACAAACGGATCGGCAGCACCACCAGGCTGACCTATACGGATTCCGATGTCAGGAGCGGAAAGACCTATTACTACAAGGTG
>JALFIV010000067.1 GCA_022775385.1 Clostridiales bacterium
ATGCTGATGATGACCTGCGACGGCGGTGTCAGATCAAAACCGGAGAGTACAGACATCGCGGTACCCGCGGCCATCAGATCCCACGGGGAGATCGGTGCGTTGCGGATGGCGATGGAATAGTACGTGACAATGCCGCAGATCAGAAAAACGAGATTTAGCAGCCAGATCGTCAGCCGGGTGCGCCGCGTGATCGCACGGACCAGAATGTAAATGCCGTAGTATGCCATCAGATTGACCCAGAAGGAGAGGGACGTCGGCAGCATGCATTTACTCTCATCGCCGTATTCCAGAAACTCTACCAGAAGGAACATGGCGAGCGGCGTAATATAGAAGAAAATTTGGCCGCAATACGTGCGGAGCACGGATTGCAGGGACCAATGGTGTTTGTTCATATTAACAAAAGCCTCCAAAATACACAGACAGAAAAGGGTGCGGAGCGCGATTGGAATCCCCCTTCCAGCCGCGCTCCTGTAATCTTTGATCTTGTCAATGGATCGTGAGCGTTACGTTCTTTCAGTCCCCTTGTCGTTTTGTTTATCCGAGAAGCTTCTTGATGCGCTCAACCGCCTCGATGGTCTGTTCGCGGTCACCGAATGCAGTCAGACGGAAGAAGTTCTTACCGTTCTTGCCAAAGCCCGCACCCGGGGTGCCGACGACGTTGGCATTCTCCAGCAGGTAATCGAAGAACTCCCAGGATTCCATGCCGTTCGGGCACTTGAGCCAGATATACGGGGAATTCTTTCCGCCGGTGTACCAGACGCCCAGCTCATCCAGTGCTTCGGACAGGATGCGGGCATTTTCCTGGTAGTAGCCCAGATTCTCCTGAATCTGTGCCATGCCTTCTTCGGTGAAGACAGCGGCGGCACCGCGCTGTACGATGTACGGAACGCCGTTGAACTTGGTGGTCTGGCGGCGCAGCCACATCTTGTTCATCTTGACACCGTCGAACTCCAGCTCCATCGGAACGACCGTGTAGCCGCAGCGGGTACCGGTGAAGCCGGCGGTCTTGGAGAACGAGCAGAACTCGATCGCGCACTTCTTCGCGCCTTCGATCTCGTAGATGCTGCGCGGCAGATCGTCGGAAGTGACAAAGCACTCGTAAGCGGCGTCAAACAGCAGAATCGCGTTGTTTGCCAGTGCGTAGTCAACCCAAGCCTTGAGACCGTCGCGGTCATAAACGGCGCCGGTCGGATTGTTCGGGGAGCACAGGTAAATGATGTCCGCCTTGACGGATGCGTCCGGCAGCGGCAGGAAACCGTTTTCCTCGTTGGCGTTCATATAGACGATCTTGCGACCTGCCATCGTGTTGGTATCGACGTAAACCGGATAAACCGGATCCGGAACCAGAACAACGTTGTCCTGCGAGAACAGGTCGAGAATATTGCCGACATCAGACTTTGCACCGTCCGAGATAAAGATCTCATCGGTCTCGAGCTGGGTGCCGTGGGAAGCGTAGTAGGACTGGATGGACTGCTTGAGGAAGTCGTAGCCCTGCTCCGGACCGTAGCCGTGGAAGCCTTCCTTGGTGCCCATCTCATCGACCGCCTTGTGCATGGCCTCGATGACAGCCGGTGCAAGCGGCAGGGTGACATCGCCGATGCTCAGGCGGATCACCTTCTTATCCGGATTTGCCTCCTGGAATTCACGCTGTTTGCGTGCAACGGTGGAGAACAGGTAGCTGTCCTCCAGGTTCTGATAATTCTTGTTAATGTTCATTCTTTGTTGCTCCTTTTCATGGCTGCTGCGATAAATGCCTTGAACAGCGGATGTGCGCGATTCGGGCGGGATTTAAACTCCGGATGGAACTGAACGCCGACATAGAACGGATGCGCCGGAATTTCGACGGTCTCCACCAGCTCACCGGACGGCGAAGTGCCGGAGATAATCATGCCGTTGGTCTCAAAGTCCTCACGGAACTTGTTGTTGAACTCGTAGCGGTGACGATGGCGCTCGGAGATGTCGGAGACACCGTATGCCTTTGCCATCTGGGTATCCGGACGGATGTGGCACGGATACGCGCCGAGACGCATGGTGCCGCCCTTCTTGGAGATACCCTGCTGGCTTTCCATCAGGTCGATGACGCGGTGATCGCTCTCCGGATCGAACTCGCCGGAGTTTGCATCGGAATAGCCGAGTACGTGGCGGGCATAGGAAATCGCTGCGATCTGCATGCCGAGGCAGATACCGAAGTACGGAATGCCTCTGGTACGGCAGTAATCGGCGGCGCAGATCATGCCTTCGATGCCGCGGTTGCCAAAGCCGCCCGGCAGGATGATGCCGTCGGCAGCAGACAGCAGTTTGTCCACCGTGGAATCGTTGATCTCCTCGGAGTCCACCCAGTCGATATCGACCGAGACGCCGTTTTCAAAGCCGGCGTGCTGCAGCGCTTCCGCAACCGAGAGGTATGCGTCGTGCAGACGGACATACTTGCCGACCAGCGCGATCTTGACCGAGCCGGAGCGGTTTTCGATGCGCTCGAGCATCTCATGCCACTCGCGCATGTCGCCCTTTCCGCAGCTCAGAGACAGCTCGCGGCAGACGATATCAGAGAGATGGCTCTCTTCCAGCATAAGCGGTGCCTGATACAGAACCGGCATGGTGCGGTTTTCGATGACGCAGTCGCTCGGCACGTTGCAGAACAGGCTGATCTTGTGACGGATGTCGTCGTCCAGCGGCTGATCCACACGGCAGACGATGATGTCCGGCTGAATGCCCAGACCGCGCAGCTCCTTGACCGAGTGCTGAGTCGGCTTGGACTTCGGCTCATTGGAGCCCGAGATAAACGGAACCAGCGTGACGTGGATGAACAGACAGTTGCGGCGTCCCACCTCGGTTGCAACCTGACGGATTGCCTCGAGGAACGGCTGGGACTCGATGTCGCCCGTCGTACCGCCGATCTCGGTGATAACGACGTCTGCATTGGTCTTTTTGCCGACGGAATAGATGAAGGACTTGATCTCGTTGGTGATGTGCGGGATGACCTGTACGGTTTCGCCGAGATACTCACCGTTGCGCTCCTTGTTGAGCACGTTCCAGTACACCTTGCCGGTGGTCAGGTTGGAGAACTTGTTCAGATCCTCATCGATGAAACGCTCGTAATGTCCGAGGTCCAGATCAGTCTCGGCGCCGTCCTCGGTGACATAAACCTCACCGTGCTGGAACGGGCTCATGGTGCCCGGGTCGACGTTGATATATGGATCCAGCTTCTGTGCCGCGACCTTCAGACCGCGGGATTTGAGCAGGCGTCCGAGGGACGCTGCCGTGATGCCCTTGCCCAGACCGGAAACAACGCCGCCTGTGACGAAAATATACTTTGTCATATCTCTATACTCCCTTCGAATACGGTGGTAGCGGGGCCGGTCATAAAGACCGCCTCATCCGTGTAGCGGATGCGCAGATCGCCGCCGCGCAGATGGAGGGTGATTTCCTCGTTCTTCGGGCAATACCCATTGAGCACTGCCGCGACCGCAGACGCACAGGCGCCGGTGCCGCAGGCCCAGGTTTCGCCGCTGCCGCGCTCCCAAACGCGCATCTGCAGCGTGTGATCATCAATCACGCGGATGAACTCGGTGTTGATGCGCTCGGGAAACATCTCGTGGTTCTCGAACGCCGGACCGATCTGTTCGAGCTTGAGCGAGTCTACATCATCGACAAACAGAACGCAGTGCGGATTGCCCATGGAGACACAGGTGACGCGGTTCTCCTCGCCGTTGGCATTCAGCGGAACGGCGACCGCGCGGTCTCCGGTGAATTTGGTCGGAATTTCCGACGGGGTGAGAATCGCTTGTCCCATGTTGACGGTAGCGCCGACAGCAATACCGTCCCGAATCTCCATCTGCAGCAGCTTGACGCCGCTGAGCGAATCAATCGCGATCTCCGGCTTGCGGACGATGCCGTGGTCGTAGACATACTTGCCGACGCAGCGGATGCCGTTTCCGCACATCTTGCCCTCGCTTCCGTCCGCATTAAAGATGCGCATCTTGACGTCGGCGGTGTCCGACGGGCAGATCAGGATGATGCCGTCGCCGCCGATGCCGAAATGCCGGTCGGACAGACGGACGGAGAGCTCCTCCGGATTTTCAATTGGCTGCTCCAGGCAATTGAAGTACACGTAATCATTGCCGCAGCCGTGCATTTTCGTAAAATTCAGTTTCATAAATTTGGAATCCTCAATTCAACAATGTCGGTCGGATTACTACAATTGCACATAAATATATACCATAAATTATACCTAGTATAGACACTGTTTGCAAGGGGACAATAGACGAAGATTAGACAAAGTTTACAATTTGAGTTGTAGCAGATAGCAAAAAATGACCGGCGGAGAAACTGCTGTTTCCGTGCCGGTCATTCTGCATCCGTCAGTCGAAGCTCTGAATGATAATTTCCGCTACTTCTCTCCGGGTTTTCCGGTGATTCATGGCGTTTTTCTCGATATAACTGTGGGCCTCGGTTTCTGTCATATTCTTTTCCTGTATCAGCAGGCATTTTGCGCGGCTGATGACGCGCAGGTCGTCCAGTTTCTGACGCAGTTTTTTGTTTTCTTCGGTAAGATTCATAATATGAATATGGGTTGCCTGCGCAATGCGGATAATCTGATAGAACAGCAGCCGGTTGAGCGGCTTTTCCAGAATGAAAATGCCCTCCGGTTCGAGCTGTTCAGCGACCGAGCCGGCCAGATCGTTCTTGACCAGCATGACAACCGATAGGTTGTAGGTTCCCGAAGCGAACGTGGCGAATTCGTGGCCGAATTCGTCGGGAAGGGGGGCGTTGATGAGAATCAGATCAAACGCGTGGTCGATCAGCGCACGGCGCGCTTCACTGCCCGAGGAGACTATCTGGATGCGCTTTGGAAAGTGTCCGCCGTCTTTCAGAAGACCGATCAGCATATCGGCACTTTTTTTTGTCGGAGTGACCAGCAGAACACGGTCCATATCACCACCTCCTTTTCGCGGGGATACCTTGATTTAATAGCGATAGAAATAGAGAGAATCGGTGATCTGGCTCTTATTGGAGGAGTCGGCGTAACGGCTCCACTCGGCGCGCTTGGCATTCAGATAGGCGTCGATGGTCTTTTCCGGAAGAGAAGCGCGGACAAAATCACTCTGTTCTGCGGCCTTGATTGCCTCACTCAGGTTGCCCGGCAGGGAATCATATTCGCGTACTGCGGAATATGGTGCATCGAACAGATTCATATTGCACGGATCACACAGCTGCAGCTTGCGCTGGATTCCTTCGATACCGGCGCGGATGAGCAGTGTGAACGCGAGATACGGGTTGGCGCACGGATCCGGAGAGCGCAGCTCCATACGGGAATTGATGCCGCGTGCCGCCGGAATACGGATGAGCTGAGAGCGGTTCTGATGGCTCCAGGTGATGTAGCGCGGTGCCTCGAACTGACCAAAGCGGTCGTAAGAATTGACCAGAGGATTGAGGAAGGCGGTCATATCATAGATGCGGTTCATAATACCCATCATAAAGCTCGAGCTGATTTCGTTGTCGAGCGGCCCCTCCTCGGTAAACAGGTTTTCGCCCTTGGAGAACAGGGAGAGGTTGATATGCAGACCGCTGCCGGCGTGGTCGCGGAAAGGCTTGGGCATAAACGTCGCATACAGTCCGTTTGCCGCCGCAATGGTCTTGACGACATTGCGGAAGGTGATCATGTTGTCCGCGGCATGCAGGGCGGAGGAGTAGGCAAAGTCGATCTCGTTCTGACCTGGTCCGTCCTCGTGGTGGGATGCCTCCGGACACAGGTTCATTTCCTCCAGCGTCAGGCAGATCTGACGGCGGACATTTTCGCC
>JALFIV010000074.1 GCA_022775385.1 Clostridiales bacterium
ATGAATCTTTGACAATTTTCCGCACGCAGGCTTGGGATACAAAAAATTTCTTTGTGTCGACAAAGAAATTTAGAAAGAAAACGATTCAGGAACCCAGGTTCCTAAAAACCTCCTTGGCTTTGCCGGATCGTCCGCCGCTGATTACCACTAACGCGGCGAACGATCATATTCATGGATAGCTGAGATTTGCAAGCCGGTGCGGAATAGTTTTGTTTCTGTCATCCATGTAACCGGTTCAGACAAGCAAAGCTGCTGTCTGTGCTCCATGAAAACAAGCCCTTTCCCGCATCGGTTGTACAGGCGGGGAAGGGCTTCGGAAGTCTCAGGGAAAGTCCTTAGAAAACCGTCAGGTGTTCTAAGCGGGCTTTAGAGGTGTTGGAGACTTTTGCCCGAACAAAAGTCTCTGACAGCGACCTATCTGGTTCGAGGAATTTTCATTTTCTGATGAATCCATCTCATTCCACCCTCACCTGTATGCGGATGAATTGATATGGAATCCGAGAAAAATGAGAAAAACCGCCCCTCTGTCGAATCAAACAGAGAGGCGGAATGCACTTCAAAATTTTCGGATTACTTGACCTTGAGTACCTGATCGCGTCCCGGACCGACACCCAGCATCTTAACCGGGCAGCCGATGATCTCTTCCAGAGCCTTGATGTAGTTCTGGACGTTAACCGGCAGTTCATCGAACGTACGGCATCCGGTGATGTCCTCGGTAAAGCCGTCGAACTCCTCGTAGATCGGGGTGCAGTGCTCCAGATCCGCGAAGTTTGCCGGGAACTCGGTGATGCGCTCGCCCTTGAAGTCATAGGCAACACAAACCTTGAGCTTCGGCAGACCGCACAGCGGGTCGATCTTGTTGATGACCATCTCGGTCAGACCGTTGACGCGAACCGCATAGCGTGCGATGACCGCGTCGAACCAGCCGGTACGTCTCGGACGTCCGGTAACCGTGCCGAACTCGCCGCCGGCGTTGCGGATGTAGTCGCCGGTCTCGTCAAACAGCTCGGTCGGGAACGGACCCTTGCCGACACGGGTGGTATAGCTCTTGCAGATGCCGACGATCTCGTCGATTGCAGTCGGTCCGACACCGGAGCCGATGCAGCAGCCGCCGGATACCGGATGAGACGAGGTGACATACGGATAGGTGCCCATATCCAGATCGAGCAGAGTACCCTGTGCGCCCTCGAACAGGACTTCCTTGCCCGCCTTGACCGCTTCATAGGTCATGACGGTGGTGTCCTTGACATGGCTGCGCAGACGATCTGCGTAAACCTTGTACTCCTCGAGAATCGGCTTGATGTCCAGCGGCTCGCCGCCGTATACGCCGACAATAACCTTGTTCTTGCGCTCGCACGCCTCGGTCATAACCGCCTCAAAGCGCTCCGGATCGACAAAGTCGTGCATACGGACGCCGATGCGCTCGGACTTGTCCATGTAGGTCGGTCCGATACCCTTCTTTGTGGTGCCGATGTCGTCGCCGCCGCGCGCCTTTTCGCTCAGCGCGTCCAGCTCCAGATGCCACGGCAGGATGCAGTGTGCACGTGCGTCGATGAACAGCTTGTCGGTGGAGATGCCGCGCTCATTCAGACCGTCGATCTCACCGAGGATTGCCTTCGGATTGACAACAACACCCGGTCCGATGATATTGATGCAGTCCGGATACAGGATGCCGGACGGAATCAGCTGTAATTTATACTTTTTGTCGCCGACCACGACGGTGTGTCCGGCGTTGTTGCCGCCCTGCGAGCGGACAACCATGTCAGCCTGAGAAGCAAAGATATCGATGTACTTGCCCTTGCCCTCGTCGCCCCACTGAGCGCCCAGTACGATTTTTCCTGGCATAGTAAAATTGCCCCTTTCCATATAGCAGGCACGCGGGACAGGCCCGTCATGCGTGTTTGCTGCGTTTTGCTCCGTTCGGTTCGGAGAATCGCCGTGCCTATTATATCATCTTTAGCGCAGTGATACAACTAAAATTGACGGAATAATCCGATATTCTCGAGAAAATACGGTGAAAAAAGGGGTAATTACTGAGCAATACGCACTCACACCCGCTTGGCAAACAGACCGTGGCGGTTGCAGTAGCCATAGAGCACGCCGTGTCCGCGGATAAAGAACCGCGCCTCGGCGTTCCCTTCCGGATACAGCTTCTTGTAGATAATCTGATCGCCGGTGACGTAGGCAAGGAACGAGATATAGTGCTCCTTGGTCATCTCATGGTCGACCGTGACGAAGTATTCATCCTCGACGCGCTCACAGTGCAGGATATGTGCTTTGTCCTCCGGCTCACGCTCAAGCGCCGGCAGGGTGATGCCGCAGCAGCTCACGACAGCCGCGCCGGTCGCGTGGATCACATTTCCGCAGACCGGACAGACATACAGCTTGGAACGCATCAGATTGGCGGACACATTGTTGTTGCAGACCGGTGTGCCGGTCAGCAGTTCGGTGATCGAGACCTGCAGGACGGACGCGATCGAATGGATCAGCGTGATATCCGGAAATCCTTTGCCGGTCTCCCACTTGGACACCGCCTTGTCGCTCACGCACAGCTTCTCTGCCAGCTCCGCCTGCGTCATATGCTTCTGCTCCCGCAGCGCGCGGATGGTCCCGCCGGTGACATATGCATTCATCGTTGTGTTCCTCCTGTTTTTGATCTGCTTTCAGAGTACCGGAAAACTGCTTTGTACGCAACCTACGCATGGTAGAATAATCTGTTTTCACCCCCTTGCCGCCCTTATTTTGTTGTGATAAGATAGTATTTACAGAAGAAATTTCGCCAAAACTGTCTCAAGGAGGGGATACTGCCATGTGGCTGATTGTAGCCTGCGCCTCGGCTCTGTTTGCGGGTGTGACCGCAGTATTGGCAAAGTGCGGCATCCGTCATACGGATTCCGATGTCGCCACCGCCGTGCGGACCGTCGTGGTCCTTTTGTTTTCGTGGATTATGGTTCTGGTTGTCGGATCGCTCCCCACCGCCGCGGCGATCAGCGGACGTTCTCTGCTGTTTCTCGTGCTGTCCGGTCTGTCCACCGGCGCATCGTGGATCTGCTACTTCAAGGCGCTGTCTCTGGGTGACGTCAACAAGGTCGTTCCGGTCGACAAATCCAGCACGGTGCTCACCGTCCTGCTCGCGATCCTCCTGTTCGGGGAGACCGCACATCTCGCCGTCCGTCTGACCGCCACCGCGCTCATCGGCATCGGCGTGCTCGCGATGGTGGAGCGCACTCCGTCGGAGGGAACCTCCCGCCGCGGATGGCTGCTCTATGCGGTACTGTCCGCCGTGTTTGCCGCCGCCACCTCCATCCTCGCCAAAATCGGCATTGACGGCGTCGAATCCAATCTCGGCACGGCAATCCGCACCGTCGTCGTTCTGATCCTCGCGTGGGCAATCGTCTGGAGACGGCACAAACTGCCGCTCGTCCGTCAGATTCCCCACCGCGAGCTGGGCTTTCTCGCCCTGTCCGGCATTTCCACCGGCGCATCCTGGCTGTGCTACTACTACGCGATTCAAACCGGTGTGGTCAGCGTCGTCGTTCCGATTGACAAGCTGAGCATTCTGGTGTCCATCGCGTTCTCTCATTTCGTCTTTCACGAGCGGCTCAGCCGCAGAGCACGCTTCGGTCTGCTGCTGATGGTGCTGGGCACCCTGCTGCTGACGGTTTTCGCGTGACGCAGACCGCTATTTTTGTCACAAAATACCCGTCCGTCCCGCTTGTCATCGGTCGGCGCGTGTGATAAGATAAAATTCAGAATTTTATCGCTTTTCCGCGTTTTTTCAGGAGAACAC
>JALFIV010000077.1 GCA_022775385.1 Clostridiales bacterium
TGCGGAAAGGTTTGTCATCATCAGCGAGCCTGCGATGACAATACCCGGGAGGCTGTGACCTGCGACGAAGTAACCTTCCTCGGTGTCCAGTCTCTCGTCACGCGTCTTGTACCAGGACAGAACTGCTACGAAGATCGTGAATAACAGGAATTCAATGACAGTTAACATAAGTAGTTGATTTCACCTTTCTCTTTCAATTTCTGCCGGATGCCGGCCGGGATTCTCCACATCTCAGCCGGCATCCGGCTCTCTTTCTCCATTGGGAGCGCTCTCTTCTCTCTTTGCGCTCACAGGTGTATCACAGATTTACTCGTACTTTACCCAAGCTGCGCCGTTGTTAGCGGATTCGACACACTTTTCAATCCACTTGACGCCCTGTGCGCCGGCTTCCACATCCGGATACCAGAAATCGCCGTACTCTGCCTCGGCATCCTTGCCGTTGTTGATCGCATCCATTGCGACAGCGAAACGGCGGTACAGATTTGCCCATGCCTCAAACAGACCCTCGGCATGGCCGCCGCCGATGCGATCCTCGACTCTTGCCTCCGGATACAGATAGCCTGCTCCGCGCTCCATGATGCGGCGTGCCTCACCCTCGACCTCGTAGGTCATCTGGTTCGGACGCTCGTCATCCCACTCGATGGATGCCTTGGAGCCGACAACGCGGATCACATGACCGTGGCGTGCGCCGCAGTTGATCGAGCTGGACCAGCAGTAAACCTTTGCGCCCTCCTGAATGTTGTTTCCTTCCTTCAGCTTCATGATGGTGAACGCATTGTCCTCCAGCTCACGGCCCTCGACGAAGGAATCCTTGGTGCACATCAGGGAGTCGATCTTCATATCCGGCAGCATTGCCTCAATGAGGAACAGCGGATGGGTGCCGACATCGCCCAGTGCAAAGGACGGACCTGCCTTGGACGGGTCAAAACGCCACTTGGCAGCCGGATTGGTCTCCTCAATCTTGTAGTTGTAACCGCCGAACGCGAATGCCATGTTGATGACGCGGATATCGCCCAGATCACCGTTTTTGATCATCTGGCGCGCCTGCTGAATCATCTGATGGCCGGAGTAGCCGTAGGTGACGCCGACAACGCGGTTTTTCTCCTTTGCCAGCGCAACCAATTCCTCTGCCTGCTCGGAGGTAAAGCACAGCGGCTTCTCACAAACCGCATGCAGACCGGCCTCCAACGCCGCCTTGAGCACCTCATAGTGCATGCCGTTCGGGGTCGCGATGGAAACCGCCTCGATGCCGTCCTCACGCTTCGCCTCCTCGGCGAACATGGTCTTGTAATCCGGATAGCAGCGGTCCGGTGCAACACCCAGCTCGGCGGCAAACTCCATGCCGCGCTGCGGATTGATATCGAATGCGCCGGCAACCAGCTGGAAGTTGTTGTCTCTCAGTGCGGCAGAGCGGTGAATGTAGCCGATCTGGCTGCCCTTGCCGCCGCCTACCATTGCCCAGCGGATCGGATGATCCAGAACCTTAGAACCGTTAATCATAGTCGTTTTCTCCTTTATCTTCTAATCATACAAACACAGTCAACTTAAATTTCGTATCCGACAGACTTCAGGTAATCCACACTTGCCTTTACATCGCGCAGGCTGGTATCCGAGTTGCGCGGATCGCGCTCCTGCTCGATCGTGATGTATCCGGAGTAGTTGATATCCTTCAGCGCCTGACGGATTGCCGGATAGTCCAGCGAACCGGTGCCGATCGGGCACATTGCGCCCATGCCGCAGCCCTCGAAGAAGCCGATGGTGTCGTCGTTGACCACCTTCTTGTATACCTCGTCGTTGACATCCTTGAAATGGACATAGTCCAGACGGTCTGCGTGCTTCTTGAGCCAGGTAACCGGATCCATGCCATCGTAGTACAGATGACCGGTGTCCAGACACAGTCCGGCGACCTCATACGGAATTGCCTCGAGCATCGCCTCGATCTCGTCCTCGAACTCGATGTATCCACCTGCATGCGGATGGATGACCGGACGGACGCCCCACTGATTGGAACGCTCACACACCGCACGGACATGATCCATAAACCGTTTCCAGTCGTCCGGGCTCAAGCGCGGCGCCTTTTCGGAGTTGCCCGCGTTGTAGTTGCGCGCATCGTGACCCCAGTCCATGACCGTCAGGTACGGCGTCGGGAACTTCTGTCCGTCGTGTCTCTTGAGCTTCGGCAGCGCCGGATCGGTGATCAGTCTGCAGATGTCGTCGACCGCCTTCAGTACGCTCTCCTGATTGTCATCGTCCAGCAGATCATGGAAGATTGTGCCGACGACAATGCCGAGATCGTTCTTTCTCAGCTCTGCGGAAACCTCCTCGACATCCAGCGGAAGGTATCCGTACGGTCCAAGCTCGATGGCGCTGTATCCTGCGAGGTGTGCTTCCTCCAATACCCTCTTCCACGGCGGAAGATATGGATTTTTGGGGTCGTCGACGCCCCAACAGCAGGGAGCGCCGCAAATTTGAATTGCCATAATGAACTCCTTTCGCCTCATCCGTTCCGAGGCAGATCTTTTCTTTTCCTTTCAGGAAAACCGAGAATTATTCCGTTTTCTGCAAATTCTTTTGAATTCACCCGGATTACTCTCTGTTTTTCTGTTGCCTTTTTGTTAATATTATTGTAACACAACCGCATCAAATGCCTCTCTTTATTGTTGCGTTTTCCCTGTGCGCATCTCTCAAGAATACTGCACAAAAACGAGACTTATTTTTTTATTTCTACGGATTCTTGCTTTTTCGATGTTTCAATCCACAACCTATCCGTTCCCTCTTTCTTTTCTTTGCGCAATCCAGTATAATACTTCTTGTTACTACTGCAGCGATAAGGAGGCGTTCCGATGTCCGCCGATTACGCATTGTCCCGTCTGTTCTGCTCCGAACCGGAGCTGACCTATGTCACACCGCAGAATACCCGACAGCGCCGGATTCAGCGATCCATTCACCGTCACACCGATATCACCGAGCTAGGGTTTGTATTCAGCGGCGAGGGTGTCTACGTGTGCGACGGCTATTCCTACCCGATCTATCCCGGTGACTTCATCCTTTACAATCAGGGGAGCATGCACTCGGTGGAGTCCTCTTCCGAACTGGAAATCGGCACGTATTTTTTCGGCGTCTCCCATCTTCAGCTGATCGGACATCCAATGGGGTGGATGACCGATCCAAAGGACAGCTTTGTCCGTCCCGCCGGTCAGCATCTCCCTGCGGTGCACGGCGCCTGCCAGCTGATTTACGAGATGATCCAGCGGGACACGCCGGAAAGCCGCATCACCGCTCAGTCCTATTTTCTGGGCATCCTGCTGACCGCACTGCAGTGTCCGGCAGATGCGCGGAAGGAACAGCGCCGGGACGCCGTTCTCGCCGCCCGCATTCAGCAGTATATCGCGCTTCATTTTCGTGAGCCGCTGACCATGCAGACCATTGCGGACGATCTCAACATTTCTGTCTACTATGCATCCCATGTATTCAAACAGGAATTTCAGATCTCCCCGATTCAGTTCATGATCCAGTGCCGCATTGGCGAGGCGCAAAACCTGCTGATTTCCAGCAACTACAGCGCAACCGAAATTGCATCCATGGTCGGATACGACGGCGCCAATCATTTCAATGCCATTTTCAAAAAGCATGTCGGTATGCCGCCGGTTCAGTACCGGAAACACTATCTGGAGCAAATGCGTGGAAAGCGGAAGCAATAACCGCAGTCCATCATTTCATAAATTCTGAAAGAGAAACTAAAGGAGAACACAAACACATGAAACGCAAGTCCATCAAGCTTGTCGGACTCACCGCCGTTCTGCTGACCATCGGTCTGCTGAGCGGCTGTACGATGCCCGATCCGACCAACAAAACCTCCATTGATGAGGAGGCAACCGCCATCCAGTCGGATGTCGATCTCTCCGGAGACTGGGTGGTTCCCAGTCAGGATATCTCGATCTCGTTCGGCGAGGACAGCACGTATGAGACAAATAACGACCGGTCCGGAACCTATACCTTCATGGATCAGAACCAGAATTTTGCCATTGCCGATCTGTTCGAGCACGTGGATATCTTCTCGTGTACCGATGACAAGGGCAAGATCTATCTCGACGGCGCCCTGCTGGGTGATCTGATCATCGGCTTCAACGAAGAGGAGGCAGTCGAGCGCTACTATGTCCGCAAGGGACGCGACAGCGTCGACCAGCGCGAGATCATCGGCGCATGGTCGGATATCAACAGCGACAAATACGATATCACATTCAACAAGGACGGTACGGTCACCTCCGCCGGCGGTGACGGAACCTACACGATGAAGGAGGATCCGGACTGCGGAACCTGTGTGGATGTGACCATCGACGACGTCACCAACACCTATGCGGTCGTCCGCTATGAGAAGTATCTGTTCCTGTACAAATTCGGCGGATATGTCATGTATCAAATGGCACCTGCCGCGGAATAATAAGCATCAAAAAAAAACCCGTTTCCGAGTGGAAACGGGTTTTTTCATTTATTCTCCGCCGAGCGCCGCTCTGCCGTAGGCATCCGCAGCCAGAATCGCATTGTACACGATCTCCGGATTGACCTCGACCGGCATATTGCGCAGGGTGTCATTTTCTGCGCAGGCAGCCTCTGCCACCGGCATCAGATGCTCGCGGCTGGTGTCTGTAATGCCCAGCTCACCCAGTGTCACCGGCAGACCGACCGCAATCATCCAGTCCAGAATATCTACCAGCTCATCCTGAGGAATATTCTCAAGCACCAGCTGAGTCAGCGTACCGAAGTTGACCTTTTCGCCGTGCTGCATGGGATGGCATTCCTCCAGAACGGTCAGACCGTTGTGGATCGCATGCGCACCCGCCAGACCGCCGGACTCAAATCCGATACCCGACAGCAGCGTGTTCGCCTCGATAATCCGCTCCACAGACGCCGTGTATGCGTGTGCCTCGAGCGCGGTCTTAGCCTTGACGCCGTCGCTCATGAGCGTATCATAGCACAGCTTTGCGATGCCCAGCGCAGCGACGCCGACCTTTCCGCCAGCACAGGTCGTCGCACCGGATTGATAGCATGCGCGCGCTTCAAAATACGTTGCCATCGCATCACCCATGCCGGAAACCGTCAGACGAACCGGACTCGCCGCGATGATGCCGACGTCCATCAGAACCAGATTCGGATTGGACGGCAGGAACAGATACTCCTCGAAAACGCCCGCATCGCTGTAAATGACAGACAACGCGGAGCACGGCGCATCCGTCGATGCAATCGTCGGGCAAACAATGACCGGCGTGCTGACAAAATGCGCAACCGCTTTCGCAGTATCAAAAATCTTTCCGCCGCCGACACCGATGACAACACCGCAGCGCGCTTCCTTGACAACGGAAACCAGCCGGTTGATCTCGTTCCTCGAGCATTCGCCGTTGAAATAATCGAATACCACTTCCGCGTTTGATTTGGCAAAGCTCTCCTCAATCTGTGCGCCCTGACGACGGTATCCACCGTTGGAAATCAGGCAGAGTGCCTTTTTGCCGTATGTCTCCGCATAGGTGCCGATGTTGTTCATTTCTCCGACGCCCTGTACATAGCGTGAAGGCGAGATAAAAATTGTTGACATAATAACCTTCCTTTCCGTTAGGGATAATTTGCACACAATTATGTAATTTATTTTATTTGAATTTGTCAATCATGTCAACAGCCAATTCTCTGTCATATCTGTTTTCCGCTATGCATCTCCAAGGTTTCCGAACAAAAGAAAGATAGAAAAATCCCCGAATCCGATTGGAAACGGGGATTTCTGTTTGCAATATGTTGGGATAACTCCAGATGAGATTATCTCTTGGAGAACTGCGGAGCGCGGCGTGCAGCCTTGAGACCGTACTTCTTTCTCTCCTTCATTCTCGGGTCGCGGGTCAGGAAACCAGCAGCCTTCAGGGTCGGACGATACTCCTCGCTGTTGGCCTGAACCAGAGCGCGGGAGATGCCGTGACGGATTGCACCAGCCTGACCAGTGAAGCCGCCGCCGGTTACGGTGCAGACGATATCAAACTTCTCCGTGGTGCCAGTTGCCTCGAGCGGCTGACGAACGATCAGCTTCAGGGTGTCCAGACCGAAGTAGTTATCCAGGGTACGATTGTTGATGGTGATCTCACCAGTACCGCCCGGGAGGAGACGAACTCTTGCTACAGAGGACTTTCTTCTGCCGGTGCCGTAGAAATATGCTTTCTTAGGGGTATACATGACTCAATTTTCCTCCTTGTAAGAATTACTTGTCAGCCCAAACGATCGGCTGCTGTGCTGCATGGTTGTGCTCGCTGCCTGCGTAAACCTTCAGGCGGGTAGCAGCCTTACGGCCGATAGAATTCTTCGGGAGCATACCCTTTACTGCAGCTTCCATTGCGAATTCCGGACGCTCAGCCATCAGGGTACGATACTGAATTTCCTTCAGACCGCCGATCCAGCCGGAATGTCTGCGATAGTACTTCTGATCCAGCTTCTTACCGGTGAGGATTGCCTTCTCTGCATTGATGACGATAACAAAATCGCCAGTGTCTACGTTGGGAGTGAACTCAGCCTTGTGCTTGCCGCGAAGGAGAGCTGCAACTACGGTAGCGGTACGACCCAGCGGCTTGTCTGCTGCGTCTACTACATACCACTTGCGGTCAACGTTTTCCGCTTTTGCCATATAAGTGGACATGATCTAACCTCCGATTTGTATGTGTGAATTAATGTGTTACAAACTTGACCAGCCGGATTGAATTTCGAACTTCTTCCGCCTCAATCGGCCGCTCTATTGTTATATCATATCTATTTTGTGAAGTCAAGCGCTTTTTTAGAAATTTTAATCTACCGCATCTCATTCTCTTTATTTCTCTTCTTTTCTCTTGATATCTCTCGTTTTCTCATAACACAATTTAAAATTTTTCTCTGTACAACATTCCGTCCCCTGCGGTACAATAAAACAAGCGCCGCAGATTGTTCAAGAAAGCGGCGCATTGGAGGTATTTTGCGTGCAGAAACTGCTCTCTTATGTCCGCCGCGCGGCGGATGATTATCATATGATTGCTGACGGCGACTGCATCGCCGTCGGCGTCTCCGGCGGAAAGGATTCGCTCACCCTGCTGCTTGCGCTGGCAAATCTGCGGCGGTTCTATCCCAACCGGTTCGACCTCAAAGCAGTTACGCTGGATATCGGCTTTCCGGATATGGATTTCTCCCCGATCGCCCGATTCTGCGATCAACTGGATGTCGAATTTATTCTGGAAAAAACCGACATCCGCGAGATCGTGTTTGACATCCGCAAAGAAGCCAATCCCTGTTCGCTCTGCGCCAATCTCCGGCGCGGCGCGCTTCACAACGCGGCGCTCGCCCATGGCTGCCGCACGGTTGCACTCGGACATCATCAGGATGATGTCATCGAGACCTATATGCTCTCGCTGCTGTATGAGGGACGCATCAACTGTTTTCTTCCGGTCACCCATCTCGACCGAAAGGACATCTCGGTGATCCGTCCGCTGATCTACACCCCCGAATCGTACATCCGCTCGATCGCCAAAAAGGTGGAGCTTCCTATTGTCAAGAGCACCTGCCCCGCCGACGGCAATTCCAAGCGGCAGGAGATCAAGGATCTGCTCTGGTCCATTGAGCGCGAAAACCGCGGTACACGACAGCGCATCTTCGGCGCCATTCAGCGATATCCGCTGCGCGGTTGGGAGCGGACGCCGTCCGCCGATTCCCTTCCGCGGCCATAAAAAATCCGGCATGAGATTCATGCCGGATTTTTTCTTATTGTACGTAACCCATCAGATACTCACAGCGGTCGAGTGTCGATCCGATGAGCGAGCCGTTATAAATCGGTGCATAGCCCGATCCGCCCTCCCAGTCGGCGGCATCCGCCTCCGCTTTGGCATCGCGCTCTTTGATCCACTCGCGTTCGTCCTCACGCAGAATCGCAAAGCTGTCGCTGTCCATGTTCGCCTTGATGTGCTGATAGATCTCGTTCAGCAGGTCGTCACAGCGCTTGTACAGATCACTCGAGTTCTGTACCATTTCTCCGGTATTATTTCCCGGAATCGACTCGTCAGCCTCCGCCTGCAGGTCATCCAGACGGTTCCGGAAATCGGTATATGCCTCGCTGTGCCGCGGTGCCTCTCCATCCTGAGCCACCGGATCGTCCTCTTCCTCGATCTCGTCTTCGTCCTCATCCTCGACGCTTGCCGCCGGTGCTTGTTTCTCGTCGTCCGAAGCCTCGTCATCCTCCGGCGTCTCGCCGCTCTCCTTCTCTTTGGCGTCCGTATCGGCGAACATCGAACTCTTCTCCTCCGCCTCTGCGAGTGCCTGCTGTGCATCGCGCGCCGCGCGCTGTGTGGTGACGTTGTTGCGGATCACAATGCTTCCCGCCACAACAATTACCGCAATCACCGCGAGGATGGCGACAATCAGGACAATCTTGGTCGTGCGTCCGCCGGAGTCCGATGTGCGGGTATCCGGCATCGGATACCGGGGTTCCGGACGCGGGATGCGCTGGGTCGGCGAGTCGCCGCTCACATCGTTTCCGCATCGGCTGCAGAAGCGCGCGCCGTCTGGAAGATGGTTTCCGCAGTTTGGGCAATACATACACATTCACTCCTTTTCCTCGAAAAAAAACGGCAGCGCACTCCGCACAGGGAGACGCCGCCGCTCTGCTGCTAAATATCCTGCCGTCCTTCCAGTGCGCGCATCAGGGTCACTTCGTCGATGTACTCCAGATGTCCGCCGACCGGAATGCCGTACGCCAGACGGGTCACGCGGATGGAAAACGGGCGCAGCAAACGGGCGATATACATCGCCGTCGCCTCTCCCTCGGTATCCGGATTGGTCGCAATGATGACCTCCTTGATATCCTCCTCCGCAACGCGGTGAAGCAGCTCGCGGATGCGGATATCGTCCGGACCGATGTGATTGAGCGGGGAAATCGTGCCGTGCAGCACATGATAAACCCCGCGGAACTCACGCGTTTTCTCAAAAGAAATGACATCCTTCGGATCGGTGACCACACAGATAACCGAGTGGTCGCGCGCCGAATCCGAACAGATCGGACACAGCTCCTGATCGGTCAGGTTCTGGCATTTCGGACAGGTATGAACCGTCTCCTTCGCGTTCATGATGGCGTCGGCAAATCTCTGTGCCTGTTCCTTCGGCAGGTTGAGCACATGGAATGCCAGCCGCTGGGCGCTCTTTCGTCCGATACCCGGCAGCTTTGCAAACTCATCAATCAGATTTTCCACAGACGGTGCAAAAAATTTCATGAAAAGCTCCTCTTAGAACATGCCCGGCATGTTTGCGCCAGTCATTTTCTTCATGATCTCCGCGTTCTCGTTCTCCGCCTGCTTGAGCGCCTCGTTGACTGCGGATACAATCAGATCCTCGAGCATCTCAACATCGTCCGGATCCATTGCCTCCGGAGAGATCTTCACGCTCAGCAGGGAGTTTGTGCCCTTGACGGTCGCAGAAACCACACCGCCGCCGACGGTAGCCGTGTGCTCCATCTCCGCGATCTCCTCCTGCGCCTTGGCCATCTGCTGCTGCATCTTCTGTGCCTGCTTGATCATGGCGTTCATGTTCATTCCGCCGCCCATTCCCGGGAATCCGCCTCGTTTTGCCATAGTTATCCTCCTTAGTCTGTTACGTCACATTGAATGTCGAGCTCCTGCGCCCGTTTTATAATCTGGTCAATCGGATTTGCCTTGGTCGACAGCTCCGAGACCTGACTTTCCTCCAGCACCGTGACACGCATCTGCTGTCCGGTCACCGTCTGCGCCGCCTGTGCAATCGCACCGCGCACCTCATTTTTCGAACACAAATCGTGGGTAAACCCGTCGTCACAGATAAGCATCAGCGTGTTCTCATGGAAGATGCCCTTGACGAAGGTGAGCTGGGCATAGGTGCTCATTGGGATTTTCCCGCGCACCTCCTGCATGACCTTGATCCACATCGGACCGCTCTCCAGCTTCTGCGGCTTCGCCTTCGGCTTGTTGCGTGCCGCCGGACGGGATTCCTCCTCATCCATCGGCGCGTCCGCATCATCCGGCAGCGGCGGACGATCCTCGTCATCCGGCTGCGCCGGTTTCTGTGCCGCCGGCGCCGCGGCGATTACCTTGACACCGTGCTTGACCTTTTCCTCCAGCGCATCGATGCGTCCGCTGAGCGTGTCAAAATCATCCGCGCGGAGCTGGCACAGCCGTACCATGCACAATTCCGCCTCAATCCGGCGGTTTGCCGCATGCGGCATCCGGGTCAGGGTCTCCTGCAGAATGCCCGCATACGCGATCAGACGGCTCGCAGGAACCTCCTGCGCGAGCTTCTGCACGGTCTTCGGCGAATACGCCGGAGACAGCATGCCGGACACATCGCCGCGTCCGGTCTGTACCAGAAGCATATCGCGGATAAGGCCGAGCAATTGATCGAGCACCGCACCCAGTTCGCGTCCCGCCGTGTAGCTCTCCCCGAGCAGGGCAATCGCCCGCGGGAGATCGTCCTGCAGAACACTGCGCATCAGGTCAATCGCGCTGTCGCCCGCCAGAATGCCGACACTGGATGCCACAGCCTCCTCGTCAATCGACCCTGTGGAACCTGCCGCCGTCCGGTCGAGCAGGGAGAGCGCGTCGCGCAGGGCGCCGTCCGCCATCCGTGCGATCATCGCCGCGCCGCTGTCGGTCAGCGGGATATGCTCTGCCTCCGCAATCTCCTGCAGTCTGCGCTGGATGTCGTGCGGCGCAATCCGCCGGAAATCAAAGCGCTGGCATCGCGACAGAATCGTCGCCGGCACCTTGTTGATCTCCGTGGTCGCCAGAATAAACAGTACGTGGGACGGCGGCTCCTCCAGCGTCTTGAGCAGCGCGTTAAACGCGCCCTGAGACAGCATGTGCACCTCGTCGATGATGTACACACGCTTGGATACCGTCGCCGGTGTGTAGCGCGTCTCATCGCGGATATCGCGGATGTTGTCCACACCGTTGTTGGATGCCGCGTCGATCTCAACCACATCCAGAATACTGCCGTCCGCAATGCCGCGGCAGGCCGGACACGTTCCGCACGGATCTCCGTTCTGCAGATTGGTGCAGTTGACCGCCCGCGCAAGGATCTTCGCACAGGTGGTCTTTCCGGTGCCGCGCGTTCCGGTGAACAGGTAGGCATGGGACAGATGTCCCGCCTTGAGCTGCGCACGCAGCGTATCCGTAATATGTTTCTGACCCACGACATCCGCAAACGTCGCCGGGCGCCATTTTCGATACAATGCCTGATACACCGTTCGGTCTCCTCTCTGCCCGGATACTGAAAAACGGGCAATCGAAATTGCCCGTCTTGCATTCTCTGCATCATTGGAAAGCGGCGCTCCGTGCAGCCGCGCACTTCTCGTTGTGAACGGTGTCTACCCGTTTCCCGAATGCATCGGCTCAGATCCGGCATTCCTGCGGCACACCCCAGGTTCTGCTTAATGCTGCTCGGTTCCCCGCCTGACATGGTTCACAGTCTGTTGTTGCGAAGGACCGGACCTTCATCGCTTCTGCAATTCGAGACGATCGATAGAAACCGAACCCGAAGATCAGGATTCACCCCTGCTGTAGCGGATTGCAGGTACAGGGCACCGCTGACGCCCCGGCTAGCGCGGCCACACGCAGCGCCGCTTCCCAAATGCAAAAATTATTATACTATATTCTTTTTTTGAATGCAACGGATTCTGGAAAACTTCCGAATTTTCGTCACATCAGTCGTCGGCCGGGTTCTCCCCATCCTGTTTCTCGGCCTCGGCCTTGGCCTCTTCTTCCTGACGTTTCCGTTCCTCTTCCTCGCGCTTTCTGGCCTGTTCCGCCGCCCACGCAGCATACGTACCTCTGCCGCTGCTGACCTGCTGGCCCTCGCCGATCGGCGGATTGTTTCCGTGTACGCAGTAGAACTCGTCCTGTACCGTGACCGGAAGCGAGAACAGACGCGTCAGATCCAGCAGACCGACACCGCTGCTCCAGGTGTGCATCGTGCATTCCTTCTTCGGAACATCCTTCGGTGCAAACGAACCCGTCCGCACACGGCTGCCGCGCGGGTCGCTCCGGCAGATCTCTGTCGGGGCCATGCCGCTGTCGACGCAGTATTCCGCCTGAACGAACTTGCTCGAGTGCTTGAAGCTCTTGGGCTCCTTGTCCTCGTGCAGGCGGTTCATGACGGTCGACCAGACCTGAACCGCGGGGTTCGGACTCAGATTCGGCAGGCCGTCGGCCGAGTCAAAGCCGACCCAGCAGACGCCGACATAGTACGGCGTGTAGCCGGCGAACCAGCGGTCCTTGTTGTCCGTCGTGGTACCGGTCTTGCCTGCGACATCGATGCCCTCGATGCGCGCCAGCTGTCCGGTGCCGTTTTCAACCGCATTGGTCAGCATGTCGTTCATATAATACGCGGTTGCCTTGCCGCGCTCAAATACCTGCTCGCGTTCGTCGTCCTCGCGGTCGAGAATGACGTTTCCGTTGGCATCCAGCACCTTGGTGTAGCATCGCGCCTCGGAGAACTTGCCGTAGTTTGCCAGCGCCGTGTAGCCCTGTGCAAGCTGACGGACGGTGACGCCCTGTGTCAGACCGCCGAGCGCAAGCTGTGCGTATCCGATATCGTTCTCTTCATCCAGCGACTTAAACTTCAGCTTCTGGGTCAGGAACTCATACGAGGACTCCGGCGTGAGCATCTTGAGCACCTGAACCGCCACCGTGTTGGTGGACTTCGCCACGCCGTCCATGATTGTGGTCTGTCCGGCGTAGGTCCAGTTTTCGTTTTTCGGCCATGCCTTGCCCTTGTACTCAAAGACCGGCATGTCTGTCGTCGTGGAGTACGGTGTGATCAGACCCGCATCAATCGCCGGCGCATAGGTGCTCAGCGGCTTCATCGAGGAGCCCGGACCGCGGGTCGTCTGTGTCGCGCGGTTGAGCACGAGGCTCTCTGTTTTCTTGCCGCGTCCGCCGACAATACCCAGCACGTTGCCGTTCTTCGGATCGAGGACAACCATTGCCGACTGGAGCGGAACACCGTCGTCATCATAGACATACGGGAAGTTTGCATCGTTTTCATAGACATTTTCCAGCGTCTTCTGCACCTGAAGATCCATGGTGGAGTAGATCTGCAGACCGCCGTTGGAAACCAGACTCTGCGCATATTCCTGCGAGAATCCCTTTTCGCTCTGAAGATCGGCGACAACATCACGAATGACCGTATCCGTAAAGTACGAATAGACCGAGCCTTCCTGGCTCTTCTTGCGGCGGCGCTTGTAGGTCAGCTCCTCATTGACCGCTTCCTTGTACTCGCTCTCGGAGATATAGCCCTGCTCGTACATCTGTGTGAGGACCGCTTCCTGGCGTTCCTTTGCGGCCTCCGGATGCTTGTACGGATCGTGCGCCGCCGGATTCTGCGTCAGTCCGGCAATCATCGCACACTGTGCGAGGTCCAGCTTGCTGACGTTGACACCGAAATAGGTGCGCGACGCCGTCTGAACGCCGTAGGCGTTTTCGCCAAAGTAAATGATATTCATATACAGCTCAAGGATCGTATCCTTGTCCAGCTGTTCCTCCAGCGTGATCGCACGAACCATCTCCGTCAGCTTTCTCTTGACCGAGTAATCGTCATCCGAGGTCATATTCTTGACCAGCTGCTGAGTGATCGTCGAACCGCCGAAGCTTGAACCGCTCGGGACAATCCAGTTGAGCGCCGCACCGAACGTGCGCTTCCAGTCAACGCCGTTGTGTTCGTAAAAGCGCTTGTCCTCGATGGCGACAAACGCCTGCTTGAGCTCGTTCGGAATCGAGTCCATGCTGACCCATTCGCGGTTTTCCTCGCTCTTGAGCGTCTGCAGTACCTTGGTCTTGCCGTAGGAGTTCGTGTAGTAGATCTCACTGTTGAACTTCATGGAGAGGTTTGCGATATCCAGCTCCGCCTCCGGCTTGATGTAGGAGTTGATGTAGTATGCAAGCGCACCACAGCAAATCGCGCCGGTCGTCAGCGCAATGAGAAAGAGCGTCAGGAGCGCAAAGCCAATTCGGGAACCAATCGACTTCCCCTTAGACTGTTTTTTTCGAGATTTTTGAGGTTTCTGTTGTTTCGCCAAAGTCCTATTCCTCCTATGAAAATCTGCTGTCAGTCGTGATCTGTGTCCAGTTAGATTTATTATAACACATTATCGTTAAAAATCCACTTAATATTGTGTTTTCTCGGTTTATTTTGAGAAGATTTGGGCAGTATAACAGTAAGATTCCGAAAAAGCAGGAGAACCCCTGTTCTATTTTCCCACATTATTTCCCAAAAACTGTGTGACAAAGGATGATCCCAATGAAAAAAACCACGTTCTGCGCCATCCTCGTCGGATTGGTTCTGGTGAGTCTCGCCGCATTTGCGCCGATGTATTTACAAAATACGGTAAACACCACTTCGGATCTGACCGAAGAACAGCAGATTCCCGAGCCGATGTACACCATCCGCGTATACAACAACATGCTCGCCGTCTGCCGCGGCACCTCGACCACCCCGTGGCAGGTCACTGATATTCATATCTCCTCCCTGCGGGAGTACGACCAGAAGCTGATGGAACAAGGATTTCCCCTGTACTCCCAAAAGGACCTGACCATGTTTCTGGAGGACTACGGCAGCTGAACACTAAAAAGCAGCCTCTCTGACCCCATGTCAGAGAGGCTGCCGATTGTTTTACTGTTCGGATTCTCCGCCGTCCGATGTCTGTTCCGGCTGTGTGTCCGCCGAATCCTCAGATGGTTCCGATTCGGTCAGAACTGCCGTCTCATACTGATTGAACAGCTCCATAAACTCGTCGCCGGTCAGCGTCTCGCGCTCCAGCAGGTACTGCGAGATGCCGTTGAGCCGCTGCATGTTGCCGCGCAGCAGTTCAATCGCCTTGTCATACGCCTTGGCTACCAGCGCAATGACCTCCTGGTCAATCTGCGTCGCCGTCTCCTGCGAACAGCTCAGTGAGGTGTCCGCACTCAGGTACGGATTGTTGACCGACTCGAGCGCGACCATGCCGAACTTGTCGCTCATGCCGAAGCGGGTGATCATCGCGCGGGCGATGCGCGTCGCCTGCTCGATATCGTTGGAGGCACCCGTCGTCACAGAGTCAAACACCAGCTGCTCCGCCGCGCGTCCGCCTGTGAAGGTGACAATCTTGTTGAATGCCTCCTCCTCGGTCATCAGTACACGCTCTTCCTCGTCCACCTGCATGGTATAGCCGAGGGCGCCCGAGGTGCGCGGGATGATTGTGATTTTGTGAACCGGCGCCGAGTGCTTCTGCAGCGCCGCGACCATCGCGTGTCCGACCTCATGGTAGGCAATAACTTCCTTCTCGTGCTGGGAGATCACCGCGCCCTTGCGCTGCTGACCTGCCAGAATCACCTCCACGCTCTCCTCCAGATCATTCTGGGTCACCTGCATACGTCTGCAGCGGACCGCACGGAGCGCCGCCTCGTTGATGATGTTGGCCAGCTCCGCACCGGATGCACCGGAGGTTGATCGGGCAATCAGAGAAAAGTCGATATTCGGACCCATGCGGACCTTCTTTGCGTGGACGCGGAGAATCGCCTCGCGTCCCTTGAGATCCGGCAATTCGACCGGAATCCGGCGGTCAAACCGTCCCGGTCGGAGCAGCGCCTTGTCCAGCGTCTCCGGACGGTTGGTCGCCGCAAGGATGACGACGCCCTTCTTGCCGTCGAATCCGTCCATCTCGCTCAGCAGCTGATTCAGCGTCTGCTCGCGCTCGTCGTTTCCGCCGATGCCCGAGCCGTCGCGCTTTTTGCCGATGGTATCAATCTCGTCAATGAATACGATACACGGTGCCTTCTCATTCGCCTGTTTAAACAGATCGCGTACTTTAGCCGCGCCCATGCCAACGAACATCTCGACGAACTCCGAGCCGGAGATCGAGAAGAACGGGACATTGCCCTCGCCCGCGACCGCTTTGGCCAGCAGTGTTTTGCCGGTGCCCGGCGGTCCGACCAGCAGCGCGCCCTTGGGCAGCGTTGCGCCGATGTCCGCATATTTCTGCGGATTGTGCAGAAAATCGACGATCTCGGTCAGCGACTCCTTTGCCTCATCCTGTCCGGCAACATCCGCAAACGTGATGCCGGTCTGCGCCTTGACATAGACCTTGGCATTTGCCTTGCCGAACGACATCGCTCCGCCTGCGCCGCCGCCCATTCGCTTCATCATGAAACGCCACAGGAGGAAAAACAGCAGAAGCGGAATGCCATAACTCACAAGCATCATGAGCAGGAGATTGCTCTCCGCCGGCTTGACCTGCGAGAACGTCGCGCCGGATTCATACAGCCGCTGTACCAGTTCGGTGTCGTCCATGCGCACCGTGCAGTATATCTTCTGTGTACTGCCGCGTCCCATCGCGCTCTCCAGCCGACTGGTAAAATCATCGCCCTCGGCGGGCAGTGCGTTATCCGTGCCGGTCTGGCCGTTCTGCTCCGTCCCCTGTTTTTCACTCTTGAGGGAGAAGTAGATCTCGTCTTGCTCGACCTGAACTTCGTCGATGTTCTTTTTGTCCAGCTGTTCCAAAAACGTGTTGTAGCTGACATCCTCCACTCCGCCGGACAGCATGCCCGGCATGATGAACGAATTGATGATCAGAAGCAGCACCGCAACAATGGCACAGTAGACAAAAATACTCCTTTTGTTGTTATTTTGATCACTGTTCGGTTTCATAAACTCTCCTTGCCTTTGAAGATATTTCCCCTTTTTACCCTTTGATTATACCCTCTGTCCGTGTAAATTCAAGGCGTAAATTGTGAACATTTCTCTTTTTTCCGCTTTTTACAGAAATTTTCCCGCCATCCTGTCGGACAGTCCGGATATTCCGATCTTTCCGGTATGGATTTTGCCGCGATCCTGTGCTACAATAAAGCAATCACAACAACAAGGAGTTTTCCGGCATGTCCAAACAATTGACGCCCTGCCAGATGGTAGAGCGGAGCATCATCAAAAAATTCCGAAAAACCATCTGGAATCCGTTTATCCTCGCAGTCAAGCGGTACGAGCTGATTCAGCAGGGCGACCGCATCGCGGTGTGCATCTCGGGCGGCAAGGACTCCATGCTGCTCGCAAAGCTCATGCAGCAGCTGCAGCGCCACAGCGAGGTTCCGTTCGAGCTGGTCTTTCTCGTCATGGATCCGGGGTACAATCCGGTCAACCGGCAGAAAATCGAATCCAACGCCGAGTTGCTCCACATCCCGCTGACCATCTTTGAGAGCGATATTTTCGAGGTCGCGAGCAGCACGGAGAAAAATCCCTGCTATCTCTGCGCACGTATGCGCCGCGGCAATCTGTACCATCAGGCGCAGGAGCTGGGATGCAACAAAATCGCGCTCGGCCACCATTTCAGCGATGTCATCGAGACCACGCTGATCGGCATGTTCTACGGCTCTCAGCTGCAGGGCATGATGCCCAAACTGCACAGCACCAACTTCCCCGGCATGCAGCTCATCCGTCCGATGTACTGTATCCACGAGGACGCCATTCTCGCATGGAAACAGTATAACAACCTGGAGTTCATTCAATGCGCGTGCCGCATGACGGAAAAAATTGACGAGAGCGGCGACGGCATCGGCCCGTCCAAGCGGCAGGAGATCAAACTGCTGCTGCGCGAGCTGCGCAAAACCAATCCGAACATCGAAAAGAGCATCTTCAACAGCATCCATGCGGTCTGTCTGGACACCATGCCTGGATATAAAACCGGCGGCGCAGCACACAGCTTTCTGGAGCGCTACGACGCAGACTGACCACAGAATCGGAAAGGAGACAACGATGCCGACCGTTTTCCGCCTGTTCCGCACTGCATTGCTGGTCGCTTTCCTGTCCTCCGCCACGGCGGTCGCCGCCCTGGCAGACAATCTCGTTGTGACCGTTGACGCGGGGCACGGCGGCACGGAGGACGGCGCGACTGCGGTCTATGACGGAACGCTGATCCGGGAAAAGGATCTCAACCTCATCATCGCCGATGCCCTGCGCGATGAACTGCTCACCTACGACGGCGTCACGGTCTGTCTGACGCGCGAATCCGATCAGACGGTATCGCTTGCGGACCGGACGGCAATCGCAGACGAGCATCAATCCGATCTGCTCATCAGCATACACAACAACGCCGAGGGCGATGCACAGGACTACACCTCCGGCACCTCGGTTCTGGTTTCCGACGGACAGTATTTCCCCGAGCTTGCCGCATGTGAGGCATCCCTCGGAGAGCTGATCAACGAGGAACTTCACCGCGGTCCCGGGACAAGACCGCGCGGTCTGCTCCGCCGTCTGTCCGCCTCCTCTACCTATCCGAACGGCGCTCCCGCCGATTACTACGCGCTGATCCGCGACAGCACCCTGCGCGGCTTTCCCGCCGTCATCGTCGAACACGCCTTTCTCGATGACAAAAACGACTACCGCAGCTTTTTACGCTCAAAGAAAAAGCTCCGTGCACTCGGCATCGCGGATGCCGCCGCCATTGCCAGATACTTCGGTCTGTCCAAAAAAGACGGTTCTGTCCGCTATGATGCCGCCGGTGACCGCGTGCGCATGCTGTCCCGCCACTGGATGCGCAAAAACGGCGCGCTGTACTACGTTCTCGACGACGGCTCCTACCGGACCGGCTGGTATCAGACCGGAGAGTACCTCTATTACTTCAAGCCGTCCGGTGCCGCCGCGACCGGACTGCTCTTCCTCACCGGTGAGGACGCCGGTACCTATTTCTTTGAAGAAAACGGCCGCCTGCTCACGAGCTGGCACGCCGGCAGTGACAAAAAGCTGGTTTTCCACCCCACCTGACGAAAAAAAAAAAAAACGGTCATTCCATGCATGGAATGACCGTTTTGTCATCCGTTCTCCGGATATTCGTGGTTTTTCCAATACCACCACTTGAGCTTTTCCGGCTCTCTTTCCTCGTGCTCCGCGAAATACACCGCGAGCCGATAGACATATTTCACGCAGAGATCCACCGCCATTCCGGCGTTTTCGCAGTCCCGCGCATACAACTCCTCCGGGCTCCTTCCCCGGAGATCCGCAACACAGCGGATGCCGAGCTTTTTGAGATGCTCCTCCATGTCCGCGCCGACGCCCGGAATGCTTCGGAGATTGTCCTCCCGCTGTGCCGCCATGCGCCGTGCCCGCTTTTCCTGTTTCCGCCGCTCGCGCAGATTGCGAAAAAACTGACTCAGCGCATCGCTGCACGGCTCACGCATCAGTCCGCGCACGACCTCCGGACGATGGTTGTAATCCAGCTCAAACAGATTGATCACACTGCCGCACGAGCCGGCCTTGTCATCGTCCGCGCCGTAATAAACCCGCCGGATGCGCGCATTGATGATCGCACCGGTGCACATCGGGCACGGTTCCAGCGTGACATACAAGTCGCACCGGTGCAGACGCCAGCCGCCGAGCGTCTTGCACGCCTTGTTGATCGCCTCCAATTCGGCGTGAGACAGGGCGTTTTTCTTTTTTTCCCGCCGGTTGCGTCCGCGTCCGACGATCTTTCCGTCGCACACAACCACACAGCCGACCGGTACCTCTCCCTCCGCCGCGCTTTTCTGCGCGAGGCGGAGCGCCTCTTTCATATAACGCTCCTGTTCGGTCATCCCAGCACCTCCAATCCGCAGTAGGTGAAGTATCCCGCCGCAAGCAGAACAATCCAGAACGGTATGCTCGTGAAAATCCCGCGCAGCCAGTCGCGCTGACGAACCAGCCAGGATTCCTCCATATAGATGTGCATGTCTGCAATCAGTCCCTTGCGCGCAGCCATGACCACACCGATAATCAGGCACACAAACTCTGCCAGAATAAATGCCGCAGAAATCGCACTCTGTATCCCCGCTCCCTGCGTCTCCTGCATCCAGTTGACCCAGATATACGTTCCGTTGACCACAAAATGCGCACACATGGACGGCAGAAGGGACTGATACCGGACACGGAGCAGGCCGCCGATGATTCCGAATCCAAACGCAAGCGGCAGAATCGTCAGGCTGTTGTGTGCCAGCCAGAACAGCACGGAGGTAAACAGAATCGCCGGCCAGACTCCCATCGCACGCTGTGCCCGCTTGAGGAAAAATCCGCGGAAACACAGCTCCTCGACTAGCGGCGGAATGACCGCAACTTGAACAATCTGCAGCACCATACCGACCGTACCGATCGGAAGCACATAGCTGTCCGACGGTTCCGCATATCCGGCAATCGACAGCAGCTCGCTCATACCGGCTGACAGCAGGGTCGCCGTCAGATTCCAGCCCGCCGCCAGACAGACCGCCATCACATAGACCGACCAGTCAGGCCGTCCCTCACCGTTCAGGTCACGCAGCGTCCATCCGCTCCATTTGGTCATCACACAGCACGGAATCAGAAAAATCGTAAGATAGACGGCGATATCCATAATCTGACCCATCCATGCACTCTGCATGTCCGGAAACAAGCGGAGCAGCAGCACGATCACCGCATTGACTGCATATTCCATCAGGATGGTCACCGCAATAATCGTCACCGCATGGCGCACCCGCGCGGTGTCCGATGTTCGTTTTTCCTGCTGCATCTCCGCACCTCCTCTCCGGTCTCATTGCTCTATCATAGCATAAAACCGACCGTCTGTCATCCTGCTTTTCTCACCGATTCTCCCGGCATTTCCTCGTTTTTCTGGAAGTTGCTCTCATTTTTTGAACAAATTATGAACTTTTTCGCGGTCTGCTTGCTTGTTTTTTCCTGACTGCTATGATAGACTTAACGGAATGAACCCGCCCCTCAGAAAGGAGATGTTTCTTTGAGCGAATATTTGAGCCTGCTGGTCGAGCTGATCGCCGAAGCGCACGATAAAATTCTGACCCTGAACGATTCCTACGAGTGGATGTTGTCGGACAAGCAGCTTCACTTTGTTGTCATGGGACTGATCGGCATGGCAATCCTGCTTCTGGTCTATCCGCTGTTTCAGATTCTGCGCAATCATCTGATTGTCGCCGCGTGGATTTATACCTTTACTGTCATGGTCGTTTTGACTTTTGCGATCGAGATCGGACAAAAAATCACCGGAACCGGACGGATGGAATTTGACGATATTGTCTCCGGACTCGCCGGATTTATGGCGATGTTTCTGGTCTTTTCCGTCATCCGCGGTGTTTTCCTGCTGATTCGATGGCTGATCCGCGGCGGACCCCGAAGCTGAAAAAAGTGCACAGCCTGCTCTTCTTTTTGAAAAGCAGGCTGTGTTTTTTCATACACAGACGCCCCGCTGAAAGAGTGAGACTTTCGGCGGGGCGTACCTATTCACTCTGTCAAACGGTTTCTGCGTGCGGTGTTCCAGTATCCTATGTGCCGCAGAATCCATCCGACAAAGTTATTTTTTGTTTTCCGCACGCTTCCGGCTGAGAAGCGCGCAGAAAGAATAGAGAAATAGGGAAATTAGATAGTAGTTTGCTTGTTATCCATCAAATTTTGTCTGCAACGGTATTGTATGCATCGACAATGCGGTCGATCAGCGCGTCCTCCGTGATACCGGTGACATCCTTGATCGCTGCAACCAGGCCGAGATCCGCGATCTTTGCCTGAAGCTCGACGCTCTGTGCATCCTCCGGATTGTTGTAATGGAGTGCAGCGCCCATGCCGAGAATCAGGTGATCCACCGGCAGGCCGTAGCCGTAAGCGGTCATCATCGGCTTGGTCAGGCGGTCGGTCGGGCTCAGCTTGCGCAGCGGCTCGCGTCCGACACGGGTAACGTCGTCCTTGAGATACGGATTCTTGAATCGTCCGATGATCTTGTCGATATAGTGATAATGCGCCTCGGCGTCAAAGCCGTGCTTCTTGATGAGTCCGTCGCCGCTCTCAGTCATTGCCGCATGGACAATCTCATAGATCTTCTCGTCTGCAATCGCCTCGTCGATCGTCTTGAGACCCTTCATGGTGCCGAGATACGCCGTGATGGCATGTCCGGTGTTCAGGGTGAACAGCTTGCGCTCAATGTAAGCCATCAGGTTGTCGGCGAGATTCATGCCCTCGATCTGCGGGATCTCACCCTTGAACGACGCCTTTTCGACGTTCCACTCGTAGTAGTTTTCTACGACGACGTCGATAAAGTTCTCACTCTTGACCGGCGGCACGATGCGGTCGACCGAGCAGTCCGGGAATCCGACATACTCATCCGCATAGGCCTTTTCTTCGTCGTTCAGAGACTGATAAACCGCTTCCTTGAGCTGGGAGCTTGCGCGGATTGCGTTCTCGCAGGCGATGATGTTCAGCGCCTCAGTCTTGCCCTGTGCCTTGCGCTTTGCAATTGCCTGTGCAATCGACGGAGCAATGCGCGGCAGGATAACCAGGCCGACTGCGGTGGTGATCAGCTCTGCCTCTGCCAGAACGTCGACGATTTCCGGCTTGCCGGAGTTGGCGCCGTCGATGTCCGTGATCGGAATATCCTGACAGGTGACGTCCATGACATGAACCGTATAGGTCTTATCCTCGTTGATCTTGTCAATGACGGCCTGATTGACATCCGCATAGGTTACATGGTAACCAGCCTGCGACAGCAGCGCGCCGATAAAACCGCGTCCAATATTGCCTGCTCCAAACTGAATGGCTGTTTTCATACTCAATTTCTCTCCTTTGATCGTTGAAAATTCAGAAATACTTTCTGCGAGCAGGCGCGCCTCACGTCTGCCTTTGTATGTCCGGCGTTCCTGCCGGGTGTGCACCCGATGAGGATCGCTCCTCACCGGGATGGACACGCCGTCGTGTTTCTATCAACCGAACTTCTTGAGGACCAGATTGATGTCCGTCGTCGTCTTAAGCGCTTCCAGAAGCTCCTCATCCTCGAGTGCATTCGAGATGTTGGACAGCAGATCCAGATGCTCATCGCCGACACCGGCAATGCCGAATACCAGCTGTGCCTTCTCATCACCGAAGTCAACGCCGTCCGGGTACTGCAGGAATACAATACCGGATTTCTTGACCTCGCCCTTTGCTTGAGAGGTTCCGTGCGGGATGGCAACGCCGAGACCCATGTAGGTGGAAACCAGTTTCTCACGCTCCTGCATCGCGTCGATGTATGCATCGCCGACACAGCCGAGTTCCTTCAGCAGCTCGCCGGCCGCCTGAATTGCCTCTTCCTTGGATACGCTCGGCAGGCCCAGCTTGATGCCTTCCGGGAGCATCTTGGTTACGTTCTTCTTTTCTTTCACTGCTGCTTCCGGTTCAGCTGCCGCTTGTCCGCCGCCGACCGAGGTCAGCTCGGTATACAGGGAATCCAGTGCCGGATCAGTGAGGAAGTTGCCGATGGTGACGAGACGCGCCTGCGGTGCGCTCTTGGCAGCACGCTCTGCCAGAATGGTCTGGCAGACGACGATGTCTGCATCAGCCGGTACGTTGTCGACGGAAGTATTGATGACCGTGATATCCGGACGCTCGCCCTTGATGCGGTTACGGAAGCGGGTCGCGCCCATTGCGGAGGAACCCATGCCTGCATCACAGGAGAAGACGACCTTCTTTACCTCAGACGGATTCTTGGCAGCTGCCCCGACCGGAGCTGCAACGCCCTTGGCCTCAGCCTTTCTTGCCGCCATCTCAGCCTGAGACTCTTCCAGATTCTTCGCGCCGGATCTCTTGATAATCGGCGAGCAGATCAGGAAGGAAACAACGGTTGCAATCGCAATACCGAGAACGGAAATGATGATCGAGCTCTTCGGCGTCATCATCATGAATGCGATGAAGGATCCCGGAGCCGGAGGTCCAATCAGGCCTGCGCCGGTGACGGTGAAGAACAGAATCGCGCAGAAGTTGCCGACGATCGGTCCAACGATTACCAGCGGGTTCATGAGGATGTACGGGAAGTAAATCTCGTGGATACCGCCGAAGAAGTGGATGATGATGGCGCCCGGAGCAGAGTCCTTGGTCATCTTATCCTTGGAGAACATCCAGTAAGCCAGCAGGACGCCGAGGCCCGGGCCCGGGTTAGTCTCCAGCATGTACATGATGGACTTGCCTGCGGACTCAACATCAATCGCACCGAGCGGGGTGAATACGCCGTGGTTGATTGCGTTGTTGAGGAACAGCACCTTTGCCGGCTCGATGAAGATGGAAACCAGCGGCAGGAGGCTGTGGTTGACCAGGAAGTTGACGCCTGCGGACAGGATTGCCAGAATCGCAGCCATCAGCGGTCCAATTGCATAGTAACCGATGATCGCCATGATCATACCCAGAATGCCGACCGAGAAGTTGTTGATCAGCATCTCGAAGCCTGCCGGCATATGACCATCCATTGCCTGGTCAAACTTCTTGATGACCCAGCCTGCGAGCGGGCCCATCAGCATAGCCGCCATCAGCATCGGCTGACCGACGAGAATGCCGCCGTCCTCACCGGTCGTTGCAACACCGGCGATACAGCCCATGACCGCAATCGCGCCCATTACACGTCCGCGCTCTCCGCCGACCATCTTGCCGCCCTGTGCCGCGATCAGTGCCGGGATCAGGAAGTGAAGCATGAACGGCTGAATGGATGCCAGCTTGGCATTCGGCCACCAGCCAGCGTCAATAAACAGGGCCGTGATAAAGCCCCATGCGATAAACGCACCGATATTCGGCATGACCATGCCGGACAGCGCTTTACCGATCGCTTGAACTTTTTGTTTCATTTCTTAGACTCCTCCCATTTTCTTTAAGAATTGTTTATAATACGCTCCCAGTCCGGCTTCGATGCAGGCCTTGCTTCCGTCCCAATCGCCTGCACGCAGCCGCTCCAGAAGTTTCTTATCTTCAACCAGCAGTGCACTGAGTGCACCGGTCAGCTGATGGAGGATGTTGTCCTCCCGCCGCTCGGGCACAAGCATGACAACCGCGCCAAGAATAATTCGTCCGTTCTCATACAGCGGCGGCTCCAGCTTGATATATCCAAACCGCGCGTGCTCTACCGTAGATGTCTGGCAGTGCAGCAGCAGCATATGGAGCTGTTTGACATAGGTATCTGCGAGCTGATCGCGCTCATACAGTCCGCTCTCGATGTAGGAGGCATCCTGCTCATTGTCCGCGAACAGTGCTCCCGCGCGTTCGATGACCTCCGCACGCCTGCGCACCGCGAACATCGAGTCAAACCGCAGATTGTCCAGCAGATCGAGCAGTTCCTGTCCGGCACAGCAGACCTCCTGTACCTGCTCCCGCGTCATCGTCCGGTTCAGTGCCCGCGCCACATCGTTTTTTCCCAGCGGCTCGAGCGTCGCGATCACTCCCTCAATCCGGCGCTTGTCCTGCGCCTGCAGAATCGGACTGACCGCAATCCACGGATAGTCTGTCTGCAGATTGACAGTGGAGATGATCAGATCAATTCCCTGCTCCCGCAGTTCGTCGGGACGGATACGGAAAGCAGATACCGTCCCGCGCACATCCATGTTGGGGAAGGTCTTTTTAAGTCCTGCCTCCAGAATACGCGAGGTTCCGACACCGGTCGGGCATACAACCACAACCGAAATCCGCTGCTGTTTCTGCAGCTTTTTTTCCACCGCCGCGCCGAAATGCATCGCGATAAACGAAATTTCGGATTCCGGAATCCCCGGCAGCCCCAGTTCCCGGCTGAGCACACTGCTCGCCTTGCAGGTCGCACGCCAGATATCCGGATATTCTTCCTTGATGGTATCTAGCTGAGAATTCTCGATCGGAATATTTAGAGACAGACGGCTGAGTGCCGGTCCGAGATGATTGCACAAGTCCTCGAGCAGGCTGTCGCTGTCCGACAGGTCAATCTCCAGCTCCTGTTCGACCACGCCGATGATCTCGCTGGAAATCTGCCGGAGATTGATGCGCTCCATATTGCGCTCCACCCGCTCATCGGTCGGCCAGATGCGCGCCGATGACAGATGCATCGTGACAAATCCGACCTCTCCGCGCGGAATCGGGATATGGAACTGCTCCTTGAGCCGGTCGCAGATTTCCTCCGCAACCGCGAACTCCGGCAGACGCATGAGCTTCTGCAGCCGTTCGGACTCCATCTCGATCTTTTCATTGTTCTGAATCCGCTTGATGGCAAGCGAGATATGCATGATCAGTCCGACATACGCGCTGTCGGCGTACTGAATATGCAGCTTTTTTTCGCTGTCGAGCAGGATTCGTTCCACCTGTTCGGTCGTATCGTTGTTGAGCAGTCCGAACACCCGGTTGTTGGCTGTCAGCGCGGTCTGCGCATTCGGTGTCTCACCGCGAAGCATCTGCATGATCTGGTTTTCGTCCACACTCTCGTAGACCAGATTGGCAATCGCCTGACGGCAGCTGCTCTCCTCTCCCTCCAGCCAGATTCCCATGCCGGGACGGCGGATGAGCTGAATCTGATACGGTTCCAGCCATTGGATGATACGGTCCAGATCGCCGGAAAACGTTCCCTCGGAAATGTGATATTTTGAAGTAAAGGAATAGGATTTAAGCGGCTCTTTTGCATACAGGAGTTCTCCGAGAATGCGGCGGCAGCGCTCGTCCTTGGAATAGTTGTTCGTGACGGATTCGACCTCGAGCAGTTCCAGAATCAGCTTTTGATTCTCCACACTCTCGTTCAGAATCAATCCGACGCCCGGTTTTCGGACAAAATGGAAATCATTCTGCGCGAGCCATTTTTCCACGTGCGGGATCTCCCGCAGGATGGTGCGCGAGCTCAATCCGAGCATCTCGGAGATCATGGCGACCGTGACCGGACGGGAAGCCGTAAACTTGGTCAGAATCTGAATGATCTGTTTCTGACGGGACGTCAGCGGTTCTTTTTTCTCGCCGCGTTTGCTTTTCCGCTCCATTGCTGACATCTTTGAGCTCACCGCCCCTTCCCTCTATTCTTATTCTACCGTCAAATTCATGACATTGCGAGTCATAGATTCTTCATATTTGGCGGTAATAATTTGTGACATCTCTTATGATTCGGATATTTTTCACTTTTATCCTCTTTATCAATTGTATAGTATCCACAAAACACTGTCAATCCTATCCAATTCATTCTTTCTCTTATGTCAGGAATTCTTTTTTTGATTTTGTCAGGAAGTTTGGCAGGATGTCAGGGAAATTCCCAAAATATGATCATGACAAAGTTAAAGTTACTCACCCGTCTATCATTTTCCATTCATACACAGCCGAGAAAAAAGATCATATAAAAAGCAGTCCCCAGCCCGGTGACCGCTTTTCTCCGTTCAATATGCTCTATACGCCGCATCTTTTCTCCGTTTTCCGATACTGCCGCGGTGTCATTCCCATCACATCGCGGAACGCTTTTGCAAATTTACTGCCGTTGCTGTATCCGTGCTCCATCGCAACGGTCAGCACACTCTCGTTGGTTTCCCGAAGCATCCGCGCCGCCGACCGCATCTTCTCTCCGCGGACATAGGTATACAACGGCATCCCGTATCTCCGCTGAAAGCTGGTCTTGAGGCGGGTCGCCGATACATGAAACCGCGCTGCAAGCTGTTCCGCCGTGATATGCTGTTCCCTGTTTTCCAACAGATACCGGCAGACTTCTTCCGCAAGCCGATGATTCTCCGCATTTCTCCTGTATTTCTGCTCCGGCATGGTTGTTTTCCTCCCTTCAATAGTTAGTTTGTGCTAATTTATAATAGCCTGTTTTTCTGCTTTTGTCAACGTCCAATTCGGCATGTGACGGATTCTTTCCCGCAATCCCGCTGCACTGCCTCCTCGTTTTCCTCTCTTTTCGAAAAAACCTGCCCCCGTTCAATGCAGGGGCAGGATTCCATCATTCGTCTGTCAGGATTTCCAGTGCTTTGCGGTACAGGTCGCGCTTTTCTCTCCATCCCTCCGGCGGATTTGGAAGGCGGGAAGGGTCACAGTTGTGGCGCAGATCCGCACATTTGACCGCGCGGGCGATGGGATTGCTCCGGATGCGCTCCACATAATCCAGATACGGCATCTCCGCCGGACGGGTGAGCAGAACAACGGCATCCACCGCTTGCGGAGAGATTCCTGCCGCACGCAGCTCCGCCGCCGTCATCGGACTGTCCTCCAGCACATCGTGCAGGAGTGCCGCTGTGACCGTCACCTCATCGTTCATCTGCTCTGCCAGATGAATCGGATGATAGAGATACGGCACGCCGCTCTTGTCTGTCTGTCCGTGATGCGCGCGATAGGCGATCTGCATCGCTTTTCTCGTCTGATCGGTATAAATCATCGGCTTCCTCCCCGGAATCAAATCGGGCGTCAAAGAAAGCTTCTCTGACGCCCGTCCGCTGTGTTATTCTTCTTCGTCCTCTCTGCTGCGTGCCCGGATTACGAACCAGTAAATGCCGACCGCACCGGTCGCGGCTATGGCAAGGATCAGGACAATCGCCCAGATCGGCATACCGCCGGACAGGACACTGTCGCTCGGCACCGAGCCATCGGCGCTCGAACCGGCCGCCTGCTGCTGGTCTGCCTGTGTACCGGCGTCCTTACCGACATCGATGTCGACGGTCTCGCCGTCCTCGTCTGCGATGGCGTCCAAGCCCTCGTCAAACGAGTTCAGCAGTTTCTCACCGCCGCTGCCGTCCTCGTCATCGTCCCAGCTGCTGGAATCAATGCTGTACGAGTCGTTGTTTGTACTCGGCACGGGGCTGTCCGGCCCGTTCGACGGTGTGGTCGAGTTTCTGCTGTCCGGACGGGTCCGCGTTCCCGTTCCCGAATCCTTGTACGGCTTGATCTCGATCTTGAGCCGCGGCGTGCGGTTTCCGTCCTCATCCTCGGCAATGACATAGATATCACGCGCCACCGAGGCGAGTCCGCTGATCTTGAGCATCGTATTGCCCTTGTTGACGCGGAACTTATAGCCCTCCGAAATGATTTCTTTCTCCGTGACATTGACACCCGGGTTGACAACCTTTAGATATCCCTGACCCTTTCTCGGAGAGGAAAGAGTCAGCGTCAATGTATTGGCACCGGTGCGTCCGGTCAGATCGCGAACCAATGCCAGTTCGAATTTTTCATAGCACTCCAGAGTAATCGTATACGTATTGACCGTTCCGTCATCTCCCGATGCTGTCACCTTGATGGTTTTCTTTGTCTCGTTGTCGGAGAACTTGACCGTATAGCGGTGATATCCGCTGTACAGAGACGACTTCAAGGTCCTCTTTCCCGCCGTTACCTTGAGCTTGGTGGAATCCTTGCGCGGTTTGAGCCACAGATAGGCTGTGTTCGCTCCGCCGACCAGCTCCGCTGAATACTCCTCCGTCGAGCTGGAAAACGCCGGCGAGAGCTTGAGCTGTCCGTTCTGAGAATTGGTCTTGTTGATGTTCAGGACCAAATCACTCAGCCGTCCCGCACCGCGCGAGATATTGATGGTGTAATTGCTCTTCTTCTGAACGGAAACCGACTGGTTGACTTCTTTATATTTCTTGGAATTCGGAACCTTCGCGATAAATTGGTAGGTCTCTCCGACAACCAGCTCATACTGATGCCATCCATCCCCGCTCTTTTTCGGTGTCAGGATGGTTCCGTTATACTTGATGGTCAGTTTTCCTTTCTTAGGATTCAGCGTAATTTTGGAGGTATAGACCGTCGGC
>JALFIV010000128.1 GCA_022775385.1 Clostridiales bacterium
TCCAGCAGACCGTCCCAGTGGCTCTCGTCGGTGAAGCAGACCTCGTCTGCCAGTACACCGGGGACCATGCGGCAGACGGCGTCCGCCACCGCCATCGCCGGAAGCTCGCCGCCGGTCAGCACAAAATCGCCGAGCGAGATCTCCTCGTCGACGCAGGTATCGATAAACCGCTGGTCGACGCCCTCGTAGTGGCCGCAGACCAGAATAAAATGATCATAGTCGCGGATGAGCTGGCGCGCCTTTTCCTGAGAAAACCGCTGACCCTGTGCGCTCATCAGAATCGTGTGGACATGTTCGCCGCCGGTGACCGCCTGATGACAGCGGTAGAGCGGATCGGCCTGCATCACCATGCCCTTGCCGCCGCCGTAGGGGGTGTCATCCACACGGTTGTGCTTGTCGGTGGTGTAGTCGCGGATGTTGACCGGATTGATGCGCACCAGACCGGCGGTCTGCGCGCGTCCGATGATGCTCTGCGTCATCACGCCGTCGATCAGTTCGGGGAACAGCGTGAGAATATCAATTGTCATCATCGGCCAGCAGTCCCTCGATGGTGCAGAATGTCACCTGTCCGTTTTCCAGATCGACCTCGCGCAGGAAGGCGGGGACGCCCGGGATATAGTGGGTCTTGTCGCCGTCCTGAATGACATACAGGTCGCCGGCGGGACCGTCGGAGATCTCCTTGACAATGCCGATCTGACGGCCGACACGCTCGTCGTAGGCGGGCAGACCGATGACGTCCTGAATGAAGAATGCACCCTCCTCCAGCTCGACATCGTCGCGGTTCATATAGAGGACGGTGTTGCGCAGTTTCTGCGCCTCCTCCACGGAGTCGACTCCCTCGAGATGCATGAGCACACATCCCTTGTGCACCGCGGCGCGGAGGACATGAAGCTCCTGCCGGGATTTGGTGAACAGACGGTCAAACTCCGCCAGAAACTCCGGAGAGTCGCACCACGGCTGCACCTTGACGTCGCCGCGGATGCCATGGGTATTGACAATTCTGCCAATTTCAAGAAATTGTTTTTTCATATGCTACCTCACGAAAGAAAAAAGAGCCGCGCGAGCGGCTCTGAAAAGATCAGTCGACGATGTCCACTGTTACCTTTTTGTTTTCTCGATTTCCGGCCGCTTTCATCAGAGTGCGAATCTCTTTTGCAATACGACCATGCCGACCAATGACCTTACCCATATCATCCGGGGCAACGCGAAGCTGGAAGACAACTTCGGAGTCCTGAACGGTTTCGGTCACATTGACAGCGTCCGGGTCATTTACAAGATTTTTTGCGATGTAGATTAAAAGTTCTTTCATCAAAACACCCTCACTTGCTTAAAGGACACCGGTCTTCTTGAGCAGAGCACGAACAGTGTCAGTCGGCTGTGCGCCGTTCTTGATCCACTTCTGAGCACGCTCAGCGTCAATCTTGATCTCAGCCGGATCAGACAGCGGGTTATACGTGCCGATTTCCTCGATGAAACGGCCATCACGCGGATAGCGGGAGTCAGCAACTACGACACGGTAGAAAGGAGCCTTCTTAGCACCCAGTCTGCGAAGTCTAATTTTTACCATTTCTTTTCACCTCCTGAAAAAAAGTATCTATTGTAAATTTCTTTACACGAAGTTAAGTTAGAACGGGAACGGGAATCCGCCGCCCTTGCCGCCGAGATTCATGCCGGGGAACAGACCGCCCTTGCGCTTTTTCTTTCCGCGGCGCATCATGTTGTTCATCTGGCGCGTCATTTTCTGCATCGCCTCGAACTGCTTGAGCAGCTTGTTGACGTCCTCGACCTTGAGTCCGCAGCCGGCGGCGATGCGCTTTTTGCGGCTGAAGTTGATGATCGAGGGATTGTCGCGCTCCTTGGGCGTCATGGACGAGATGATCGCCTCGATGTGGGCGATTGCCTTTTCGTCGACCTGCGCACCCGAGAGCATTTTGGAATCCACACCCGGAATCATGCCCATCATGTTCTGGATGGCGCCGGGCTCCTTGAACTGCTTGAGCTGGTCGGCAAAGTCGGTGAGCGTCAGCTTGTTGGCGCGGACCTTCTTTTCCAGTTCCGCGGCCTGCTTGGCGTCGTAATTCTCCTGCGCCTTTTCAATCAGCGTCAGGACATCGCCCATGCCGAGGATGCGGGATGCCATGCGGTCAGGGTGGAACGGCTCGATGTCTGCAAGCTTTTCGCCGGTGCCGATGAACTTGATCGGCTTGCCGGTGACCGCCTTGGTCGAGAGGGCAGCGCCGCCGCGAGCGTCGCCGTCCATCTTGGTCATCAGGATTCCGTCGATGCCGAGCGCTTCGTCAAAGGACTTTGCGACGTTGACTGCGTCCTGACCGGTCATCGCATCGACAACCAGCATGATCTCCGAGGGGGAGACTGCGGACTTGATGTTCTTCAGCTCGTCCATCAGCGCCTCGTCGATGTGCAGACGGCCTGCGGTGTCCAGGAACACCAGATCATAGCCGTTTTTGGAGGCGTGAGCTACACCGGCCTTGGCAATTTCGACCGGATCGCCCTGTCCCATGTCAAAGACCGGGATGTCGAGCTGTTTGCCGACGACCTTGAGCTGGTCGATTGCCGCCGGACGATAGACGTCACAGGCGACCAGAAGCGGACGCTTCTGCTGCTGTTTGCGGAGCAGACCGGCGAGCTTGGCACAGTTTGTGGTCTTGCCTGCACCCTGCAGACCGACCATCATGACCACCGTCGGCGGATTGGGAGAGATGTTCAGCTTGGCGTTCGAGCCGCCCATCAGCTTGGTCATCTCTTCGTTGACAATTTTGATTACCTGCTGAGCCGGAGAGAGGCTTTCGAGGATTTCCGCACCCGTGGCGCGTTCCGTGACCGTCTTGGTGAACTCCTTGACAACCTTGAAGTTGACGTCAGCCTCCAGCAGAGCGAGCTTGATCTCGCGCATCGCGGCTTTGACATCCGCCTCGGTCAGTCGGCCGCGGCTCTTCAGTTTTTTAAAGGCGCCTGTAATTTTTTCAGAAAGACCTTCAAATGCCATAGCCTTCTCCTTACTCCGAAAGGCGCTGTGCAATCGTCAGTGCGCGGTCGCACAGCTCAGCGATGTCCGCATCGTGATGGCGGATCTTGTTGATGCCCCGGATTTCCTTTGCGATGTCGGCGAGTGATTCGATATCCGACTGGTTGCGTCCGTAACGGGCGACCAGACCGAGCTTTTCCTCCGTGGCGCGCAGCGTGTGTTCCGCACGCAGGATGCCGTCGCGCACGCCCTGACGGGTGATGCCGACGTGTTCCGAAATCTCGGCAAGGGATAAATCGTCGTTGTAGTACAGATCGAACAGCTTTCTCTGCTTTTCGGTCAGAATATCGCCGTAGAAGTCAAACAGCATACACATTTCAAACGTCTTGTTCTTCATGCTGCACCTCCGGAGCCGTGGTGTAAAGGATTTTCCTTTGTAAAGTCAATCACTTTACAACACGCGTTATTTTATCTTGTTTTCCTCGATTTGTCAAGGGCTTTTTTGAGTTTTTTTGCGGCAGTTTTCCCGATGTACACAAACAGGTCCAGCGAGGTCAGCAGAACGCAGGTCAGCATAGCGCCGAATACATTTAAAATGATGTCGTCGATGTCGCAGGACCCCAGTCCGGTGACCAGCTGGGTGATCTCGATGGATGCGCTGAGCGCGAGCGCCGTCACAAAGGTGAACACAATGCTCAGGTCGCGCCGGATCAGCGGAATCAGGATGCCGAGCGGCACGAAGGCGAGAATGTTGCCGAGCAGGTTGCGCACGGCGGTGACGAGCGGGACGCGGCCGGAGAACAGATAAAACCGGATGGTCTGGAACGGGATCAGATTGACACGGGTGAACTCCAGTTCATCGCGGTCCATCAGGATATCAAAGATGGTATCGATGGGGAATTTGAACAGAATAACGCGGTACAGGAGGAGGAGATACCCGATCAAAAGAACCCACAGCAGTACGGTTGCTGCCGGAGTGCGCTTTCTTTTTGCACTCATGAAATCTGCTCCTTTCGTTTGCAATATCTTAATTATCATACCATGATACCCCTTTCTATTTCAATGTATAATTCGGAATTACGGACAAAACGGGTAGACGAATCCGGGTTGAGGAGATATAATAAAACGATAGAAAATCACTGGCTGCAGATGATTTTCAGAAAGCAGGAGATACAAGTATGCAAGATATAACGATAAGAATGTTGGGAGACGGCATTCGTCTGACCTGCGTGACCACGGGACAGTGGAAGAAATCCCTGCTCCGCGCGTGCTTTGTTCTGCCGCTGGATAACGGGGGACGCAGTGCCGCGGCGCTGCTGCCGCGTGTGCTCCGTTCAAACTGCTCGGTCTATCCGGGACGGCAGCAGGTGGCGGTTCGTCTGGACGAGCTGTACGGCGCCCGTCTGGAGCCGTTTGTATCCAAGCGCGGCGAAGCGCAGATGGTCGGTGTGATGGCGGATGTCATCGACGAGCGGTTCGGAACACCGGGAATGGTGCAGGATACCGCCCGTCTGCTGACGGATATTCTGCTCCGTCCCGCGGAGCGGTTTGACGCGGACATCCTGAGACGGGAGGCGGGGGTCTGGAGCGCGCGCATCGCCGCACTGCCGGACGACAAGCGGACATGGGTCATCCGCCGGATGTATCAGCTGATGTGTTCCGATGAGCCGTACCGTCTGGTTGAGTTCGGTGACATGCAGGAGCTGGATGCGCTCACCTCCGAGACTCTGCGCGCCTGCTATGAGTCTATGATCCGCACGGCGCCGCTCGAGCTGTTCTACTGCGGCTCACTGGACGCCGATCACGTGGCGGATATTTTCTGCGAGGCGCTTCGTGTGCTGCCCGTGCGATGCTGTGCCGGCTATCCGGCCTCGGTTTCGCGCGAGGCAGAGGCTCCGCTCCGCTGGAAGGTCGAGGAAGAACCGGTCCGTCAGGGCAAGCTGGCGCTCGGACTGCGTCTGGGCATCACGGTGACCGACCCGCTGTATCCGGCGATGGTTCTGTTCAACGCGTGCTACGGCGGCAACACCGCGTCCCGTCTGTTCCGCACCGTGCGCGAGCAGAAAAGTCTGTGCTACTACGCGTCCTCGCAGACCGACAAGCTCAAGGGTGTGATGGCGGTCAGCTCGGGCATTGAGAACAAAAACGTCCGTCTCGCCTGCGACGAGATCCTGTATCAGCTCTCGGATATTCAGAACGGCGGACTGAAGGAAAACGAGATTGAGACCGCGCGCCGGTCGGTGCAGGCGTCTCTGCGGACGATTACGGATTCGCCCTATTCGCTGGAGAATTTCTATCAGATGCAGTCCTCCATCGGACTGGACAGCACGCTTCAGGATCTGATTGCGGAAATC
>JALFIV010000134.1 GCA_022775385.1 Clostridiales bacterium
GGAATATCTCGCATTGCAGAATCAGATCAATCCGCACTTTCTGTACAACACGCTGGAGGCGATCCGCGCGGATGCGCTGATGGCGGACTGTGAGGGAATTGCGGAGACAACCGAGGCGCTGGCGACCTTTTTCCGCTACACGATTTCGGATGTGCAGGAGTCCGTGACATTTTCGGATGAGCTGGACAATGTGGAAAACTACTTTATCATTCAGCGATGCCGGTTCGGCGACAAGCTCTCGCTCGAGCTGGAGATGGAGAACGAACGGCTGCTCGAGGCGAAGATGCCCAAGCTGATTCTCCAGCCGCTCGTGGAAAATGCGGTGGTGCACGGACTCGAGGACAAAATTGATCAGGGAACTGTTCGGATTGTCGTGGAAAACAGCGACCGGGTGCTGTTTCTGCGCGTGCGAGACGACGGCATCGGCATTCCCGACGATCAGGTGGAGCGGCTGAATGAACAGTTTGCCGGCGGGGACAGCAGGGAGCATCCCGCCGCACCGCGCCGCGGCGGCATTGCCCTGCGCAATGTCAACAGCAGAATCCGTCTGATGTTCGGGGACGACTACGGTCTGCGCATTTTCAGCGCGCGGGGAGTCGGAACGGAGTGCTGTGTGACCCTGCCGCTGCAGTTCGAAGAGGTTGAGCGATGAAAGAAGAACTGATACGCATCGAAAACGGACGGTTTCAGCACGAGAGCGGGAGCTATCGGTTTGATATCTCGATTGCTCGGGGCGAGTGCATCGGCGTCTATGTCGACGAGCATCTGTCGTCCGGAACCGCTTATCTCGGGGTATTCTACGGGACGTCCGTGATGAAATCCGGCAAGGCGTTCTGCCGCGGAAGCCGCGTCCGTCCGGCGGAGATCGGACGGTGGATCTGCCAGAACTGTATGGTCATGGGCAAGCATCGCTTTGCCTCCAAGGAGCTGACGGCGAAGGATTATGTCATTGCGCTCGGAAAGACCATGAGCAGGGAACAGCACCGGGAGGCGGACCGGCGGATCAGCTCGCCGGAATCGCAGGCGATCCGGGAGGAGATGGGAATCCGCTTTGGCTGGGAGGAAAAGCTCACTGCACTGTCCCCGCTGGATTACTATAAGCTCGCGCTCTACAAGGCATGGTTTGCCGGTATCAGGCTGATTGTGCTCGACCGCGTCACCGAGATCCTCCGGCAGAGGGATCTGGAGGCGTTCATGGACTGCGTTCAGCTGCTGCTCGGGCAGGGGAGCGCGGTGTTCCTGCTGGATCTGGATGAGGGGTTTATGTACCGCTATGCCGGACGGGTGGATGTGATCAAAAACCGCAAGCTGTGTTATCATCTCTATCCGGAGGAATACGACGAAAGATTGTATGAGATTCTCGGATGGGAGCACCGGAGCGGCGTGCCCGAACGGGAGAATACGGCGGACAGACAGGCTGGGGCAGAGGTGCTCCGCGTCACCGACCTGCTGTTTCCCTCCATGGCACCGCTGTCGTTTGCGGTCCGCGGCGGAGAGATCGCATTCCTGCGGGATGAGAACTACAACACCGCAAACCGGATTCTCGACTGCTTTCTGGGAGATACGGACTGGATTTCCGGTTCGTTTCGTCTGTGCGGACAGGAATACAGCCGGCCGGAGATGCTGCGGAAAATCGGAACCGAGATCGGAATCCAGATCAAGATGCCCGACCGGAAAGACGGCGTACTGTTTGACGATCTGACGGCGCTGGACAATCTGTGCCTCGGATTGATTCCCAAGGCGGGAAAGCATGTGATTCGCAGACCGCTGGTCGACAGCATTCTGGACGCGGCGTCCGAATGGTTTGACCGGGAGGAGCTGCTCCGTCCCATCCGCACGTGGTCCATGCCGCAGCGGCTGCAGCTCTCGTATTTCAAGTGGTATCTGATGAATCCCAGGCTGCTGATCTGTCTGTTCCCGTTTGCGGGACAGGAGCCGCTGTACCATGAGATGATCATTCAGATGCTGGTCAACTGCACGCGGCGCGGCATGGCGGTCTGGATTATCTCCTCCGGCATCGATGCGATCTGTGAAAAGACGGAGAACACCGAGTTTGTAACGCGCCTGCGGTATCTGAACGGCTGAGCGGCGTTGGGACAACCGTTTGACAAAACCGCGTGGGGATTTTATACTGGAGACAGAAGATCTGAAAAGGAGGGGATGGGATGCAGCTGGTACTGCTGACGGCGCTCGGCGTCGGCGGAGCGACGATCATCGGATCGGTGATCGGATTTCTGTTCAAAGAGATTTCCCATGCGTTTTCGGATATTGTCCTGTCGTTTGCGGCGGGTGTCATGCTCGCGGCGGCGGTGCTGGGACTTATCCTCCCGTCGGTGGAATCCGGCGGAAAGGCCGGACTGATTGTCACAATTGCGGGTATCTTTGCCGGTGCGTTCTGCCTCAACCTGATTGACAAGCTGGTTCCGCATCTGCACCGTCTGGTCGGAACGGATACGGAGGAACACCACAACGCGAATCTGAG
>JALFIV010000136.1 GCA_022775385.1 Clostridiales bacterium
TGCGGCGCATACATCCACAGCAGGGCGGGCGATCTGTGTGCCGCGCGGCTGGGACAGTACAGCATGACGCCGACCGATCTGCTGGACACGATTGCACAGGTGCTGAAACCGCTCGATTTCAGGGAGTGAGCGTCGATTGCCGAGTAAACGGCTTTGTGCAGTGATGACCGCTGTCATCCTGCTGTGCGGCTGTTCCGCCGTACGCAGTCCGGAGCAGCTGGCGGATTCCGTGCGTGAGCAGTACGCAGGCTGTGCGCAGATCCGCGCGGCGGTGGAAATCCGGGCGGATTCCGGTGAGGAATACACCGACTACACGGTGGAGATTGCGTACGAGAACGGTGATCCGCCGCACGCGTCCATCACGGTGTGCTGTCCCGATAGTATCGCGGGCGTCACGGCGGAGTACGAGGCGGACAGCGGGACGCTGACCTATGGGGACACCGTCCTACAGACCCTGCTGCCCGAGCGCGGCGGACTGACACCGGTGGATGCCGCTCCTGCGGTGCTGTACAGCCTGATCGCAGAACAGCCCGCATCGGTCTGGGCGGAGGAGGACACCCTCGTCCTCCGGTTCGAGGAGGAGCGCGAGGAGGGCACGGTTGTGCGCGAGCTGTCGCTCGGACTGAGCGACGGACTGCCGCAGACGGCGCGCATTTTCTGCAACGGGACGCAGATGATTGTCTGTCATTTTTCTGATGTACAGGTCAGATAGAATACAATAGGGGATGAATACCATGGAATTTCAAAATAAAAACCGGACATGGGCGGAGATCGACCTGAGTCGGCTCGCGCAGAATTTTCGCAATATCCGCGACCATGTCCATGCGCTTCAGCCGGAGACCAAGGTGCTCGGCGTAGTCAAGGCGGATGCCTACGGACACGGTGCGGTGCCGGCGGCGTCGGTACTCCAGCGGGAGGGCGCGGATTTCTTCGCGGTCGCAACCGCGCAGGAGGCGGCGGAGCTGCGCGAGGCCGGTCTGACCCTGCCGCTCCTGATTCTCGGCTATGTCGACGCTTCGGACGTCCCCGCACTGATTGAACTGGACGCGGCGGCGGCGCTGTGTGACCGCGAGACGGCGGAGGCTTTTTCCACGGCGGCGCAGGCGTGCGGCGGCACGCTCCGCGTACATATTGCGCTCAACACGGGTATGACGCGCATAGGCTTTGAGGCAGACGACAGCGAGAGCAATGTCCGGGAGATTCTGGATGCGGTCAGCCTGCCGGGACTGCAGGCGGAGGGCATCTTTACGCACTTTGCCGTGGCGGACACCGCGGGCGGCGAGGACTACACGGCGTATCAGACCGGACGGTTCCGTGCGGTCTGCACGGCGCTCGCGGCGCACGGGCTGGAACTGACCTATCGCCACTGCGCCAACAGCGGCGCGATTCTGCAGTATCCGGAGACCTTCTCCGAACTGCTTCCGGACGGAAAACCGGTGTTCAACATGGTCCGCGCTGGCATCATCCTGTACGGCTATTATCCGGACGCCACCACGCAGAAGACCGTCGACCTGCATCCGGTCATGACCGTGCGGGCGCACGTCGTGCAGGTGCGTGAGACACCGGCGGATGTGACCGTCAGCTACGGACGCACGTACCGGACCGAGCAGCCGACCAAGATTGCGGTCGTGACGATGGGATATGAGGACGGCTACCACCGCGCGGGCAGCGGACAGGCTGTCATGCTCGTGCAGGACAAGGTCGTTCCGGTCATCGGACGCATCTGCATGGATATGTGCATGCTGGATGTCACGGGCATGGACATCAAACGCGGCGATCTCGTGACCGTGTTCGGCGACGGTCCGGTCAATGCGGACACGGTGGCGGACGCGGCCGGAACCATCTCGTATGAGGTGCTGTGTGCGATCAGCAAGCGCATCCCGCGCTTTTACGTCGGACAGGAATGACACAAGAATCCTTCTGTCTCTCATCTGCATAAGATAGAAAAAACAGATGAAAAAAATCCTGCGCAATCGCGGTTAAAGTACCGGTCTGGTGGGGAAAGTAAAGACAACGGAAGTTACAGGTAACTTGCGAATTTTCCATCGGAGAGTGATAGCTGTGGATCATCAGGTCAAACGTGGTGACATTTACTATGCCGACTTATCCCCTGTGGTCGGCAGTGAGCAGGGCGGCATGCGTCCGGTGCTCATCGTGCAGAACAACGTGGGGAACAAGTACAGCCCGACGGTAATTGCGGCGGCGATTACATCACAGATCAACAAAGCCAAGATGCCGACACATATTACATTGGGTGCGCGGAGCTTTGGTCTGACGCGGGATTCCGTGATCCTGACCGAGCAGATCCGAACGCTCGATAAGCGGCGGCTGAGGGAAAAAATGGGGACGCTGGATGACGAGCATATGAATGCGGTCAATCATGCATTGGCGGTCAGTTTCGGACTGCCGGAGACAGAAGGATAACAGAGAAAGACGGCGCCGCCCGGTCCTGCGGGATCAGGCGGCCTGCCGGCGGTGTGGAAATGAAGGACTTATACATAAAATATCGGGAGATCATCTCCTATCTGATTGTGGGCGGACTGACCACGGTGGTCAGTCTCGTGACCTATTACGCCTGTGTGCTCACGGCGCTCGATCCGAATCATCCGGTTCAGCTGCAATGCGCCAATATCCTCTCGTGGATTGCGGCGGTCGCGTTTGCGTATGTGACCAACCGGCGGTTCGTGTTTCGGAGCAGAAACAAGCACATGCTGCGCGAGGCAGGTGCGTTTGTCGCCTCACGTGTGGGCACGCTCGTGATGGATATGGCGCTGATGTTTATCATGGTCACGCTGGGCGGTCTGAACGACAAGATCGCAAAGCTCGCCGTTCAGGTGGTCGTGACGGTGGCAAATTACGTGCTCAGCAAATTTTTTGTGTTCCACAAGTGAAAACGGATAGCAAAACGCTCCGCTGCATAGGATAGCAGGGGAGCGTTTGTCTTGCCGGAAAGGAGGGAGCGCGATGGTCATTCGGTCGGAGACGGGAGACTGGGGGACGGTGGAGATTCAGGAGTGCGCACGGGAGGTCTGTTTTTCGGTTCAGGGCGCGCTGACGCCGTCGGTCTGGCGGGTCTGGGGCATCCGGGACGGCAAGGAGCCGCTGCTGATCGGCGTACCCGAGCCGTCGGACGGACAGATGGTTCTCCGACGGACAATTTCCAAGAGCTATCTCGCGCGGTGCGGATACTGGCCTTCGCTGCCGGAGCGGTACGCGGCAGGGGAGCGGTTTGCGGATGCGGACGGGCAGGAACGCACGGGCGTCCGCTGTCTGACCTGCCGGTTTGATCCGGGACGTCCGTTTGATCTGGCGTATGCGTTTTCGGTCTGCACGGTGAAAAACGGGACGGCGACGCTGATGCTGGACAAAAAAACCGGACGCCCCATGGTGCCGGAGCGTCCGGATGAAAATCAGTCTCTTACTTGACGATCAGTTTGGCCTCCATGTAGTAGCGCTTTTCGTGCGCCTCGCCCATGGAGAAGGTCTTGCGCGGCAGGACACCGTCGATGATGACGCCGCGGAACAGGTCGTTCTTTTCGATGTCCGGCAGGAAGAAGCCCATGTTGCCCGGTTTGGTGCCGAGGGACTTGACGACGTCCTCACCGTGGATGTAGTCAATCTTGGCATCCGGATGGGAGTCCATGTAGTCGTCGAGGAAGGCCTGCAGGGTGCCCAGTGCGATGCCCCATTTCGGATTGCGGACAACCAGCACACCGGTGCGGTCTGCAGTGCAGAACGGAACAGCATGCGCATCCTGCGGAATGGCATCGTTTTCACCGAGAATCTCACAGACACCGCCGTTTGCCGCATAGAAGGTCTCAGCGGCGGAGAGCAGGTCATCCGCGTCCACACCGAACATCACGCGGTGAATCGGCTCGATGATCAGGCTCTCGTCGTGAATGTTGACGATCTCGCACAGGCAGAAGCGCGCCGGATGGGTCTCGCGCTCCTCGGCGGAGAGGGTCTGCTTGATGTTCTCCCAGTGCGCCTTGGCGGTCGCCATCGAGTGGTTGCCGTCGCCGATGGCGAAGTTGAGCAGCGGGAGATCTTCGGTCAGATGGTATTTTTCGTTGAATGTCTTGCGGTCGTTCAGCGCGTCCATCGCATGAATCAGCGCGTCGGTCATCTCGCCCTGCGGGATGAACCAGCCGTTGATGTGTCCGCCGCCCTGCATCAGATCGGTGTCATAGACCTTGTTCAGACGGTCGAGCTGGTCAAACATGGGCTCGATGACCGTGCGGTCGGGATCGTCGATCAGGATCATGATGTGCGGCAGTTCCATGGAGGCGTTCTCGCGGATCTTGAGGCGTGGCGGAATGCGCTCCTCGACGGTTTTCTCGGTCGGACGGACCAGAGAGCGGGAGCCTGCCTTGTACTCATAGGTCTCGAGGTCGATGGCGGCGACCAGACCGCGGCGCGGTGCGGCTCCGCCGGAGAAACGCTCGGTCAGGATGAAACCGGCCGGCAGCTCACGCAGGGTGCCGTCGGACAGATAACGCTGCATGGTGGTATTGATGTTTGCGACGCGCTCTGCGACATCATCCTCCTCCAGATAGACCTCCGGCAGCGTGATGCGGAGTGTGGACGGCGCGTCGCCGACGGTGCGGTCGGTCTCCGCCCAGTATTCCGGCTGGGAGGTGTACTGGTCGCAGGCAATGACGGCCCACTTGCGAAGATCAGTACCTTCCTTCGGGATGAGAATCTTTGGGATGGATACACAAGACATAATTGGTTTTCCTCCAAGTAAAGCAATAACAGCTTTTATTATAGCTTTTCACTTCCAGAGATTCAATTGCTTTTACAATTTTCAGAGATTTCGACAGAATCCGGCGGCTTCTCGACGGCTGATTGGATGAAAAAACGGAGAATAGCAAGAATGTTCTTTCCATTTGGAAAATACCGTGTATAATAAAGAGGAATCCAAAAACGGCGGAATGCGCCGGGGGAGGTCTTTTTTATGGAAAACAAAGCGTACTATCTGGCGCTGAACGAGTTTATCAAGACGGCGGGCATGACTCAGGCGGAATTTGCGGACTATGCGAGAATGCATCCGGAAATCCTCAAGGAGTGCTTTAACACCCAGAGCAAGCTGATTATCGGCACGTTCCTCTCTATCGCAATGGGCTGTGTCAAGGTCATCGAGGAAACCGCAGATGAGAGCAAACGAAGCGGGCTGCAGAAGCGGTACACCCGGTTCTTTGACGCCTATCTGAGTGAATGGCCGAACGAGTTTTTGAGCGTCTCCAATCCGCATTTTCATCGCAGGGTGGAGGAGATGGCCAAGGCGGCGGGAGAGGCGGTCTATGTCAAAATCCGCGGGATGTATCATCCGGACGAGCTGGTCGAGACGGCGGAGGAGACGGGAATTCTCTCCCGTTTGGAGGCGCTGCTTTCCCATCTGAACGAGGACGGACAGCGCGAGGCGCTGCGCCGCATCGAAGAGATGACCTATGTTCCGGCCTATCAGAATGCGCAAAACCGTTGATTTCTTCCAAACTGCCCCTTTACTCCAACGGTTTACTGTGATAAACTAAAAGCACAGTCAGACAAAGGAATGCCGAAGGGAGCAACAAAATGGCAAAGTTTGAAAATAAAGAGCCGAGCCTTGCAATGTATGAGGCGATTCTTCAGCTGAACGATCTGGATGAGTGCAGAAAATTCTTCGAGGATGTCTGTACGGTTGCCGAGATGCGGTCGATGGAGCAGCGGTATGATGTTGCGGTTCTGCTCAGTCAGGGGAAGATTTACAACGATATTCTGAATCAGACCGGCGCGAGCAGTGCGACGATCAGCCGCGTCAGCCGGATGCTGAGTTCCGGCACCGGTGTGCTCAAAAGCTATGCGGAAAAACAGAAACCCAAGGAATAACAGCCAATCCATACCGTACACATCCGATGTGTACGGTATTTTTCTGCCTGATTTTTCCCGCGCCGGATGACAGCGGGAGATGCGGCGGCGGACTGACAAAAATGGAAAATAGTTCGACAAAATACCGGTATATCTTTTTGAATTCGG
>JALFIV010000008.1 GCA_022775385.1 Clostridiales bacterium
GAGCTGGGTATCTTCGTAGAGAACTTCAACGTAGCATACTGGGGCGTATGGGGCAACAAGTGTGATCCGGACGCTTCTGACGCATGCGTTATCATCGGCGGCGGCCCGATCGGCTGCTCCGCAGCAATGGTATGTGCAACTTCCGGCGCAACCGTAATCGTAGTCGATCCGGTAGAGTCCAGAAGAGAGAATGCAATGAAGTACGGCGCTAACTACACCGTAGATCCGACCGCAGGCGACGTAGAGCAGCAGATCAAGGATCTGACCAACGGCCGCGGCGCAGACGTCGTTATCGAGTGCTCGGGCAACGACATCGGCATCGCATCCCTGTTCGATATCGCAGGCCATTCCGCACGGATCGGCTGTGTTGGTCACTCCATCGGCCGCAAGGTACCGGTAGAGATCGGCAAGACCATCTGGAAGACCCTGCACATCGCAGGCTCCGGCGGCACCACCAACTGGTTCCCGCGCACCATCCGTTTCCTGTCCAAGATCAAGGATCAGTACGACTTCAAGGCACTGGTATCCCACTACTACAAGTTCGACGATCTGGATGAGGCTATGGAGATGGCTCGCAACAAGGCTGTTGCTCGTAAGGTTATGCTGACCTTCGACGACTAATTCGTTGCATGATTTCTTGATTAGTGAGAGATAATGAAAAGGCGTCGCCACCGTGCGGCGCCTTTTTTGACTTTTCTGATCGGAAACCGTATAATGGTGTCATACTATCATACCGATACGGAGGGTTATCATGAACCAATGGATGTTGATCCGGCTGATTCTGCTGGTTATTTTTGTCGCCGTACTCATTCCGGCGATTCGTCTGATGCGTCAGGTCGAGGATATGGAGAAAACAACGGGAAAAAAAGAGCCGGACGAACTCAAACAAAAGCGTCGACAGCTCAAAGTATTGCAGCGTGTGCTGGTTGTATTATTCCTGATCGTGCTGGCAATTACAATGATTAAGACCTACGCACCGACTTGGGGCGGAAAGTGATCGGGAAAGCGAGGAGGATATCATGAGCCGGGTTTTGATCGCGATGAGCGGCGGCGTGGATTCCAGCGTGACCGCGTATCTGCTGCGCGAGCAGGGCTATGACTGCATGGGTGCGACGATGCGTCTGTATAACAATGAGACCATCGGCGAGTACAAGCATGCGACCTGCTGCAGTGAGGACGATGTCTGGGACGCACGGAATGTGGCGAATCGTCTGGACATGCCGTACTATGTGTTTAATTTCATGGATACCTTTGATGAGCAAGTCATCCGCCGGTTTGTCTGTGCCTATGAGTGCGGACGGACGCCGAATCCCTGTATCGACTGCAACCGGTATCTCAAATTTGAACGGCTGTATCACCGCGCCAGGGAGCTGGACTGTGATTATATTGCGACCGGTCATTATGCGCGCATCGAGCACAATGAGAAAACCGGACGATGGGAGCTGAAAAAGGCGCTGGATGAGAGCAAGGATCAGAGCTATGTGCTGTATGCGATGACACAGGAGCAGCTCGCACACACTTTGTTCCCGCTGGGCGCGCTGCATAAGCCGGAAGTGCGTCAGATCGCCGAGGAACAGCAGTTTCTCAACGCAAGGAAGCATGACAGTCAGGACATCTGCTTTGTCCCTGACGGCGATTATGCGGCATTTCTGCGGCGGTATTCCGGCAAGGACTATCCGAGCGGCGCATTCCTCGATACCAAGGGAAATGTACTCGGCGAGCACAAGGGAATCGTTCATTATACTGTTGGACAGCGGCGTGGACTGGGTGTTTCGTCGAGTGAGCGCCTGTATGTTCAGAAAACCAGCGTAGCGGACAACACCGTAACGCTTTGCACCCGGGACGGCCTGTTTGCCAAGGGTCTGATTGCCGACCAGCTCAATCTGATTTCGTATGCGAAGCTGGACGGACCGACCCGCGTCACAGCGCGCATCCGGTATCATCAGCCGGAGCAGGACGCGGTCGTCACACAGCTGGATGACGATACCATCCGCGTGGATTTCGATCAGCCGCAGCGGGCAATCGCGCCCGGACAGGCTGTCGTGCTGTATCAGGGAGATACCGTTGTCGGCGGCGCCACGATCCGCGAGGCGGTGGATCACTGCGAGTGAGACAGAGAAATGTCATCAGAGACAAGATAAGCCCATCGGGAGTTCCCGATGGGCTTTGTGCATACTCATTTCTTTGTCGTTACGGTTTTTGTCGACGACCATGCGGAATAGTACTTGGTACCGCTTACCGTCTTGTAGGTACGGATGCGGACATAGTACTTCTTCTTTGCGGTCAGCTTGGTAATTTTTTTCGAAATTGTCTTGTTGCTGGAAATGGTTACCGTCTTTGCACTCGTGAACTTACTGCTCGTGGAGTACTGGAGCTGATAGCCCGAGGTCTGCGTAGACTGCTTTGTCCACTTCGCCGTGAAGCTCTTGGAGCCTGCGGTCGGTGTCTTGAGCGTCGTTCCCTTCGGGTTGATCTTGAAGTACGTGCTCAATGTTCCGCTGTACTTGGAACTCGTGCTCTTAAACGCAACGGTTACCTTGTACTTGCCGACATACTTACAACCGCTTGCATACGAAACGGTGTAATGCGTAGAGGAAATCGTATTCCCTTTGGAATCCTTTACCGTAACCGTCGGCTTCTGAGTCTTGCCGTTATAGGTGTACGACGTCTTGGACAGTGTCAGAGTTTCCGGTGCATAGATTGTGGTTGTGCTCTTGACAGTTCCGCAAGTACTGCACTTGGTGACAGTTTTCCCGTTTGCCCCCGGCTTTGCCTTGGTCGTGGTTGTTTTGTAAGTATGGTTGCCGGTCGCCGGAATGGTCTCCGTCTTGGTGGTCTTGCAGACACTGCATGTGTAGGTCTTAACGCCTGCCGCGCCGCAGGTCGCCGCCTTGGTGACCTTTCCAGAATCCCAGTTGTGACCGAGGGCATCAATTGAACGGGTTTCCTTATGACTGCTGTCGTTTGCACAAACACGGGTTTCTTCTCCCTTTTCTGTACAGGTCGGCTCAGTTGTTACCTGCCAGTCTCCGTATTTGTGACCGAGCTTGTTGATCGGTTCGGTCTTAGTCTCATCGCAAGACGTACAGGTGTAAGTCTTAACGCCGTCTGCCGTACAGGTCGCCGCCTTGGTGACCGTTCCACTGTCCCAGCTGTGGGTGTTGTGTGTGTGAATGGTTGCACTTGTCAGCTCGGAATTGAAATCTCCAATGGAAATAGCCTTCCATTCTTCATCGGTACCGCAATAATAGACATCTTTTAAATTGTTGCTAAAAATAAACGCCCCTTCTTCGATGACCGTCACACTGTCCGGAATTATCACGCTCGTCAGGCTCTCGCACTCTCGAAACGCATAGCCGCTGATGACCGCCACGTTGTTTCCAATCGTCACGCTCGTCAGTCTGTGGCAACAAGAAAACGCATAATCGCCGATGCTCGTCACGCTGTTCGGGATCGACACGCTCGTCAGGCTGGAGCAAGAAACAAACGCCATATTGCCGATGCTCGTCACGCTGTTCGGGATCGTCACGCTCGTCAGCTTGGAGCAAGAATAAAACGCATACTCGCCGATGCTCGTCACGCTGTTAGGGATGGTAAAGGAAGTTCGACTGTTGCCAATCGGGTATTGGATGAGTATAGACTTCGTCTTATCGTACAATACACCATCCTGTGACGAGTAGTTCGGATTTCCGCTGTCGACATTGATGGTTGTCAAACTCGCGCAGTAACCAAACGCTTGATCGCCGATGCTTGTCACGCTGTTTCCAATCGTCACGCTCGTCAGACTTTTACAACTCATAAACGCATAACGGCCGATACTCGTCACGCTGTTCGGAATCGTCACACTCGTCAGGTTGGAGCAATATTCGAACGCAGAATTGCCGATGCTCGTCACGCTGTTTCCGATCGTCACGCTCGTCAGACTTTTGCAATCACAAAACGAATCTCCGCCAATGCTCGTCACGCTGTTCGGGATCGTCACGCTCGTCAGACTTTTGCAACCCTTAAACGCATCATGTCTGATGCTTGCCACGCTGTTAGGGATGGTAAAGGAAGTTCGGTTATTGCCAATCGGGTATTGAATCAATGTTGTCTTGTTCTTGTTGTACAGCACACCGTCCTGTGACGAATAGTTGGGATTCCCGCTGTCCACCGTGATGCTCGTCAGACTGTGGCACCAATCAAACGCCCCATTGCCGATGCTCGTCACGCTGTTCGGGATCGTCACGCTCGTCAGGCTCTCGCAAGAAAAAAACGCATCACGGCCGATGCTCGTCACGCCGTCTCCAATTGTCAAGCTCGTTAGACCCGTGCAATCATAAAACGACCAATAGCCGATACTCGTCACGCTGTCTGGAATCGTCACACTCTGTAGATTCGAGCATTCATAAAATGCATATTCGCTGATGCTCGTCACGCCGTGGGAAATCCGAACCTTTTTAATACTATCGCGTTTCGCATACCACGGAGCAGTACTCGAGTACCAATTTGTCATCGATCCGGTGCCGGTAATATACAGCGTTCCATCCTCGTACAGTACCCATATAAGATCCGCTCCACAGGTTCCTTTGCCTAGAATGGATTTCGCAGACGCGCCAGATGATGTTCCTATGTATTCATTCCAGTTTTCGTCTCCATACTCTTTTCCGTAAATCTCTCCATATTTTCCCGCTATTTCGAGGAATCTCTGGCGTACTTCGATCTGTGACTGGCTTAATTCTATTAAGTTTTCCGCAGCTTCGATGCTGTCGCGGTACATCAGCTGTTCAATCCATTTTTTCGCACATCCTCCGCTGACAACATTCTGAATCCATTTCTTTGCATATGTATTTCCGTAGATCTGAAATTCTGCATATGCAGTCATACATGCGGAGAAGGTTCGTCCATTTTCCGCAGTAGAGTTTGACCGGTATGCTGATGCAGAATTGAACAATCCTCGTCTAAAATACGAGTCGGATAAATATAATACGGCCAGTTTCAGATCGTTCTCAGCGCCTCCGCTTGTGTTGAACAATACATCCAATCCAGCCTTACCGAGACCAAGACCAGGAATGTGCGCCGCTGTCTGCTCCCAGCATGCATCCAAAAACAATCCCCATAAATGCTCAACTGTTTCGCCGATCAAATACTGCGGTACACTGCTGCTCATAATTGTCTTAATCTCAATGACTGCACTGCAAAAGCCAGCATTCTTATCACTGCTTGCGACTTTATAAGCCTGATTCAGCAGTGCAATCCGTTCGTCTTTTACTTTTAGCAGAGCGAGATAATTGCTTAAGTCTTTAATATACTCCTTTGCTGTACTCGTTCCCATGGATACCGTTTTTATTGCCAGATTAAAGTTTTCTATATTGCTCTTGGACGCACTGATACAATCTCTTACATCTTGTGCAGTATACTTGTCTAACTCTACCTCTGTCAGATATCCGTATTCTTCGGACATAGCAGAATATATCTCGGAGGAAAAACTGCTTATATTATTCGCCATCTCCGCATTAAATTCAGAGCGTTCTGACTGAAATACAAGATAGTCCATAATAATTGTTTCATATAAATAATTTGGATTCTTCCTCATATCATCATTCAGAAGCACGCTCCATGCAGACGCCAGTTTGAACGTGGTATCATCCTCGATTAAGTTTTGGCCAAGGGTCAGATAAACCGGATCTTGAAAGCCCAGCAATAAGGAGTACAGAGAATCGCCGCTCTTGTCAATTCCAAACATATAAGAATCTGCCAGCCAGATGTCATACTCTGGAATCTCATCTTGCGCTTCTGTATCGTTGACTGTAATATTCTGAACTTCAGATTCTTCAAATTCCTCTTCAGAATCGTCCACCGTTTCATTTTCGCTTGCTTCTGTTTCTTCCGCCTCCACCTCATCTTCCGATTCGTCAACTGGATCTTCTGTCACCACAATTTCTTCTTCTGTGGTTTCATCAGATACTTCCCCAACATCAATCTCCGCCGCCAATGCCAGACCGGATTGTGCAAGCAATGTACCGGTCAATAACAATGCGAGTAGTCGTTTTTTCATACTTTTCCCACCCTCTTATTATAATTTTGCCTTATTTGATATGTTTTTCAAATCTTTTACTATTCTTATCCTTATTATAATACAGATGTTGCTTTTTCACAACGGATATTGTTGTTGAAAGTTTCCGAAAAAAAACAGGGAACCCGACAGCCAATCGGGTTCCCTGCGGTAAATTGCTTTACCGAGAAATTGAAACAAAGGATGAACAGTTGTGAATGTTTGGCGGATTTAGAAGATGGACAGGATCGCCTTGACAGCGGTCTCGGTGTCCTTTGCCGGGAACAGCTCTGCGCCGACTCGACCGTCGTAGCCCAGCTCTTCCAGCTTCTTGATGATGTTCGGGTAATTCAGCTCGCCCGTGCCCGGCTCATGACGACCCGGAACGTCAGCGATGTGGAAATGTCCGATGGCATCCAGATACTCCGCGATGGTGTCGCAGACGCGGCCCTCGTTGATCTGCATGTGATAGATATCATACAGAACGCGGAGGTTCGGGGAACCGATCAGACGGATAACCTCAGCAGCCATCTGCGTGCTCTTGAGGAAGTTGCCGACGTGATCGACATGAACGTTCAGAATCTCGAGGTTGAGCTGAATCTCGTTCTCCTCTGCGAGCTTGGCAGCCTCAACCAGCGTGCGGTACATGGAGCACAGCTTGACGGTGTCGGACAGATTGTCGTAGTGGTTGGCAACGATGCCGCCCTCGCCCAGCGCATTGGAATGAATGGTCAGGCTGAGTGCGCCGATCTTCTTTGCCGCGGCGATGGACTTCTTGAGGAACTCGAGGTAATCCTCCATATCGTCCGGGTCAACCAGAGAGAATCCGCCGTCCTCGTCGCCGTTGAAGCCTGCGATGACAATGCCGGCCTTTTCTGCCGCTTCCTTGATTGCGTCCAGATCGCGGTTCGGCCAGCTCCAGAACTCAATGGACTCAAATCCATCGTCCTTCGCGGCCTGGAAACGATCAAGGAACGGGATTTCCGTATACAGACAGTCGATGTTTACACACTTTTTGATAGCCATTTTGATCTCCTCCAACTTTTTTAGATTTCGTATGTTTTACGGCGGCAATGCGCCAGCTCTCCACGCTGGGGGGGTATGGGGTTCGAAGGTACTGACAGTCCCTAGTCTGCCAGACCTGCGAATCCCAACCATCAGTTCATCTAGATATGAACTGAGTGACCGAACTGACTTCCGGAATCACTTCGGCCATTTGAAGGGAGCGGAGGAACCGCTCTTCGTGTCTGTCATACAGGCGAATTGCTGAACCCGGCAGGAATCGGCATCTGAAATGCTCTCGTTGCAGCGGGAAGTCATCAGATGACAACGGGCGGGAATGGCTGATAACCGGTAGCCATCTTCCTGCGGAGTGTTTTCAGCAGCTCCCGTTTGCGCATTCGATCCCGTAGGCGGGACACGCCTTCTTTTTTCCTTCCTTTGAACAGCTCTCTCCTTCCGTTCGAGTTTATTATAGCACGCAGAGATGAAATTGTCATTCTCTTATACGTACAATTTAGGGGGATCTTTTTGTGTAAAATACCAACTGGTCATTGAAAACCAGACAAATTGAAAAAGATGTCACGAAGAATTAAATACAATTTCATGGATTTGAAAGAAACAATACCGATGAGCTTGAGAAACGAAAAATGGTATTCAAAGGGGTATTTTACGGAGAAAAACAAGAAAAAACGCGGGAGAGAATACTCTCACCGCGTTTGACCGTTTATATTTATAGGATCACAGCCGTCAGATGACGATTAGGAATCTCCGCCGCCGTTTCGTTTCAAAATAGCGGACAGAACCGAGGAGAGGCAACCGGCAACCGGCCAGATAATCCAGGTGATGTGCCAATCCATCGTGAGGAAGCTCCATGCAAGGTAGATCGCAGTGACGATCGGCCAGTAAATATCCTCAAAATACCGGAATTTCTTTCGAGCGGGGGTGTACTCTCCCTCCTGCAGAAGCAGGTCATATCCGCCGCCGCGCACACCGGCGGTCACAAACAGCCAGACGGCAAAGGCGACAATCGCGAGCAGCAGACCGACGGTGAGCTGCATGATCTGGTCTGAGCAATCCAGAATGCCGCAGAGGATCATTGGCAGTGCGCCGAGGATACACAGAACCGTGCCGCAGGCGATGCGCAGGGTGTGTCCGGGGCGGTTCTGCGCCTGTATTTCACGGACATAGGATTCCGCCGCGCGATCCAGCACAATCGGTTCATTCTTATATCGTTCATACGGCTTCATGGCAGATTCGCTGACAATAAACAGGACAACCGCAGCGGCAATCAGAATCAGCAGGGCGGCCATGCCGAATGCGGCACCCAGCGGCATTTCCGCACAGACAATCAGCGGAATCGGAGACAGCACACACATGGCGGCACCGATGCCGTTCATCGTGCTCTCCCGTTTGACTGCATCTAAATACTGCTCTGCATCGGCGCAGGAGAGCCTGCGTGCGGCGGGCTTTTCGTCTGCCGGTTCGGACGCCGGAGCAGCAGATTCGGTGGAAAGATTGGCCTCATTCTTGAGCAGATAGTCGGTGCTCACCTCGAAAATCCGGCTGAGTTCGAGAATTCTATTGATATCAGGAATGCTCTGCGCGCTCTCCCATTTGGAAACCGACTGACGGGATACCCCCATCCGTTCGGCAAGATCCTCCTGAGACCATCCGCGCTGTCTGCGCAGCAATGTAATTTTTTCGGCCAGTGTCATTGTGCTCATCTCCTCTTTGTTTTCTGATCTTATTATACAGAATCCGGCGGTTGCTGTCCATCGACTGCGCTTGGTAATTGCGCAACCACCGGTTGCAATGAGGAAAACTCGGTGGAAAACAGAAAAAAATCGGAATTTGTGTTATACTATCTCAGAGAAACAGACAGAGAGGATGTGAATTCGATGAGCGGCATACGGACCGCGCGCGAAGAGGAATTTGACCGGGTTTTCTCCCTGATGGAGAGGAGTTTTCCGCCGGATGAATACCGGGGCTACGACGGACAGCGCGCCCTGCTCCGCGAACCGGCGTATACAATCTATGTAGATCCCGACGAGGGGGACATCCCGCGCGGTTTTGTCACCGTGTGGCAGTTTGATGACTTTGCCTTTGTCGAACATCTGGCGACGGAACCGTCCTGCCGGGGGCAGGGACGCGGTTCGGCGATTCTGCACGAGCTGTCCGGGCGGCTCGGCTGCCGGATTGTTCTGGAGGTCGAACTGCCGGAGACAGAGATTGCGGCGCGCCGGATTGAATTCTACCGGAGAAACGGATTTGTGACCAACGACTATCCCTATATCCAGCCGGCGTATTCGGTGGAGAAGCATGCACTGCCGCTGATTCTGATGACCACAGACGGACCGGTCTCACAGACGGAGTTCCGATCCATTCGGGATGCGCTGTACCGCACGGTCTATCGGGTAAAGGAGGAAATAAAAAACGCTTGAGAGTTACTCTCAAGCGTTTTTTGGTGGCCCATCGGGGGTTCGAACCCCGGACCCTCTGCTTAAAAGGCAGATGCTCTACCTACTGAGCTAATGGACCGTATGGCTGGGGCGGCAGGAATCGAACCTGCGATACTAGAGTCAAAGTCTGGTGCCTTAACCACTTGGCCACGCCCCAATATCGCCGCGCCGTTCCTGACAAAAAAAGGTCACTGAATAAATCCACAGTATGAAATTATCCAGTGAGAAAAAATGGGGTGAGTGATGGGAGTCGAACCCACGGCCTCCAGAGCCACAATCTGGCGCTCTAACCAACTGAGCTACACCCACCGAATGTGCAATATGAACTTTTGTCAGTACCCAATCGGGCAGAATCGAAAATGGCACGCCAGGAGGGATTCGAACCCCCGGCCTACTGCTTAGAAGGCAGTTGCTCTATCCAACTGAGCTACTGGCGCAAATCTTTCGTGCCGGGCACATCTGCCGCCTGGGTAGGAAACGAATGGAGCGGGTGATGGGAATCGAACCCACGTGTTCAGCTTGGAAGGCTGACATTCTACCATTGAACTACACCCGCAGGTTTTTCACAATGCTTATATAGTATACCAACCGGGGCGTAAATTGTCAAGCTGTTTTCCGAATTTTTTGTATCTTTTTTTCAGGATTGCGGAGACGGAAAGAAAGCCGGAAAACACGGGAAACCCCGCGAATTCCGGCCTTGTCTGCGGTTAAATTGTCTGAATTACAATGCCGTTTTCGTCGGCAGTCAGGTCTGCACCCATCAGCGGATGCTCCCACGACGCGATAATGCGGTTTGCCAGTTCGTCCTCGACCTTTTTCTCGATTGCGCGGCGCAGATTGCGCGCACCGTACTTGACGGAGAACGAGTCATTCACCAGCCATTCGACCGCCTTGTCGTCCCAGGTCAGGCGGATGCCGTGCTCCGCCAGCGAGTCGCGCAGCTGTCCGAGCAGGATAGCCGCAATCTGCGAGAAGTCCTCTCGGGTGAGGTGGTCGAACGAGATGATCTCGTCGATGCGGTTGAGGAATTCCGGCCGCATCAGCTCGCTGAGCGCCTTCATCGCCTTGCTCTCGTCCTGTTCGGAGATCGACTTGCCGAAGCCCACAGAGGAGCTTCCTGCGCGGTCAGAGCCGGCGTTGGACGTCATGATGATGACCGTGTTCTCAAACGATACCGTGCGTCCCTGCGCGTCGGTGATGCGTCCGTCGTCGAGCACCTGAAGCAGGATGTTGAGGACGTCCGGATGCGCCTTTTCGATCTCGTCGAACAGAACGACGGAATATGGGCGGCGGCGGATCTTCTCGGTGAGCTGACCGGCCTCGTCAAAGCCGACATATCCCGGAGGAGAGCCGATCAGGCGGGAGACCGTGTGCTTTTCCATATACTCCGACATATCCAGACGGACGAGCGCCTCGGGCGTGTCAAACAGATCCTCGGCAAGCGTTTTGACCAGCTCGGTCTTGCCGACGCCGGTCGGACCGACAAACAGGAAGGAAATCGGCTTTTTCTTGGGGCTGATTCCCGCGCGCGAGCGGCGGACCGCATGTGCGACGGCGGAGACTGCCTTCTCCTGACCGACCACGCGCTTGTGCAGACGCTCCTCCATGTTGATGAGGCGGGAGAATTCCTGCTCACAGACCTTGGAGGCAGGGACGCCGGTCCAGATTTCGATGACGGAGGCGAGGTGCTCCGTGGTCAGCTCCGGCACCGGAACGCGGCGAAGGTGATCCAGTTCATTCTGCACCTGCAGCTCGCGGCTCTTGAGCTCCGCCATGCGCTCATAAACCTCGTTGTTCTGCTCGACCTGAAGCAGGTTGTCCTGTTCGGACTGAATGGACTGCAGTTCCTCGTCCAGCGACGGGATCTTGGCGGTGGCGGGCGAGTCCAGATTCAGACGGGAGCATGCCTCGTCGATCAGATCGATCGCCTTGTCCGGCAGATAGCGGTCGTTGATATAGCGCTCGGACAGAACCGCTGCCTGCTGGCAGATTTCGTCCGAAATCGAGACGCCGTGGAAGGTCTCGTAGTAGCCGCGGATGCCGCGCAGGATGGCGGCAGTGTCCGCGATGGACGGCTCGTTGATGGTGACCGGCTGGAATCGGCGCTCCAGCGCGGCGTCCTTTTCGATATACTTGCGGTACTCGGCGTAGGTGGTCGCACCGATGACCTGAATCTCACCGCGCGACAGCGCCGGCTTGAGTATGTTGGCGGCATTCATCGAGCCCTCGGCATCGCCGGCGCCGACGATGTTGTGCACCTCGTCGATGACCAAAATGATGTTGCCGAGCTTTTTGACCTCGTCGATCAGTGCCTTCATGCGGCCCTCAAACTGTCCGCGGAACTGGGTTCCGGCGACCAGAGAAGTGAGATCGAGCAGATGAACCTCCTTGTCCCGCAGTTTGTACGGGACGTCGCCCTTGGCGATGCGGATTGCGAGACCCTCCGCCACGGCGGTCTTGCCGACGCCCGGCTCACCGATCAGGCAGGGGTTGTTCTTCTGTCTGCGGTTGAGGATTTGGATGACACGTTCGGTCTCCTTGTCCCGTCCGACAACCGCATCCAGCTTGCCCAGACGGGCACGCGCGGTCAAGTCGGTGCAGAATGCGGTCAGATTCTTGCGCTTTTTGCGCTCCTTCTTCTGCTCGCGTTCGGACTGTTCGTCGTCGGAGGTCTTGGCGCGGTCGCCGCCCAGCGGAACGATGTCATCGGCATCTTTCTGTGCGGAGAACATGCGCTGGATGAACGGCAGGGTGTGGGTGCGGTTGAAATCCGCGTTGTCCTCGTCGTCTTCGTCTCCGGCATCGGCGTCAGCGGAGAAGTCCTCGCCGTCCTCGTCCTCGCCCGTCGGAATGAGCGCGCTGAAGTTTGCCATCTCCTCGGACAGCTGCTCCATGTCCTCCTCCGAGATGCCCATCTGCTTCATCAGGCCGTCGAGCGGACGCATGCCGAGTTCGCGGGCGCATTTGAGACAATATCCCTGGTTGGAGGACTCTCCTTCATCCAGTTTTGTGATAAAAACGACTGCCACATTTTTGTGGCAGCGGCAGCAAAGTGGCATTTGCATAGGTTCGAATATCCTTTCTTTCCACAATTGGGGGAATATAGTATGAAAGGGAGCCGCGGCGATTACTCGGCGGTTCCCACAGATTCAAAGAGTGATACTCCGTCGTTCCAGCCGACGAGTTTTCCGGCGATGACCGACTGATGCATCTCGGACGGCGGAAGCATGCCGTAGTCCGAATAGACTGCCGGAGCGAACAGCTTGAGTGTCCACAGCACGACCGTACACAGCACCAGTGCGAATGCCGCACCGAGCAGGCCGCCGAGCAGCGAATTGAAGGAGCTGAGAATCGGCAGATAGGTGATCAGATTGAGAAAACCGGCAATCAGATGAATGGCGGTGGTACACAGCAGGAAGATGAGCACGAACAGAACCACATAGGCAACCGCGTGTCCGACCGGTTCGGCGATTGCGGTTGCGAGCTGATCCGCCGGATTGTCCATCACGGCGAGTTTTTCCTCCGTCAACCCTGACTTCATGAGCAGACCGCGCAGATATTCCGACTGCGCCTCCCACATCTGCGCCGCAGATGCGGTTTCACCGCCGGACTCCATGATGGAGTTGGCGATCGTGCGCCGCAGGGGAGGGACGAGAAAGAGACTGGAAACCGTGTCTGCCAGACGGGATGCCAGAGCCGCGGCGGCCAGATAGGAAAGAATGCCGCCGATACAGTTTACGACCATCATGACAAAGCCGCGCCGCAGTCCGATCAGCAGATAGACGACGATGACAGCAAGAATAATCCAATCAACAGTTGTCACAATGCAAGCACTCCTTTCCGTAAAAATTCAAATGATAGATTATGAGTTGCCAGTGGAAGGGATAGCGGATTCCGTCAGGTCCTCCGGCGGATTGCCGACCGTGGTCACACGGGCCTGACTGGAGAATTCCGCAATACACAGATTGCCCGCGCGCATAAAGACGCGGGATGAACCGGCAAATCCATGCTGCTGGTCGATCTGACGCAGCGAGCGGTTGTAGAACGTGAGGGTGTCTCCGGTGAGCACCGCGAGACGGCCGTCCCGATAGCTGATGGAGTCCGGCTCCTCGGTGAGAATCAGCGGTTCGCGCGTCTGTTCGCTGCGTGCGTTGAGCAGGCGGATTTCCGCGCGTCCCTCCTGAGTATATGAGGTGGTGCAGATCGCCGCCGCGTCGTCGTCCGAGAGATCGAACGAGATCAGATCGTCGGCAGCATACGACAGCTCCGAGCGGATCTGCCCGCTGCGCGAGATGATGCGCGCGCCGTCGTCGCAGACCGCACAGACCGTGCTGCGTCCGATAAAGCTCAGACCGGTGCACAGGCTGCCGCCCATGTCGATTCCCTCGACCTTGTGAACATTCGGATCCTCCTCGCGCGAGGACTGCGTCCATTCCGGGTCTGCCGGACATTCGGCGACCTTGGTGTTGATGAAAAACAGCTTGGAATGCAGCGTCAGGCCGTCCTGACCGAAGCAGAACAGCGCGAGACGGGTGCCGTCCGGCGAGATGGCGGCGGACATGATATAGTAATCCGCCGAACTCCAGGTATACAGCGGTTCTTCGTCGATATTATTATATACGGAAACCGCGCTTTTGTATCCCGCCTCGTTGGTGACCACCGCGACATTGCCGTTGTCGGCGATGGACGCATCGATGATCGGAGAGGGAACCGTGCGGTCATCCAGCTTGGTGAGCGTGTTGGTGACGGAATAGCGGTTTGCGCCGCGGTCAAAGATCAGCAGGAACTGATCGGACGAGCGCATCACCGGATCCGCATAGTTCATCTCCATCTCCATCTGGGTGTACTTGCCCGGAAGCTCAATGGTCAGCATGCCGTTGTCGCAGACTGCGAGACCGCTGCCGAACGGGAGAATGCGGTCGGGAGAACCGGCCGGATAGGAGATGACTGTGGTGTCGCTGGACGCAATCTGAGAAGCGGCGGCGAGCGACGAGCGGATGTTCTTGATGGATGCCGGGGTGAGCAGCTGCAGGTTGAGCAGCAGGAACAGGACGGTGACCGCGACTGTGAGCACACCGACGGCATGACGGATGCGGTACAGGATGCGCAGACGACGGTCAGGACTGTGTGCCAGCAGATAATCGCGCCGGCTGCGGATGCGTGGACGTCGTTTGGTCATAATGCGCCTCCAGATAAGTAGATTTCCCCGGCGAGATCAAAACGGTCCAGCTCGGGTGTTCCGTCGTACCACAGACGGCTCATAAACAGGCCGTGCGGCGGCAGTGTCGGTCCGGCCTGCTCGCGGTCGCAGCTGGCAAGAATGTCAGCGACGGCGGCGGGAGGGATTTTGCCCTGCCCGACGTACAGCAGCGTTCCGGAAATGGCGCGCACCATATTGTATAAAAATCCGTCTGCACAGACGCGGATGCGCACAAGCGGTCCGACGGTGTCGACGGTACAGTAGGCGATCTCACGCACGGTGGATTTGACCGGTGTGCCGACAGAACGCACGGCGGCGAAATCCTTCCGTCCGACAAAATACTGCGCGCCGCGGTTCATCGCCTCCACATCCAGCGGATAGGGATAGAAATAACTGCGGTGCACCTCAAACGGGTCGCGGATGCGTCCCGGACAGATCAGGTAGGTGTATTCCTTGCGTGTGCACTGAAAGCGGGCGTCGAAGTCGTCGGGGACGACGGCGGCACCGGATACCGCGATGTCCATCGGCAGACGCGCGTTGAGCGCGAGCGGCAGACGGTCCATCGGGATGGCACAGTCAGCGTGGAAATTGGCGACATACCGGCGCGCATGCACACCGGCATCCGTCCGTCCGACACCTGAGACCGAGACAGTCTGTCCGAGCACGGACTGAACCGCGCGCGTTACCGTTTCCTGTACGGATACGGCATTTTTCTGTATTTGCCAGCCATGATAGGCGGTGCCGTCATAGCTGAGAATTAAAGCGATATTCAAAACGCCGCATCCTTTCCTCAAGAAGTATAACAAAAGAAGGTTACAAAAGTATGAACAGCAGCGGATTTCTTTGCAGGATTTTCATCCTTTTTTCCGCGGCCGGAGAGGGCATTCTCACGCGGTCTGCTGGAGATACAGCACGAGCAGGAAGAACGCCACACAGACACCCGCGACGATGCCGTCCATCGGGCACAGGGTCATCTGACGCAGGCGGGTGCGCCGCTTGTCGCCCTGATACAGGCGGCATTCCATCGCGGTCGCCAGCTCGTCGGCACGGCGGAACGCCGAGACAAACAGCGGGATCAGAATCGGCACCAGTGCCTTGCCGCGCTGCAGCAGGTTGCCCGTGTCAAAATCCGCACCGCGTGCGCGCTGTGCGCTCATGATCTTGTCGGTCTCCTCGACGAGCAGCGGAATAAAGCGCAGCGCGATGGACATCATCATGGCGACTTCGTGCACCGGAACGTGCAGGGCTTTGAGCGGAGAAAACAGCCGCTCGAGCGCATCGGTGAGCTGCATCGGGGAGGTCGTGTAGGTCAGAATGGAGGTACCGGCGATCAGCAGAATCAGGCGGGTGACCATGAGGATGGCGGTGAAAATGCCCTCCCGTGTGATGCTCAGCACGCCGAACAGGCGGAGCACCTCGACACCCGGTGTGTAAAACAGATTCAGAATGCCGGTGATGAGAATAATGACCAGAACCGGTTTGAGACCGCGCAGAATCATGCGGAAGGACAGCTTGGACAGATAGACCGTCAGCAGAATAAAGCCGGCCAGAAGCAGATAGGCGATCAGGGTGTTGGTGACAAACAGCATGACGATGAGCACCGCAATCAGGATGATCTTGACGCGCGGGTCGAGCTTGTGTACGATGCTGTTTCCGGGGAAATACTGACCGAGGGTGATATCTTTCAGCACAGCGGATCCCCCTTTCGATAGGCAAGAATGGCCTGAGCGGCCTGTTCGACCGTGTAGCATGCCGGATTGACCGCGATGCCGCGGCGCGCCAGCTCCTGCATGACCTGCGTCACCTGCGGGAGTGCCAGTCCGCTCTGCTCGAGTGCATCGGCGTGCTGGAAAATCTCCTCCGGCTTGCCGGTCAGGAACAGCGCGCCCTTCTTCATGACGCACAGACGGTCCGCCATACGGGCGGCATCGTCCATGGAGTGGGTGACCAGAATGATGGTGGTGCCGCGCTTGCGGTGCAGGCGGCGGATGAGCTCGAGAATTTCGTCGTGTGCGCGCGGATCCAGACCGGCGGTCGGCTCATCCAGAATGAGAACATCCGGCTCCATTGCGAGCACGCCGGCGATTGCGACACGGCGCTTCTGTCCGCCCGACAAATCGAACGGAGAGCGGGAGGCGACGTCGGAGGGCAGGCCGACCAGACGCAGGGAGTTTTCCACCCGGCGGTTGATTTCGTAGTTATCCAGCCCCATATTGCCGGGGCCGAATGCGACATCCTCTTCCACCGTTTCGCCGAACAGCTGGTATTCCGGATACTGGAACAGCAGGCCGACATGGAAGCGTACCGTGCGCAGGCGGGCCTTGCTCTCGAAGATGTCCCGTCCGTCGAACAGAACGGTGCCGCGGGTCGGACGGAGCAGTCCGTTGAGATGCTGAATCAGCGTGGACTTACCCGATCCGGTGTGGCCGATCAGCGCGACAAACTCGCCGCGTTCGACCGTGAGATTGACGTTGTCCAGCGCCTTGTGCTCAAACGGCGTGCCGGCGCTGTAGATATGGGTCAGGTTTTTGACCTGTAAAATCGGTGTGTTTTCGCTCATGCGCGCACCCCTCCTTCCAGAAGATAGGTCTGGAGGCGGTCGGCGCACTCCTGTACGGTCAGCGTATCCGACGGCATGAGCACGCCGGCGATGCGGTTGACCTCCTGCACGAGCGCGACGGTCTGGGGCGGAGCGAGACCGAACCGGCTCAGCTCCGCTGTGCGGCACATCAGCTCGCGCGGCGTGCCGTCCATGACAACTTTGCCCTTCTCGAGCACCACCATGCGCTCGGCCTGTGCGGCCTCCTCCATGTGATGGGTGATCAGGACGATTGTGATATGGAAATCCTTATTGAGATGACGGATGACCTCCATCACCTCCGCCCGTCCCTGCGGGTCGAGCATCGAGGTGGGTTCGTCGAAAATAATACAGCGCGGCATGATGGCGAGTACGCCGGCGATCGCGACGCGCTGTTTCTGTCCGCCGGACAGCAGATGCGGCGCGTGCAGACGGTAGTCGTACATCCCGACGGTCTTGAGTGCCTCATCCACACGGCGGCGGATCTCCGGAGACGGAACGCCGAGATTTTCGAGTGCAAACGCGACGTCCTCCTCGACGACGGTGGAGACAATCTGATTGTCCGGATTCTGGAACACCATGCTGGCCTCCTTGCGGATCGGAATCAGATTGTTAGGATCCCTGGTATCCATCCCGCTGACCAGCACCCGTCCGCCTGCCGGCAGATTGATCGCATTGAACTGCTTGGCGAGCGTGGATTTGCCCGAGCCGTTTCGTCCGAGAATTGCGACAAACTGTCCGGCCGGAATGGTCAGGTCGATGTGATCGAGCGACAGCTTGTTGGGGGTGACGGTGTCGGTATACGAGAAGGTGAGGTGTTCCGTTTTTATCATTTCTGACATGTTTCAGCTTCTTTCTATTGCTCAGCGATTGGGGTTAACCCAGCGTGCAGTGCTGCCGCACGGGAGGGCGTAGCCGGTCGAGCGGACCGGCAGTCCGAGTTCCCCGCAGGTGACCTCTCCGCCGTATTTTGCCGCGACCGTCGTACCCAGCAAATAGGCCATGACGGACGGTGCAAGACCGGTGGAGTAGCTGTTGACGAGGAAAAACAGCGGATCATCCGACAGAACGCCGGAGACCAGCGAGATAAAGTCCGCGATGTCGTGTTCGATCTTCCAGACCTCACCGGTCGGACCGCGTCCATAGCTCGGCGGGTCCATGATGATGCCGTCGTACTTGCGTCCGCGGCGGATCTCACGCTCGACGAATTTTTTGCAGTCGTCGACGATCCAGCGGATCGGGCGGTCGGATAATCCCGACGCCGCGGCGTTCTCTCTCGCCCACTGGGTCATTCCCTTGGACGCGTCGACATGGCAGACGGATGCACCGGCTGCCGCGCAGGCGAGCGTCGCACCGCCGGTATAGGCGAACAGGTTGAGGACGTTGACCGGCTTATCGGATTTCCGGATCAGCCCGTCGACAAAGTCCCAGTTCGCCGCCTGCTCGGGGAACAGACCGGTGTGCTTGAAGTTCATCGGCTTGATGTGGAAGGTCAGCTCGCGGTAGTGGATGTCCCACTGCTTGGGCAGCTTGCGGATATTCCACTTGCCGCCGCCGGTGGACGAGCGCGAGTAGTGCGCGTCCGCACGGTTCCACGCGGAGACATTTTTCTGTCTCGGCCAGACCGCCTGCGGGTCCGGACGGACAAGAACCTGCTTGCCCCAGCGCTCGACCTTTTCGCCGCCGCCGCAGTCCAGAACCTCAAAGTCCTTCCATTTATCTGCAATCCACATATGTGCTCCTCAGTTTCTATCAAAATAATACGGTTACTGTTTTTTCTTCTTGGGTTTCGCCCATCCCGCCTTGCGCTTGAGCGGACGGGAGGGTTCGGATTTTGCGCCGCGGCGGGAGATTCCCTGCTTGGCGCTCTTTGCTTTGGTATTTGCACCGCGCCGTCCGGTGTTGTCGGTCCGCGTGCCGGTCTTTTCGCCGCGTGCCGGACGGATCAGGCAGTCCGGGCCGAATCCGATCAGATCCTCGCGTCCTGCCTGACGCAGGGCTTTGACGATGATCGGACGGTTTTCCGGCTTGCGCCACTGCAGCAGTGCGCGCTGCTGTGCCTTTTCCTCGCGTGATTTGGCCACATAGACCGGTTTCATCGTGCGCGGGTCGATCTCGGAATAGTACATCGCGGTGCTCAGCGTGCCCGGTGTCGGATAGAAATCCTGCACCTGCTGCGGCATATAGCCGATGGAGTGCAGATACTCCGCCAGATGAATCGCGTCGTCCAGCGTCGCGCCCGGATGGGAGCTCATGAGGTACGGAACGAGGTACTGTTTCTTCCCGAGCTTCTGGTTGATGCGCTCATAGCGCTGTTTGAACTTTTCATATACCGAGAACGACGGCTTGCCCATGTAGTACAGGGCATTGTCGCTCATGTGCTCGGGCGCGACCTTGAGCTGGCCGCTGATGTGATACTGCACCAGCTCGGTGAAGAACGTGTCGTTCTTGTCTGCCATCATGTAGTCATAGCGCAGACCGGAGCGCACAAATACCTTCTTGACACCCGGCAGGGCGCGCAGCTTGCGCAGCAGGGTGAGATAATCCGTGTGATCCGCCTCGAGATTCCTGCACGGCTGTGGGAACAGACAGCGCTTGTCCCGGCACAGGCCGTACTTTTCCTGCTTTTTGCAGGCGGGGAAGCGGAAATTCGCGGTCGGACCGCCGACATCGTGGATGTAGCCCTTGAAGTCGGGGTGCTGCGAGATGTGCTTTGCCTCCTCGATGACCGATTCGTGCGAACGTGCCGAGATAAACCGTCCCTGATGGAATGCGAGCGCACAGAAATTGCAGGCGCCGATGCAGCCGCGGTTGTGGATAATCGAGAACTGAACCTCCTGAATCGCGGGGACGCCGCCCTGTGCCTCATAGGACGGGTGGTAGGTGCGCATATAGGGGAGACCGTAGACATGGTCCATCTCCTGCGTCGTGAGCGGGATGGAGGGCGGATTCTGAATCAGAAACTGCCGTCCGTGCGGCTGAATGATCGCCCGTCCGGTGACGGCATCCTGCTCATCGTACTGAATTTTGACGGATTCGGCGTACTTGACCTTGTCCGCAAGCACCTCCTCGAGCGAGGGACAGCGGACGGAGGGGAATGCACAGCCCTCCGGCGTGTCCGACAGATAGGCGACGCCTCGGATATCGCGCACGACATCAATGCCGTGTTTGCCCGCTTTGAGATTTTTTGCGAGCTGGACGACGGAATGCTCGCCCATGCCGTACATCAGACCGTCAGCACCCGAATCGCGCAGGACAGACGGCATGATGTGATCCGCCCAGTAGTCGTAGTGCGCAAAACGGCGCAGTGAGGCCTCCAGTCCGCCAAGATAAATCGGGACATCCGGAAACGCCCGGCGTGCCAGCTGAGCATAGACCGTGACCGCGCGGTCGGGACGCTTTCCGCCCACGCCGCCCGGGGTATAGGCGTCATCATGCCGGCGCTTTTTGGAGACCGTATAGTGGGCAACCATCGAGTCGATGTTGCCGCTGTTGATGAGAACGGCATAGCGCGGCCGTCCCATCGCGAGGAAATCCGCCTCCGAGCGGAAATCCGGCTGGGACAGGATTGCGACGCGGAAGCCGGCGTCCTCCAGCACACGGGAGATGACCGCCGTGCCGAACGACGGATGATCCAGATACGCATCGCCGGTCACCAGCAGGAAGTCGCAGTAATACCAGCCGCGCGCGATCATATCTTCTTTGGAAATCGGCAGAAAGCCGGTTGGGTTCTGACTCATATTCACACACTCACAAAATACCGAAATTGATTCTATCTTATACTATACCACAGCAAAGACGGACGGAAAAGGTGCAAAAGTTGAAAAAATGACAAACTTTTCCCTTGGATTTCGACACATTTGAACATAGACAAAAATGATGGCGCGGGAGTGGGAAACAGATGGTGAAAATGCGGGTCGGTTTGGGGTGCTTTCCGGCTTGTCACACGGCGGGTTTTGCAGTAAAATAGAGATACTGTTGTTTGGGAGGTGACCGGTATGGCGATGCCGCTGCCAGAGGAATTCTGCACACGCATGCAGTCCCTGCTGGGGGAGGAATACGATGTGTTTCTGGCGAGTTATGATGCGCCGCGCGCAGGCGGGTTGCGGGTCAATCCGCAGAAATGCACCCCGGAGAAGTTCGCCGAAACCGCTCCGTTTTCTCTGACACCGGTTCCGTGGACGCGGGAGGGATTCTGCTACGGCGAGACCGACCGTCCCGGACGGCATCCGTGGCATGACGCAGGTGTGTACTATATGCAGGAGCCGAGTGCGATGGCGGTCGGTGCGCTTGCCGACCCCAAACCGGGAGAGCGTGTACTCGATTTATGCGCTGCACCGGGAGGAAAGACCACCCATCTGGCGGGCCGTATGGCGGGAGAGGGAATCCTGATTGCCAATGAGATTCATCCGTCCCGCTCGAATATCCTGTCTCAGACCGTCGAGCGCATGGGAATCCCGAACTGCGCTGTTCTGTGTGAGACACCGGCGCGGCTGGCACAGCATTTCCCGGGGTATTTCGACTGCGTGGTTGTGGATGCACCGTGCTCGGGCGAGGGCATGTTCCGCAAGGAGGACATCGCAGTCACCGAATGGAGGCCGGAATCACCGGCGATGTGTGCCGCCCGTCAGGCGGAGATTCTGGATGAGGCGGCAGAGATGGTCCGCCCCGGCGGACGGATGGTCTATTCGACCTGTACGTTTGCCCCCGAAGAGAACGAAGGCTCGATCAGCCGGTTTTTGGAGCGTCATCCCGAGTTTTCCATCACAGCAGTCGACGCGCCATGGTTTGCGCCCGGACAGCCGTCGTGGACGGAAAACGGACATCCCGACACCGCCCGTACGTTCCGACTCTGGCCGCATCGTCTGCGCGGTGAGGGACACTACGCAGCGGTTCTGCACAAAACAGACGGAGAGGAAGGCGGCATTCAGACGGTGACGCCGATGCGGAACAGGGACATTCCGTCCGAATGGCCAGATTTCTGCCGCGATACACTGACCGCGCCGCTGACCGGTGTTCTGGTCCGTCAGCGGGACACGCTGTGGATACAGCCGGAGGGATTCCCCGACCTGAGCGGCCTGCGCGTCCGCCGCGCGGGCATTGAGCTGGGCGTTCTGCGCAAAAACCGGTTTGAACCGGCGCACGCGCTGTCCCACGCACTCCCGGCATCGCAGTTTCTGCGCTGTGCGAATTTCCCGTCGGACAGTGCGGAGATCGGCCGGTATCTGCACGGCGATACGCTTCCGACCAATCAGCCCAAGGGCTGGTGTGCGGTTGCCGCGGACGGCTGTGTCCTCGGATGGGCAAAGAGCGCCGGCGGCATGCTGAAAAACCATTATCCGAAGGGTCTGCGCCGAAAAGGATGAACCTTTGGAAACACATAAGAAAAACAGGAAAGGGAGGACACTGCCATGAGCATGAGCCCATCTGCACAGGCATTTGTCGACAAACTGACATCGAAAGGCATTCAGTGCGAACATCAGGATACGGTGGACGGCGGCGATCTGATCTCGGTCTGG
>JALFIV010000003.1 GCA_022775385.1 Clostridiales bacterium
AGGTGTCGGTGTGTTGTCAGATTAGAATTCGCACTTCTTCTCGATGTAAGCGGCAACCTCTGCGATCGGCAGACGGATCTGCTCCATCGTGTCGCGGTCGCGGATGGTGACACAGCCGTCGTTCTCAGTCTCGAAGTCGACAGTGATGCACATCGGAGTGCCGATCTCATCCTCACGACGATAGCGCTTGCCGATGGAACCGGCCTCGTCGTAGTCGATCATGAACTTCTTGGACAGCTCCTCGTAGATCGGCATTGCCTTGTCATGCAGCTTCTTGGAGAGCGGCAGGACGGCAGCCTTGTACGGAGCCAGAGCCGGATGCAGACGAAGAACGGTGCGGATATCGTCGTTGCCCTTCTTGTCCTGACCGACAACCTCCTCGTCGTATGCATCGCACAGGAATGCCAGTGCAACGCGGTCAGCGCCGAGGGACGGCTCGATGACGTACGGAATGTACTTCTCGCCAGACTCCTGATCGAAATACTCCATGGAAACGCCGGAGGTCTTCTGATGCTGGGTCAGATCGAAGTCGGTGCGGTCTGCAATGCCCCACAGTTCGCCCCAGCCGAACGGGAACAGGAACTCGATGTCGGTAGTTGCGTTGGAGTAATGGGACAGCTCCTCCTGCTCATGGTCGCGCAGACGCATATTCTCCTCCTTGATGCCCAGAGACAGAAGGAAGTTCTTGCAGGCGTCCTTCCAGTATGCGAACCATTCCAGATCGGTGCCCGGCTTGCAGAAGAACTCCAGCTCCATCTGCTCAAATTCGCGGGTACGGAAGGTGAAGTTGCCCGGGGTGATCTCGTTGCGGAAGGACTTGCCGACCTGAGCGACACCGAACGGCAGCTTGCGGCGGGTGGTACGCTGGACGTTCTGGAAGTTGACAAAGATGCCCTGCGCGGTCTCCGGACGGAGATACAGCTCATTCTTTGCATTCTCGGTAACACCCTGGAAGGTCTTGAACATCAGGTTGAACTGACGGATGTCCGTGAAGTTGTGGCCGCCGCAGTTCGGGCAGGCGAGCTGGTGCGCCGTGAGATAGTCCATCATCTGCTGGTTGCTCCAGCCGGCCGGATTCTCACCGGTGGTGTCCTCGATCAGCTGGTCGGCACGATGACGGGTCTTGCAGTCCTTGCAGTCCATCAGCGGATCGGAGAATCCGCCGACATGGCCGGATGCAACCCAGGTCATCGGGTTCATCAGAATCGCAGAATCCAGACCAACGTTCCACGGGGACTCCTGAACGAATTTCTTTCTCCAGGCGTTCTTGACGTTATTCTTGAATTCTACACCAAGCGGACCGTAATCCCAGGTGTTGGCAAGACCGCCGTAGATTTCAGAGCCGCTGTAAACGAAACCGCGTCCCTTGCACAGGGCGACGATTTTGTCCATTGTCTTTTCGGTGTTTTTCATAATTTTCGTAACTCTCCTTTTGGCGCATATGGCTTATGCACGCGAAATTTGGGTCAAAATCTTGACACTATTCCTATTATAGCGTATAATAAATCCTTGTCAAGACATTATGGATTGACCGCACAGCAGAACACATCGGGGTGTAGCGCAGATGGTAGCGCGCCTGCTTTGGGAGCAGGATGCCGCAGGTTCGAATCCTGTCACTCCGACCATAAGAACAGCTTGCATTTGTTGAGGATGCAGGCTGTTTTCTTTTGCTGTGTGGATTTAAGGATTGAAAAAGTTAAAAAACAAAAGGGGCGGTTCGATGAACTACCCCTTCTTTTACCCCAAACAGCTTTTTTATTCTGGATTTTTGCCGGTGCGGTTACTGCGCAATGGAGGTTATCAAAGCGTCCATGCGTGCCGCACTGGCTTTTTTCATTTCTTCTACGACATGGCCGTATACGTCAAGCGTAAATGACGCGGTATAGTGACCAAGATTGTCCTGCAAGGTCTTGAGGTCATCGCCTGCCCGCAGGGAAGACACGGCGTAGGTGTGGCGCAGGTCGTGAAAGCGTGCGTCCGGACGTCCGACAGCGGCGGCAAGACGCTTAAAGTTGCTGTACACGGTTTCCCGTGCCAGATGATGACCAATCTCGTTCGTGAACACAAGGCCGCTGTCTTCCCAGACAGAACCGGCCGCAAGTTTCCATTCTGCCTGCTTGATGCGCTGGCGGCGCAGCTGTTCCATGACGAAGCTGGCGGGTGTGATCCGGCGCGGCTTGCTGCTCTTTGTGGTGACGATCTTGTATTCACGGTCTACGATCTGCATTTGCTGGTCAATCAGGATTGTACCGGCGTCAAAGTCGACTTGCCGCCATGACAGCCCCAGAAGTTCCCCTTGCCGCATACCGGTAAACAATGCGGTCAGATAGAGCGATTCAAACGGGTGTCCATGGACTTCCTGCATGAATGACTTGATCTGATCCTCTGTAAACGGGTTGATTTCCTGCTTCTCTGTTCGCGGCAGTTTGCAGGAATCCGCCGGGTTGACGCGGATATAGCCGATCTCAACCGCCTGTTTCAATGCCTTGTGCAGGACGCCGTGAATGTTCTTGATGGTTTTGGGGGACAGGGGACGGCTTCCGTCCTGCAAGCCGTTATACATTCGCTGGATTATCGGCGCGTCCAGGGCGGACAGCTTGACCGCTCCAATATTCGGTTTGATTCGCGTGTCGATATAGCCGCGGTACATGGCGCGTGTGCGGTCTTTGAGGTTGCCGGTGTACGTTTCTACCCAGACATCCAGCCAATCAGCTACGGTCATTCTGGACGGCTCTTTGTACGTGCCTGTGTCCACTTCATGGATTGCCGCGTTCATCTTGCGTCTGACTTCCGCTTGCGTCTTTCCATATACCGATTTGCGGATGATCTTTCCCGTGCCGGGATCGCGGCCGACAGAGAACCGCGCTTCCCAAGTGCCGTCTTTCCGCTGCCGGATCGAACCGGAGCCGCTGGCGTTGCGGGTGTTCTTGCGCTGTCTTGCCATGATGGTTCACCTTCATTTCTTCATAGACAGAACATTTGTTCTTGACGGAGGAGATAAAAGAAAATGGCGGGTGAGGATGCCGTCATACTCCCGCCAGAATGCCGCGTAGTTAGTCCTCTTTCTTTTTATATCTTGTCTGTAGAACCTTTTCGATATAATCGCAAGCGGTGTTCATGTTATCAGCTATTTTTTTTAGGGCTGGATCTTTTAGCTCTTCCTCAATTTCTGAAATGATTTCATTCTCAGGTCTTTTGTCTGCCATAATTTCTACGAGACTAGGCAAAGACTTTTCAATAAAATTTTGAATTTTTTTGATATCTCCGTCATATAAAACAAAGGATTTTTCGCCTTTTCCAATCAGAAAATACACGCAGCTTCCGTATTCTCCAGCAACTTCTTTGCACTCAGCAAACCCATACAGTTTTGATAAAATTGCGATTATTCCACGTTCAATATCTGTTTCATTATTTAGATTGTGCCACGCCTCTTCCCCCATGGAAAGTTCAAGTGCACCAGCGCCACTTCCGGCAAGTTCTACCCATGTAACATCAAGAGCCTGCAAAATTCGATAGAGAGTTTCCATTTTTGGCTTTCTGATATTGTTTTCATATTGGCCAATCATAGAACCAGATACACCAAGGAGGCTCCCTAATTCCTTTTGGGATAGCCCTTTTTCCTTGCGCTTAGATTTGATTTGTTCACCAAGGGTCATATTTTCACCTCCTTTATTCCATAGCATACAACATAATATCCGAGAATGCAAGCAAATGCTAAAAAGAAAAGTCTTTACATTAGCAAAAGCTTGTGATATGATAAATATATACAATCAAAAGCTAATGCTGTTGGAGGTGAAAGCAAAATGAGAATCAACAAACAGAAGTATCAGCTTGCATGTGCCAGGGCTTGCATGAACACGAAAGACGTTCTTGAAAAATCTGGCGTAAAGAGAGGAACTTTCTGCACGTGTATGGGCAGGCAAGGAGGAAGTCCCGCTACCATCGGCAAGATCGCCCGCGCTTTGGGCGTGGATGTGCTGGAAATTCTGGCGGATGAGAAAAAGGAGGTAGAATAACATGAATGAGATTATCCTTGATCCAAAAGTGAAGCCGGTGTTGAGCGTGAAGGAAGTCGCGGCTTTGCTGGATGTCAGTAACGGCGCGGTGTATGACCTTTGCCATTCCGAAGGGTTCCCGGTGCTGAAGATCGGAAAGTCGTTCCGGATACCGACGGCGCGGTTTATCGCATGGCTGGAGCAAGCACCGGCGCTGGAGGTGTAAGGGGTGACACTCACAGATTTTCTTTCGCGTCTGAACGGCGTGAAGAAGTGCGGCACGGGATATGGACAGATTCGCAGGATTGAAGTGGGAGGTTAAACGATTGGCAGAACGAAGAATGTTCGCAAAGAGTGTGATAAATTCCGCGCGGTTTTTGCGGATGCCTGCGACGTCCCGCCTGCTTTACTATGACTTGGGAATGCAAGCGGACGACGATGGGATTGTAGAAGCATTTACTGTAATGCGGACGACGGGAGCGACGGAAGATGACCTGCGTGTGTTGATGTCCAAGGGATTTGTTACGGTGCTCAATGAAGATTTCGTGACATTCATCAACGATTGGAAACGGAATAATCTTATCAAAAACGACCGGTATCGTCCGAGTGTATACGCTGATTTGCTGATACGCTTGACGGATGGAACCCAAGTGGAACCAGATTGGAACCTAGATGGAACCCAAGTGGAACCACAGGATAGGATAGGTAAGGATAGGATAGGTAAGGATAATATAGGGAAAGGGGAAAACGCGCCGTCCGGCGCAGCCCCCCGCCCCTCTGTTGATTATCAATCTATCGTAGACGACTATAACAAAACCTGTATCAGCTTGCCGAAGTGTACGAAGCTGTCGGATGCCAGACGCAAGGCGATTGCGGCGCGTTTACGGACATACACTCGGGAAGAGATTCACCGGGCGTTTGCGCTTGCGCAGGAAAGTGAGTTCATGGCCGGACGAAACGACAGGAATTGGACGGCTTCCTTTGACTGGATCATGAAAGATACGAACATGGCAAAAATTCTAGACGGAAACTACAACAACAGGAAAGGACGTGAAAATGATGCAGGAAATCAATTTGCAGAACGCTTTTCACAGTATACCATCTGACGAGGATGTTTTGACGATGAGCGATGACGAATATCAGGAGTGGCTGTGCGAGAAGGAAAACGCGCGGAAGGTGGAACGAGATCTTTTTGATTTACGCGATGATTGCCCGATTTGCGGCAATAAAGGGCAGGTGTGGCGATGGGATCGCCAGTTGCAGACGCGCGTGGTTTCCGTTTGCAAATGTGAAGATACACGACACGCGCTAGCTGTTCTGGATTCCTCCGGTGTGTGTCCGGACTGGCGGGAGAAAACGCTAGATTCCTTCCAGCTGTCAGAACCGTGGCAGAGATCATTCAAAAAGAGCATTGCAGAATACATAGCAGGCGGGAATGGGTGGCTGTATGTTTCCGGGCAGAGCGGATGCGGCAAGACGCATTTGTGCACGGCGGCATTTGTCGAGCTGGTCAAGAGTGGAATGGACGGGAGATATATCTCGTGGCTGTCGCTTATGCAGAAGCTGGACGCGGCATATTACGACGATGAAGTGTATTCGGGGATCATGAAACCACTGGTAACGCGTAAGCTGCTGTATCTGGATGACCTGTTCAAAGCTCTGAACAATGGCCCTGTTTCCGCTCGGGAGTTTGCACACACAATGCGTCTGATAGATGCGAGATATCAGAAACCGGACAATATCACACTGATATCTTCCGAATGGACAATAGAGCGGCTTGCGGCATTTGATGAAGCACTGGCGGGACGGATTGCGGAACGGTGCGGAAAGAACATCGTTCAGATCGCAAAGGCGGAAGGGCGAAACCATCGTATCTATTCACAGTAATACCGATTCTGCAAAAAAAGCCGGAAGATATGATGATCTGATGGCGATTTATTCCGACATTCTCGCCCGCCTGTATACGGACAGAAAGTAAATCAATGGGGTAGATTAAACTTTCGCGGTAAACGGGGATGTGGTTATTCTCCGTGTCCGGTAGCGCCAAATGCCGGACGAAACAAAAACAGCCCAGCGGTTGGCGCCGCTGAGCATTAAAAAAGACTCTTTCCAACCTGCCGACCAAAGCAACGGAAAGAGCCTATATACACAACCACCAAGGGCGGTTATCTGGTTTCATTGTACCAGAGCCTCCCGCCGGAAGCAAGAAAGGATTTCGTATGATAGAGTTTTTTTCTGATGTTATTACTGCGGTTAGATTAACTAGAGAAATCCGCAGAGCAAAGAATCTTCCTGTTTGCGCGTATCCTCGTGTAAGTGGTGCTTCATGGCTTGATACAATTGAGAGTGGCGTTTTTCGATCTTCAATCGAGCTGGAAAAGGCGTTACGCAATGTTTTTCGCGGATTTGATGCAGAAACACAGCGCGCACTCGCGTTCGTGCCAGGTGACGGTGAATGGATTGAGCGAGCAAGGTTCTGGAAAGAGAGATTGAAAGTATTGCCGCCGAAGGACTATCACGCCGCTATGCTGATGATTTTGCAGTGGTATATTCTATGTGTAAAGAGAATGAAAATCAAAAAGGGTGAATCTTTATGAAAATCAAGATTACATATCAGCCGGAAGAAAGACGTCAGGTGCGCTTACTTCTGAGCTTTATAAAAGGACTTATGCCCGCAGCAGAGATTCGATTCCCTGACAGTCAAGTGCCGTGTTCATGTGAAATTGAATGCTGAGACTATTCGTACTATTGCCATGACAGAAAACCGCCCGGCAGGGGTTCACGCTCCCGCCGGACGGATTCCGTCTTTTCCGGATGATCTTGTCTGAATTCATTATATCATCTGGAAGGGGCGGGAAGCAATGGACTATGAAGCAATGGCGAATGAAGAGCTTGCAGTGCGTGCCAGATCGGGCGACAAAGACGCGGAGCGCGTCCTGTGGGAAAATGTATACCGGTTGATTCAAACGCTCACACGGCGTTATCTGACGCAATGCACAGCCGCTGGCATTGAGCCTGACGACATGATGCAAGACTGCTGGATCGGATTTCACGACGCTGTGATGGGATATCAGCCCGGGAAAAGCCTGTTCACGTCCTATCTGGGTTTCCATATCAAGAAAGCGTGCATGAATGCGCTGCACATTCAGAACGGGAAGATACGGCAGGTTCCCACCGTACCGATTGACGCGCCGGTGATCCCGGGGGAAGAATTGACGATCCTTGACACGCTGGAGGATGAAACAGTACATATCGCGGATGACTGCGAGTTGACCGACCTTCAGCGCGTGGTGCGCGGCGCGGTGTCCCGCCTGCCGGATCGGGAACAGGACTTGATTTATCATGTCTATACGCTGGGCGAGAGCGTCGCAGACTGGGCGGACGGTCAGCAGATCGGGAGGTCGCGCGGCAGTCAGATACACAGCAAGGTAATTCGCACCCTGCGGAAAGACCCGGCAATACAAGCGTTCCTGCCGTTCTATTCCAGCAAGGAACATTTGCGGCGGGATGTGTGGGAGCTGCTGTACCACCTGCGGCGGCGGGATGACTGGCCGGAGATCGAGCCGCGGATTGATCGGGAAGTGTCGCAATATCTGGCATGGTGCGCGGACAACGGCATAGCACCGGATGAGGCAGGCAAGCGGCGGGAGCTGCTGCAGTATGAAGCACAAAATACCCCGGTTTCACATTATATTTAGGCGAAAAAAGAAGGTGATTCTGTGCGCAGACATGGAGGCGAGAACAAGACACACGGCACGGTGGAAGATTCATTCCGCATTGATAGTTTCGAGACGATAAAGACGGAGGTTTTGGAAGCAATTTGCCTGCACGCTGGAACGGTCAGCATGAACCTTGACTGTGAACAGTATGCAGACGGTGGGCGGGAGTATGTGGATATCTTCTATTCAAAGCCGAAGTATCGTCGCATTGCTCATATTCAGCTTGCGCGGATCAGCAACGGCTTCGGCGGTTCACGGGTGTTCTGGTTCTGTCCCGGCTGTGGGGAGCGGTTCCGGTATCTGTATCTGACTTCAAGCGGCTTCCGCTGCCGGAAGTGCGCCGGTCTCAACTACAAGACGCAGCAGGACTGGAAAGATTGTCGGTATTACTTTGACCTGGGCGTGCAGTTCGCCAGAGAAAATCTCGGGTGCGAGTTCCCGCCGGGGTTCTCTGTATTCGATTTCAAGAGCTTTACACCGGATAAGCCGAAGGGTATGCACCGATCGACCTATGACCGGCTGATGCGGCGGTATGAACGATATCAGGAGCAGTGCCGGGAGGCATTCATAGCAGAAGCCATTGCAATTATCGGGAAAGGTGGTGATGTGGACAAGACTTGATGAATTGCAGGATATCAACCACACGGACAACCAATAGAAAGGATTATTATCATGGCATTTACTCAGAATATGAAGAACAAGACAATTGAATATCACAACAAGCTGGTTCGGCTTGACCAGAACATTGCAAGCGGCATTGTGGATGACCGCTTCAAGGGTTCGCCCTACGAGAGGGAAGCAATCGCAAAGGCCAAGGCAGAGCGCCAGAGCGTAGCGGATGCCGGTGTGCAGGAGATCAACCAGATGGTGCGCGCGTTTCATGATGAGCTGATTGAACGGTACACGCCGCACGGCGCTGACATGACCGACGATGCAAAGATCTTTGCGGCCGGCATTGATCTTACTGATGTTGAGATTATGGAGTATGTGCGCCGCTATGAGGGAAATCTGACGATGCTTCGAATCATTGCAGATTATGCAAAGAAGCACAACCCGGGCATTTCGGAAGACCAGGAAATCAAGTTCTTTATCTCGAAAGAGGCAAAGGACGCGGCCGCAGATACGCTGGCAAACTATTGCAGACAGGCACTGAATGACGAAATCTATTTCAACACTGTTATTATGTCGCCTGACGGATTCCAGAAAATCTGCGGGGAAGCGCTGGCAGATGAATAAGGTTCGAGTTGCAACAGAAGAAGAAATGGATCGGATGGTTGCGGATGAGGAAGTGCTGACCTGTCGGCGTGCTGACGGCAGGGTTGAATACCTACACATGAAATTCCCAACGCAGAAGCCGCAGCTGAGCGCGGTTCTGAGTGTCCATAACCAGAGAACAGCCTTTACATGGGAAGTCTTCGACCAAGACGGCAACCGGATTGTTAATCCGCCGATCAAGATTTCGCGCAGATAAAGAACCGCCCGATGGGAGACGAAAAACTCCTGTCGGGCGTATTTATAGTGAATGGAAATATGTATCTTCGCTTGCGTTCATATGCGTAACGATTTATAATATAGATATTATTTGACTAAAATCGACGTGTTTGAATGAGGAGAAAAAGATGGCAATTTGCAAAAAGCCGATGCTTTCAGTTGATGAACAAATAAAACGACTGATGAATAATGGTATTCAATTTGAAAAAATATCTATAGAAGGAGCAAAAAGATATCTGTCAAATAATAATAATTATTTTAAATTAACATCATATCGTAAAAATTTTATAAAGGATCAATGTGGAAGAAGGGCAGGAAAATATATAGATCTGGATTTTGCATATTTAAAAGATTTGGCGATTATTGATATGCGTTTGCGTTATTTATTGTTGGAAATGGCGTTGGATATCGAACATTATGCCAAATTAAAACTACTTCATGAGATTGAGAACAGCACAGAGGACGGTTATCAGATCGTCGCAGATTATATGGAAAGTTTGAAGCCAACGGATCCAGAGGAACCCGATCATTACAAACAGCTTTGTCATGAATTGTCTAGAAATCGTGGCAATCCATATTGCGGGAATATGATAAAAAAATATGATGGAAATTATCCGGTCTGGGTATTCATAGAAGTGATTCCATTTGGACGGTTTGCCTATTTCTACCAATTTTGCGCAGAACGTCTGGGAAATAAGCATATGCATAATGAATCATATCTCCTGCTGGATATTAGAATGCTTCGAAATGCCTGCGCACACAATAATTGTATTCTGAACGATTTGATTCCTACCGAGTTAGAAAAGAAAGCAAATCTGAGAGTGTTATCAAAATTGTCTGAAGCTGGGATCACGAAAGATGTCCGTAAAAGAAAGATGAGTAACATTCGAGTTCGTCAAATTACCACTTTGCTGTATTTACATAGTGAGATTGTTACCAGTGAAGGAGTACATAAAGCGGTTGCAAAAAAACTACATGAAATGACACGCAGAATGATTGAACATAATGAGTATTATAAAAATAATGATACTGTGCGCACAACAATGGAGTTTTTCAAAAAAGTAGTTGACTGCTGGTTTGAATAGTGATAAACTAGAAAAGCTGTCGTGAAAAAATGTTGACATTTTCGTCAACTGCGAGTATTATAATTAATAAGTGGAAAAAGCATTTTGCTTTTGCGGAGTGGCATGCGAGAGTATGTCGCTCTATTTTTTTGTAGAGAATGGAAAAGTCCTTCTCAAGATTATTTATACCCCTACATTTACCCCAAACGCACAAATTATCAATGAAACTATGTGAGAAAAAACGGATGTAAATCGCGTGAAATGTAAATTTTAATGGAAAAATAGTATTGAAAACGACTGTATGGAACCGATATAACAGGTTCGAATCCTGTCACTCCGACCATAAGCCGATTTCTGTTTTGGAAGTCGGCTTATCTTTTTTTGTGGTATAATCTTGGATAGAGAGCGGAAAGAGGTTGTACAGGGGAAACGGAAAGATTGCTCTGTCATCTTTGCGTACAGGAGGGATCATATGGCTGAATTTGAATACTGTAAATTGGAGATCTTTATCCCGGAGACCCATCTGGCTGTGCTGCAGCAGGCACTGCAGGAAACGGACGCCGGACACATCGGAGGGTACGACTGCTGTCTGTCGTACAGCCGTGTCACCGGATGCTGGCGGCCGCTGGAGGGAACCAACCCATATCTCGGGAGCGTCGGCGAAATCAGTTCCGAGCCGGAGCTGAAGGTGGAGGTCACCTGCCGCAGGGCGCGTGTGGATGAGACTGTGGAGGCGGTGAAGTGTGTCCATCCCTATGAAGAGCCGGTTATCAATGTGATTCCGCTGTATCGGACAAGCTTTTGAGGCGAACGACTATGAAAAGAAGGAAACCCGGCGAGCTCCCGCCGGGTTTTCGGTTCGGTCAATGATACGTCGTTATTCCGAATGGATTTCTTTTTTTGCATTCCTGTTTTGATTCGGATTTTTACGGCTCAGAGGATTCTAAACCGTGTGCCTCCTACAGGATATGGTTGTCGATTTTGGAATCCATGATCGGATACCCCATCGTTTCCACCTGCTTTACAATGCGGCCGGATTGAACGCGGGAGGTGTCGAAGTCCACGGCAACTCGATGGGAGCTGTCGTTGACGCTGACCGAAATCACGCCCGGCAGCGTATCCAGTTCGCGCTTGATCGCCTTGCTGTCGTGTTTGTCATCGATTTTTCCCAACGTAAAATAGATACTTGCTTTTGGCATACCATCACCTCCGTGTTAGTATGGGCGTCAGCAATCCGTGTTATGCAGTATCGGGACGGATTGTCGGACAATTCGTCCCTGTTTTCTCCGCGCTCCGGCTTGCATCCCCGGACAAATCGTGTTATACTGAACCACAGAGAAATACTCGGGGAGCTGACGCGAAAGTCGGCTGAGAGGAAGCGAATGTGCTTTGACCCGCAACCTGATCTGGATAATGCCAACGTAGGGAAGTCACACCGGAAACAGAAATGCAGATGGGAGACGTACCGCGTCTCCCGTTTTTTATTCTGGTGTATCAAATAAAAAGGAGATTCTGTGCTATGAAACAACAGACCGCAACCAGAAAACTCGCCATTTCCGGCATCTTTGTCGCTTTGGCGGTTGTGGGAAGCCTGCTGAGCGTTCCGGTGGCGGGAAGCCGGTGCGCACCCGTTCAGCACATGATCAATGTGCTCGCCGCGGTCACGCTCGGACCGGGCTGGGGCGTAGGCATCGCGTTCTGTGCGAGCCTGCTGCGCAACCTGCTCGGCATCGGCAGTCTGCTGGCGTTTCCGGGCAGCATGGTCGGCGCGCTGTGCTGCGGTCTGGTGTTCCGTCTGAGCCGCCGCATTGATCTGACCTGCCTCGCCGAGGCGCTCGGAACCGGCTTTCTCGGTGGACTGGCGGCGTATCCGATCGCCAAGCTGCTGATGGGCGTCCAGCCGGAGACCGCCTTTGTCTATGTCATCCCGTTCCTGATCTCGACGGTCGCGGGCAGCATTCTGGCGTTTGTCGTGCTGAGTATGCTCGAGCGGCGCGGGATTTTGAAGGACTATCTGGCGTGATGAACACGAATTATTTTGACTGTATCCGGCGGATGCGGGCATCTCAGCCGCGCGTCCACTGCCTGACCAATTCGGTCACGATGACGGATGTCGCCAATGTCCTGCTCGCCGCGGGCGGCAGTGCGATCATGGGTTCGCATCCGGCGGAGGCGGCGGAGATCACCGCGATCTGTCAGGCGACCCTGCTCAACCTCGGCACACCGGATGAGAGCAAATTTGCCGCCTGCACCGCTGCGGGACGGGAGGCAAACCGCCTGCACCATCCCGTGGTGCTCGATCCGGTCGGCGTCGGCGTGAGCGCATTCCGCCGGGAACAGACCGAGCGGCTGCTGCACGAGATTTCGGTGGATGTGATCCGCTGCAATCCGGCGGAGGCATACACCCTGCTGGGATTCCGCGTCGCACAGAGCGGCGTAGAGAGCGGCGTCGAGATAACCGATGAGAAAAGAAAGCAGCTGGCAGCGCGGCTTGCGCAGACCTACCATTGTGCGGTGCTGCTCTCCGGACGAATCGACACGATTTCCGACGGGGAACAGACGGTACAGTACGGCGGCGGAGACGACCGCATTGCGCGCATCACGGGCGGCGGCTGTATGCTGTCGGCACTGTGCGCCCTGTTCTGCGGCGCGGGACTGGACGGATTTTCATCCGCCTGTGCGGCATCCCGTCTGTGGAAGGCCAGCGCATGGCGCGCCGGACGGGAAACCGACCGCAGACAGGCGGGAATGGGACAGTTCCACACAGCACTGTTCGACGCGGTCGATCTGCTGCGCGGCGGCGAAGAGGAAGGATGGAGAAAGCTATGATCAAGTCGGAACAGCTCGCCCTGTATGCGGTGAGCGACCGTAGCTGGCTAAAGCCGGGCGAGACGCTTGCCTCGGTGACGGAAACCCTGATTCAGGCGGGTGTGACCTGTGTACAGCTGCGCGAAAAGAACCAGCCGGACGAGGAGATTCTGAGACAGGCGCGGGAGCTGCTCCCGATTTGCCGCCGACACGGCGTCCCGTGCATCATCAATGACCGTCCGGATCTCGCTAAACAGATCGGCGCGGACGGCGTTCATGTCGGTCTGTCCGACATGGGAATTGAGAAGGCGCGCGCGATACTCGGACCGGATGCCATTATCGGCGGCAGTGCGCACAGTGTTGCGGAGGCGCTCGCGGCGCAGCAGGCCGGTGCGGACTACATCGGCTGCGGCGCGGTATTCGGCAGCGAGACCAAGACCAACGTCACCAAGCTCGCGCACAGCGAGCTGAAGGCGATCTGCGAGGCGGTGTCGATTCCGGTTGTTGCGATCGGCGGCATTTCTCTGGACAATATCGATCAGCTTGCGGGCACCGGCATCGACGGCGTCGCGGTGGTCAGCGCGCTGTATGCAGCGGAGGACAAGACCGCGGCGGCACATGCTCTGCTGGATAAGCTGGCAAGATTATAAATCAGTCCTGCGGCAGGATGGGGGCACCACTTCCGGCCGCGTTACAAAAGCATTGTTGTATCACAAAGGAGGACCTATGCATACAGCATTGACAATCGCTGGGAGCGATTCCAGCGGAGGCGCCGGCATTCAGGCAGACATCAAGACGATGACGGCACATGGCGTATACGCCATGAGTGCGGTCACCGCGCTGACTGCACAGAATACGACCGGCGTAACAGGAATCATGGAGGTCACCCCGGCTTTTCTGGAGCAGCAGCTTGACTGCATTTTTACCGACATCCGTCCGGATGCGGTAAAGACGGGAATGGTATCCTCCAGCGCCCTGATTGAGGTCATCGCCGAGCGGCTGACCCGGTATCAGGCGGAAAATATTGTGGTGGATCCGGTTATGGTTGCGACCAGCGGTGCGCGCCTGATCGGTGAGGATGCGGTACAGACGCTGTGCGAGCGGCTGCTTCCGATTGCGAGTCTGGTCACGCCGAACATTCCGGAGAGCGAGGTGCTGTCCGGACGGAGCATCACCTCGGCGGAGCAGATGATCGACGCGGCGAAGGCGATTTCGGACAAGTACGGCTGTGCGGTCCTGTGCAAGGGCGGACACCGCGTCAACGACGCGAACGATCTGCTCGTGGACGGAGACACGGTCGCATGGTTCCGCAGTCCGCGCATCGACAATCCGAACACACACGGCACGGGCTGCACGCTGTCCAGCGCCATCGCGAGCAATCTTGCCAACGGATATCCGATGGAAGAGTCCGTTCGGAGAGCCAAGCGGTATCTCACCGGCGCGCTGAGCGCGATGCTCGATCTGGGACAGGGTTCGGGACCGATGAACCACGCCTTTGCCATCACAAACGAATTTACGAAATCTATTTGACGAACAGGGAGGAACCGTCATGAGAAACTATACCACACAGATGGATGCTGCACGCCGCGGTATCGTCACCCCGGAAATCGAAACCGTCGCAAAGAAGGAGAATATGCCGGTCGACAAGCTGATGCAGCTGGTCGCAGAGGGCAAGGTTGCGATCTGTGCGAACAAGAATCACACCTGTCTGGACCCGGAGGGCGTCGGCAGTATGCTGCGCACCAAGATCAACGTCAACCTCGGTGTATCCCGCGACTGCAAGGACTACGACATTGAGATGCAGAAGGTCATGAGCGCGGTCAACATGGGCGCCGAGGCAATCATGGATCTGTCCAGCCACGGCAACACCCAGCCGTTCCGCCGCAAGCTGACCAGTGAGTGTCCGGCGATGATCGGCACGGTACCGGTCTACGACAGTGTCATCCACTATCAGCGCGATCTGGCGACCCTGACCGCACAGGATTTCATTGACGTTGTCCGTCTGCATGCAGAGGACGGCGTGGACTTTGTCACCCTGCACTGCGGCATCACCCGCAAGACCATCGAGCAGATCCGCAAGCACAAGCGCAAGATGAACATCGTCAGCCGCGGCGGCAGCCTGGTATTCGCATGGATGAGCATGACCGGCGAGGAGAACCCGTTCTACGAGCACTTTGACGAGATTCTGGACATCTGTGAGGAGTACGACGTCACCGTATCGCTGGGTGACGCCTGCCGTCCGGGCTGCCTGGCTGACGCGACCGATGTCTGCCAGATCGAGGAGCTGGTTCGTCTGGGCGAGCTGACCAAGCGCGCATGGGCGCACAACGTACAGGTCATGGTCGAGGGACCGGGACACGTCCCGCTCAACCAGATCGCGGCGAACATGGAAGTACAGAAGACGCTGTGCATGGGCGCACCGTTCTATGTCCTCGGACCGCTGGTCACCGACATCGCACCGGGCTATGACCACATCACGAGCGCCATCGGCGGCGCCGTTGCCGCAATGAACGGCGCGGCATTCCTGTGCTACGTCACGCCGGCAGAGCATCTCGCACTGCCGAACGTCGAGGACGTCAAGCAGGGCATCATCGCATCCAAGATCGCGGCGCACGCGGCGGACATTGCCAAGGGCATTCCGGGTGCGCGTGACATCGACGACAAGATGGCGGACGCACGCCGCAATCTGGACTGGGATGCGCAGTTCGCGTGCGCGCTCGATCCGGAGACCGCAAAGCGCATCCGTGACGACCGCGCGCCGGAGGACGACCACAGCGACACCTGCAGCATGTGCGGCAAGTTCTGTGCTGTCCGCAGCATGAACAAGGCGCTCGCAGGCGAGTACATCGACATCCTCTGATTGGATCATCTGAAAAAACAGACGGGCTTCTCCGCATTGCGCGGGGAAGCCCGTTTTTTGTGTGCAGTTCAGTCCGGCAGATTGATCCGGTCTTCCGGTGTGATCGGACGGACAACGCGGCAGGGATTGCCGACAGCGATCATTCCGGCGGGAATATCGTGGGTGACCACGCTCCCGGCGCCGATCACGCACGCTGATCCGATTGTGACGCCGGGGAGAATCGTCACATTGCCGCCAATCCACACATTGTCGCCGATTGTGATCGGGAGCGCCCGTTCCAGTCCCTGATTGCGCTGTTCCGCCGTGAGCGGATGGGAAGCGGTGTATATCCCGCAGTTCGGTCCGATGAAACAATGTGCGCCGATCGTGATCGGTGCCCCGTCCATGAGATAGACTCCGTGGTTGAGAAAGGTCGCGTCGCCGATACGGCAGTGAAAGCCGTAGTCCGCATAGAATGGGGAGAGGATGACGGTATCCTTGCCTCGGTGTGGGAGCAGTTCACATAGAATCTGTTCGCGGGTTATCCGGTCTGACGGGCTGGTCTGGTTAAGCTGGAAGCACAGCTCCTCCGCCTTATCTCGCAGTGCAAGAAGTTCCGGATTGTAGTTTGCGTCATACCACAGTCCCTGTTTCATCTTTTCCTGTTCTGTCATGGAAGATATACCCCCTCAGTATTGTTTTTCTCACCCTATCAATAGCACATCCTCTTTCTGATGTCAATCTTTTAAATACTCAGATGAGGAACATTAAAGATTTGTGGATTTGCTCTTGATTTTTTGATTGGACTATTGTATGATTGTATCAATCAAGTAATACAACAATACAATGATACAAGAGCACGAGAGGAGGCGGGACATGGACTGGAATCTGACCAATGACCGACCGATTTATCTCCAGCTGGAGGAGATCCTTCTGCAGGCGATTGCATCCGGGCAGTATCCGGCGGGCAGCCGGCTGCCGGCAGTGCGCGAGCTTGCGGCGGAGGCGGGAGTCAATCCCAACACGATGCAGCGCGCGCTGACCGATCTGGAGCGCGAGGGACTGCTGTACTCCCAGCGCACGGCGGGACGGTTTGTCACAGACGAGACTGAACGAATTCGGGGGAAACGGAGGGAACTTGCCATGACACAGATTCAGATTTTTTTGACATCCATGAAAGAGATGGGCTTCTCCGCGGAAGAGATCGTGGAGATGATGGAACAGGCGATCCGGAAGGAGGAAGAGGCATGACACCGATTTTACAGTGCACCGGACTGTGCAAGCGGTTTGGAACAAAGACGGCGCTCAACAATGTGAGCTTTGCGCTCGAGCGAGGACAGATCGTCGGTCTGCTCGGACCGAACGGAAGCGGCAAGAGCACGCTCATCAAGCTGGCGAACGGACTGCTGACGCCGACGGCGGGAGATGTCACGATTGAGGGAGATCAGCCCGGAATCATCACGCATCGGAAGGTATCCTACCTGCCGGAGCGCTCCTATCTGAGCAACTGGATGACGGTAAACGAGCTGATGAACTTTTTTGAGAGTTTTTACGACAATTTTAACCGGGAGAAAGCCGAAGATATGCTGCACCGTCTGAACATCGAGCCGGAGGCGGTCATCAAAACGATGTCCAAGGGCACGAAGGAAAAGGTTCAGCTTATCATGGTCATGAGTCGGGAAGCCGACTTATATCTGCTGGATGAGCCGATCGGCGGCGTCGATCCGGCGGCACGAGATTATATTTTAGATACGATTTTGACGAATTACAGTGAAAACAGCACGGTCGTGATTTCCACCCATCTGATTGCGGATATCGAGCGCACGCTCGACGATGTT
>JALFIV010000083.1 GCA_022775385.1 Clostridiales bacterium
CCGGTGAAGTGCAGGTTGATGTCCTCCATCGGGACGACCTGCGCGTAGCCGCCGCCTGCCGCGCCGCCCTTGATGCCGAATACCGGACCGAGGGACGGCTCACGCAGTGCGATCATGGACTTCTTGCCCATCTTGTCGAGCGCCTGACCGAGACCGACCGTCGTGGTGGTCTTGCCCTCACCGGCCGGCGTCGGGTTGATTGCGGTGACCAGGACGAGCTTGCCGTTCGGACGATCCTTGACGCGATCCCAGACCTCCGGACCGATCTTCGCCTTGTATTTTCCGTAGTATTCCAGATCATCTTCCGTCAGGCCGATCTTTGCGGCGACCTCGCGGATGGGCTTCATCTGGCAGCCCTGAGCAATTTCGATGTCGGATAACATAAAAAGAAAGCCTCCTTTAATTTTACCGATTCTGCCGGTTCGGCAGAGCACACATACTGGTGTCTGAGCGCGGGGTTTCCCGTCTCAGACCATACACACGACCTATTATATCATAACTTTGCCGGAATTTGTGGGATGATTTGCGAAAATTATGCGGAACTGGAAAAATGAGCGGAAAAACGGCGGGCGGGACGGAAGGAGAAATCTGGAGAAAAAGTATTTACCGAACCTGTCAAAGGTGGTATGATAGGTCTGTGAAAGAAAAAACGCCCTGTTTTCCCGGTTCGGAGCGGAAAACGGGCGGAGGAAAGGAACGGTTTCATGCCCAATTTGTTAAAGAGCCTGGACCGATATGTACGAACCATCGACTACTTTCTGCTGGTCATCGCGCTCATCTGCTCGGCCTGCGGCCTTGTGCTGATCTACTCGGCGGCCGCGGCGCTGTCCGAGGACTCCTCCCGCTTCATCACCGTACAGTCTGCGGCGATTGTGCTGGGACTGATCGGATTTGTCGTGATGTCCTGCGTCCGGTGGGAGAACCACACCCGATTCTGGCGCATCGTTCTGGTGGTGAATATTCTGTTTCAGCTCTCCCTCGTGGTGTTCGGCTATGAGGACGGCGGCAACCGCAGCTGGCTCCGCTTCGCCGGCATCGGCATTCAGCCGGGCGAGATCGGAAAGCTGCTGTTTATCTTTACGTTTGCCAAGCAGGCGGCGCTGTACCGGCGTCAGATCAACCACTGGAAGAGCCTGCTCATGCTGGGACTCCAGCTCGCGGTCATGGTGCTCGCGATTCTGATTCCGTCGCACGACATGGGTGTCGCGCTGTCCTATGTGTTTATCGCGATTGCGATTCTGTTCGCCGCGGGACTCAGCCTCAAGTGGTTTGCCGCCGGCATCGCGGTGATCGCGGCGGCCGCGCCGGTGCTGTGGAAGTTCTTGAGTACGGCGCAGAAAAACCGCATTCTGGTACTGATTGACCCGTCGATTGCGCCGGATGCGTACTGGCAGCAGGAGCAGAGCCGCATCGCCATCGGTGCGGGACGGCTGTTCGGCCAGGGCTACCTGCAGGGAAGCCAGACCCAGCACAACATGCTGCCGGAAAAGCAGACCGACTTTATCTTCGCGGTCGCCGGTGAAGAGTGGGGACTGGTCGGCTGTCTGCTCATCCTGATCCTGCTCAACCTGCTGATTTTCCGCGTTTTCTACGTCGCATACCGCGCGGACGGCCACTTCCTGACGCTGGTCTGCACCGGTATCGGCAGTATGCTGCTGTATCAGACCTATGTCAACATCTTCATGTGCCTCGGAGTCGGACCGGTCATGGGACTGCCGCTCCCGTTCTTCAGCTACGGCGGCTCGGCGATGGTCACAAGCTTTCTCGCCATCGGCGTGGCGGCGGGCGTCTCGATGCGGACGCGTCAGCGGCGCGGCATGCGTCTGACGGCGGACACCCGCGAGGAGGAGGCGCCGCCGTGGAGCTCGTCGGGAAAACTGCCGGCCGGCGCGTGGAGCGGCTCGCTCCGCACCCTGCGCGAAAAGACCGCGGGCGGATTGCAGAAGCTCTCCAGAATCAAGCCGCCGTCCCTGCCGAAACGCGGGACGGAGGAGACCGGCGGCGATGCGCAGACACCGCCGGAGGAAACAGACGAATAATCCATGCACCCTTTCGCGCTTTCCCGGCGCGGGAGGGTATTTTTCTTCCGTTTCCGATCATCCGCTCCCGTCTGTATCAGGAGAACGGAAGATTGATACACAAAAGAGAAATAACGAGAGGCTTTTGTGCGATCTGTTCAAAATTTGTATTCTTCCGCGGTTTGTGGTAGAATAAAGCAAATTGAGGTGTACCCCCATGGACGGGAAAGGAGCAGGCATGAAAAAACGGATGCTGAGTCTCGCGCTCGCGCTGACGGTGGCCGGAAATCTCGGTGTGATGACGGTGCCGCGGGCGCAGGCGGAGGAAATCGTGATAGAAGAAGCGGACGATGTGCAGAGCGCACTGCCGCAGGAGACCGAACCCGAGGCTGAAATCGAGGTCGAGCCGGCGGTGCCGGAGGCGGAATCCGAAGGGACGGACGTCGTCACCATCTCGGTGGACGATGCGCAGGCCGCGGAGGAGGCGGAGACGCCCTGCATCACGGCGATTGTACCGCCGGAGCAGACCGAATACGCGCCGGACGTCAAGCCCGGGCTGGACGACCTGCTGGAGCAGTTTCCGCAGACGCTGACGGTCTATCTGGACGGCGCGGCGGAGCCGCACGAGATTCCGGTCCGCTGGGAATGCGGGACGGACTTTGACGACACGAGCGAGCCGTCCTACCGGTTTACCCCGGTGTGGGAGGGCTATGCGCTCGACCCGTCGCTGACGCAGGACGACATCCCGTCGCTCACGGTGGTGCTGAACGAAACGGCGGAGACACCGGCGGTGTCCGTGCTGGACTATGCCGCACCGGTCATCACAGGCATTTCGGGAACCGAAACCAGCGTTAAACTGACATGGAAGGCGGTCAGCGGCGCAAACCGCTATCATATCTACCGCAAGACTGCCTCGACGGACTGGGAGAAAATCGGCATCTCCGAGACGACGAGCTACACGGACACGTCGGCACAGACCGACACGACCTATCTCTATGCGATCCGCTCGATCCACATCGAGAACGGCGCGGAGGTGCGCAGTGAGCGCTCCCAGCCGGTCACCCGCGTCGGACGTCCGAAGCTGACCGAGCTGAAGGAATCCAGCGGCGGCAATCTGCTCAAGTGGGGCGCGGTGGACAGCGCGGCGGGCTATGAGGTATACCGCCGGACGAGCGGCGCGGAGGACTGGAAGCCGATAGAGCGCGTCACGGGCACCTCGTATACCGACAGCACGGCGAAGTACGGCACCAAGTACTATTATGCGGTTCGCGCCTACTGCGCCAACGGAAACAGCACGTTCTTCAGCGCGTACAGCGCGGGAAAATCGCTCAAGCGCACGGTTGCCACCCCCAAGGTCACGAAGATCTCCGGGACGGGAACGACGGTCACGCTCGTGTGGAACAAGGTGTCCGGCGCCAAGCGCTACCGGGTTCAGCGCATGGAGTCGGGCGGCAAGTGGAAGACGCTCGCGAGCACGGACAAGCTGAGCTATCGAGACAAGAGCGCGAACGCCTACAAGACCTACCGCTACCGCGTCTGCGCGGTTCGGGAGTCGGGCGGCAAGACCACCTACGGCATGGGACAGGTGCCCGGCCTCCAGCGTCCCGGCAAAACCCGTCTGACCAGTGCGGTCAACGAGACCGCCGGCATCCGCATCAGCTGGCAGGCGGTCGACAGCGTCAAGAAATACCGCGTCTACCGCAAGAGCAAGAGCAGCGACAGCTGGAAGTATCTCGCGACCGTGTCCGAGCTGTCCTATCTGGACGAGAGCGTGAGTCTGGGCAATACCTACCGCTATACCGTCCGCGCGGTCGGACGCAATCCGGAGAGCTTTTACGGCGGCTTTGACACCGGCGGCATGCAGGCGGAGCGCAGCTACGCGACCGCGGTGATCGCCGAGCTGTCCAACACGGAAGCCGGCGTCCGCATCAAGTGGGATAAGGTCAGCAAGGCGACCGGCTACCGCGTCTACCGCAAGAGCGCGGGCGCCTCCAAGTGGACGGTGCTCAAAAAGTCCACGGTCAAGAGCAGTTTCACCGACGAGACCGCCTCGGCGGGAAAGAAATATACCTATTCCATCCGGACGATCTACAAGGGCGACAAGCTGAGCGGCTACGCGCCCTCCCGTTCGATCACCTGCCTGAAGATGCCGTCGCTCAAGCGCGCGTCCTCCGCCGGCGGCGGCGTGCAGGTCACGTGGAGCGCGGCGAGCGGCGCCTCCGGCTATGAGATCTACCGCCGGAGCGGTGCGGATGCACAGTGGGAGCAGATGGCGAAGGTCAAGGGACAGACCAAGACCTCGTATCTGGATCTGACCGCGGTGAACGGAACGTCGTACACCTATACGGTCTGTGCGTACTACGGCTCCACCAAGTCCGCCATGAACCAGACGGGCGTCTCCACCTACTTCCTCAAGCCGGTGGAGATCGAGGATCTGATTCAGGAGGAGAGTAAAACCGTCAAGATCACCTGGCAGGGGAACGACAAGGCGGACGGCTACATCCTCTCGTACTCGACCTCGGAGTCCTTCCGGACGGAGCAGACTATTCAGGCATCCCGCAGTCCGACGAAGGTCTCCGGACTGGATGTGGAGGAAATTTACTATTTCCGCATCAAGGCGTACAAAACCTTCGGCGGAGAGCGGGTGGAAACCCCGTGGTCGGAGAGCCAGATCGTCGCAATCGAAGAGTGAGAACGGAATGTCCCGCAGCAATGCGGGGCATTTTTCTGCGCGTTTTCCGCCGGCGTATGAGACAGCTGTAGATTCTGGAAATCTATCTGTCGAAATATAACACTTTTACTTGATTCTGCTGTATGAAATGTGATATGCTATTAAAGACGTATGGATTTGAGTTCACTCGCCATGCGTCCCAGACAATAAAAGGTGTAAGAAATAAGAAACAAGATAAGGAGGCGGCCCGATAACGGCACAAAATCATGGAAACAAAGAAAAAAGTTAAGATTGGCGTATTGGTGGGAATCATTGTTGTGATCCTCGCCGTCTACTTCAGCGGATTTGCGTTTTACAGCTCGCACTTCTATCCGGGTACGACAGCCTGCGGCCTTTCGATCGAGAATCAGAATGTCGCAAAGGCGGAGGAATCGCTCACTGCGCTGTCCGATTCGTACATCGTGACCATCACCAAGGACGGAAAGGACACCAAGGACACGGTCTCTTCGGGGGACATCGACGCGAAGTACCTGTTCAACGGCAAGGACGGCAAGCAGGCGGATGTCCTGCAGACCGCACTCGAGCAGCAGAATGCGCCGCTGTGGTTCACGGAGGCGTTCTCCAATCAGGTTGAGGTCGAGGGCATTGAACTGGATTACAGCAGAACCAAGCTCAGAAAGACCGTCCGCGCGCTCTCCTGCATGGATGAGAAGACCACGACCCCGCCGACGGATGCGTACATCGAGTACAAGGACGGCGTCTACGAGATCGTCCCGGAGGTCATCGGCACGGAGGTTGACGAGAACGCGCTGATGAACGCGGTATCCGAGGCAATCTGCTCGCCGGACGGCAAGGTCGAGATCACCAAGCTGTACGCAAACCCGGAGATCACCGCGGACAGCGAGAAGATCACCACGGCGAAGGCGGAGCTGGACAAGATCATGGGATCCTCGATCACGATTGACGACGGCACGACCACCGTCAAGGTCGAGGGCAAGAAGATCCACAAGCTCATCAGCGGTGTCAAGCATCTGAACGTCAAGGTGAGCAAGAAAAAGGTGTATCAGTATGTCACCGACAAGCTCAAGCCGAAGTTCAACACGGTCGGTATCTCCCGCACCGTCCGCACGCCGACCAACGGCAAGTTCACGGTCTCCGGCGGAACCTTCGGCAACATCATCGACCGCGACCTCGAGACCGAGCAGCTGGTCAAGGAGCTGTCCGCGGGCGAGACGGTCGAGCGTGAGCCGAACTACTACTTCAAGGAATCCACCAAGACCAAGAACGACGGCATCGGCCGGACGTACAT
>JALFIV010000093.1 GCA_022775385.1 Clostridiales bacterium
GTCAGAAACAGAAAATTCTTATTCTCCGCATACAGCCAGTCGACAAATTCACGCACGCCCGGCAGAAGACGGTTGCCGTGATAGATGACACCGTCCATATCACATAAAAATCCACTTTTGTTTCGTAATTCGTTCATAATACCCCTTCGCAATTCACTCATATCTGTTTGATTCAGTGGTAAATATACTCCACCTTTTTGTAGTATACCAAGCAGATGTAAACTTTTCACTCCGTCAAATGTAAAATCTATGTAAAGCTATCCTGCGGTCAGCAGAAAGACAGTCGGACAAAAGGATTTCCTGTGTCCGGCTGTCTTTCCTGTTTTAGAATCAAACGATCACAGCGCCTTGTGATACAGGTCGAGGATATCCCTCTTCCCCGAAGAGCGCGGATTGACCAGAATGTTGCCGCTCTTCATCGCATCGTCCGCCATGGCATCGAATTTATCATGTTCTCATGCTCTTGTGAACCATAAGCGGCTTTTTTTCAAAGACAAAACCGGCAGAACACGCAGTCCCGCCGGTTTGTTTAGTATAGAAAAGAAAAACCGAATGCAGAATCCTTACCGAGGTGTCGATCCTCCCAGCTTCTGTCTCTCAAAGAACGCCTGCGTTTCCTTTACGACAATACCGTTCAGCGCAAAGATTGCAATCATATTCGGAATTGCCATCAATCCGTTCACGATATCCGCAATGGTCCAAACGGCGGAAACAGTCATATACGGACCGATAAAAACAACCAGAATGTACAGCCAGCGGTATGCGGTAATCACATGGGTGCGTCCGTTGGTCAGATACTCCAGACAGCGCTCGGAGTAATAATCCCAGCCGAGGATAGTCGTAAAGGCAAAGAACGCCAGACAGACCATCAGCAGACAGGACGAAACCTGCTCCGAGAACGGCAGTCCGTGTGCAAAGGCATAGCTTGTTACCTCAACACCTTCCAGACCGTCAATCTGCCATGCACCGCTGATGACAATGGAAAGACCGGTCAGCGAACAGATGACAATCGTATCAATGAAGGTACCGGTCATGGAGACCAGACCCTGACGAACCGGTTCCTTGGTCTGAGCCGCTGCGGCTGCAATCGGAGCAGAACCAAGGCCGGCCTCATTGGAGAAAATGCCGCGTGATACACCCTTCTGCATGGCAACAAACACACTGCCGACTACACCGCCGGTGACGGCACGCGGGGAAAATGCTCCGCGGACAACCGTGGCGATTGCCTCCGGAACCGCAGAAAGATTGCACACAATCAAAATCAAGCAGAGTGCCACATAGATGATTGCCATGAACGGGACGATGATCTGCGCCACGCTGGCAATGCGTTTGATACCGCCGATCAGAACCAGTGCGACAAAAATTGCAACAACAATCGATGCGCCGATGACAAAGACAGAGTATTCACCGATACCCGGGATCAGCACCGTATGCGTGTTCTCCGGATCAAAGAACGAACGGACAGCGTTTGCAATACCGTTGACCTGCGTAATCGTGCCGATGCCGAGCAGACCGACCAGGACGCCGAAGAAAGCAAACAGCTTAGCAAGCCACTTCCACTTCTCGCCCATGCCGCGCTCAATGTAATAGAACGGGCCGCCCAGCGAGTGTCCGGTCTCATCGACCACACGGTATTTGACTGCAAGCAGACCCTCCGCATACTTGGTCGCCATACCGAAAAATGCGGCGACGACCATCCAGAACAGAGCGCCCGGTCCGCCGGCACAAACCGCCGTTGCGACGCCGACAATGTTGCCTGTGCCGATGGTGGCGGACAGCGCCGTACACAGCGCGCCGAACGAGCTGACCTCTCCCTCGCCGTCTTCTTCATTTTTGATCATCCACTTGAGTGCGAGGGGGAGCTTGCGGATCTGCAGCACCTGTATCCGTGCGGTCAGCAGAATGCCGCCGGCCAGAATCAGCACCATCAGCGGGACGCCCCAGACCAGCGAATCGATCTGTTCGAGTACTCTTGTCAGTGTTTCCATGTTATCGTAGATCCTCCTTGCTCAGAGGTCTCCGTACAACGCAAAAAAAGGCCAGAGCATCCCACTCTGGCCTCTGCGTTTCATCCATCTCGTATAGATTCACACAAATTCTCCGTCCTTTTGCCTGAGAGTTTTGAAAAGACTGTCTTTTCTTGCACCTTCGGCACTTCTGTCATAAAGAAGATTCTCCAGAGCGGCAATCCATCTGCAGTCTTTACTGTCTGTCGACAGCACCTGAGAGCGTTACTCCTTCGGTCAAATCACTTGTTTCCTGCAGACTTCTTCTCGCCTACTATTCAATTGCTGCATTGTCCGGAATCGGGACGACTACTTCATCCACATTCCTCTGGTCGGCGCAAATTCCAGCGCCATTTCCTGATATAAATGAGAAAAGCTATGTACCATACGTTCAAAAGCGAACATCATACCATCATTGCTGCGTTTCATGGTTCTCACCTCTGTTAAATGGTTCCGAAAGCTTTCTTCATCAGTATAGTAACACCAAATGAGCATATAGTAAAACGAGAGTTAGTTATATTTATGATAAGTTTTCCTTATCACCAATCGCGCCCCTCTGCCGTGTGCTCCCGTACCCATTCCCGCGTATATTCGATGAATTTGCGACAGGCATTGGAACAGGTTTTCATTGACCGCGTGCCGATCCGGATGGTTCTGCGCTGCGGCTCATCAAACGGCAAGCAGTGCAGCTCATACGGAATGTCCTGCAGCAGGAGTTCGGGGAAAATACAGTATCCCAGTCCCTTGCTGACCATCGCCATAGCGGCGTAATCGTTGTCCATACAGAACGCTGTGTCCGGTACAACGCCTCTGCTTCGGAAGATGTTGCTGATTCCGGTATTGTCATCGTATTTCATGCTGATAAACGGATAATCTCCAAGCTGTGCAATCGGAAAAAACGCACGATCTGCCAGCGGATGCTCCGGCGGGACAATCGCCAGCAGATTTTCCTCCAGAAGCGGATAGACATCCAGCTTGGAGGTGACATCTGTCAGGAAGAATCCGCAGTCCACCTCGCCGCTCAATACCATCTGCTCCGCCCGAACGCTGTCCTCCTCGGAGATCAGCTCGATTTGAATATGCGGAAAATCATCCCGGAATTTCCGCAGTATTCCCGGAATCCAGTGAATCGAGATGCTGTCAAAGATCTGTACACGGACGGTACCCTTCTCCAGACCGTTCAGTTCATCGACGGTCTGACGGAGTCGGCGCTCCCAATGATCCAGCTGTTTGATCAACGGAAGCAGAATCTCTCCCTCCCGGCTGAGACGGACACCGTCGCGCTCCCGCAGGAATAAAGACAGTCCGGTCTGTTCTTCCATGGAATTGATGATATAACTGATTCCCGCCTGTGTGTATCCCAGTGCATCCGCCGCCTTCCGGAAGCTGCCGGTCTCGATCACTGTGAGAAATACGGTTGCATTGACTCTATCCATTCTGCTGCCCTCCTTCGAAGAACAATTCCCTTTTTAGAACAAGCCGCCTGACTCTCTCATCCGGAATCAGGCGGTCATTATTCTATCTGCTGCTCAAAGAGCATTTCGTCAAGCATTCTTTTCGGCCGTTTCATCCTTCGGCAGAAGAATATTCAGGATAATCGCAACCAGCGCCGCCGGAACGATACCGGAATCGCCGAAAATCAGCGTGACATAGCTCGGAAGTCCGGCGAGTACCGTGCTGTTTGCACCCAGGCCATAACCGAGGCCGAGTGCAACCGAGACAATCGTCATATTGCGCGAGGACATCGGATCCTTGGTGATCAGCTGAATACCGCTCAGGACGATCGCCGAGAACATGATGATCGCCGCGCCGCCCAGAACACTCTGCGGCATGATGGAAACAATCGCAGACAGCTTCGGACAGAGTCCGCAGAGGATCAGAAATACCGCGCCGCAGCCCAGTGCCGTGCGGTTGACGATCTTGGTCATTGTAACCAGACCGACATTCTGGCTGAACGAGGTGTTCGGCAGAACACCGAACAGCGCCGCAAAGCTCGAGCCGACACCATCGCACATAACGCCGCCGGAGAGCTCCTTGTCCGTCGCCTCACGGCCCATACCGCCTTCGACGCAGCCGGAAATGTCACCGACGGTCTCCACTGCCGTTACGATAAACATGATGGAAACCGGAATAATCGCGCGCAGATCAAGCACCGGCTTGACCGGCAGAATCTTCGGTACCGCAAACCAGGATGCAGCCGCAACCTTGTCCCAGTTGAGCACCCATGCCTTGGTATACTCCACACCGTCCGCATTGACCGCTGTGGTATCCAGACACAGACCCATCACTGCGCAGATGATATAGCCGCAGATGATACCAATGAGGATACAGGAGGAGCTGGCCATGCCCTTCGCTCCGTGCTTCAGAATCAGAATGATAATCGTGACGATCAGACCGACAGCCAGATTCTCCAGCGAACCGTAGTCGTTTGCATTCGAGCCGCCGCCGAAAGAGCCGACACCGACGCTGATCAGCGACAGACCGATGGACAATACAACCGTACCGGTGACAATCGCCGGGAAAAAGCGGCGGAGCGGCTTGAGGAATGCACCCAGAACGGTCTCAAACAGACCGCCGACAATCGAGGCGCCCATCATCGCACCGTAGGCGATCACGCCGCCGCCCATTACATTGGCAACACTGCTGAACACACCGATAAATCCGGAGCTGGTACCCATGATAATCGGCACCTGACCGCCGATCGGACCGATCGAAAACAGCTGAACCAATGTGACAATGCCGGCTACCAGCATCGCATTCTGCAGCAGGGATACCTGAATCGCGGCAAAATCCTCTGCTCCGCCGATCGCGGCACAGGCATTCATGATAACCAGCAGCGGCGTCAGATTGCCGACAAACATCGCCAGCACGTGCTGCAGTCCGAGCGGGATCGCCTGCTGAAGCGGAATCCGTCCCTTAAATTCATAAGGGGATGAATACTGTTTTTCGTTTCCCATATTTTCCTCCTGTTTGGTAAATATATGAACAAACTGTTAAGATAAAAAACATTATATCACAGATTTCGAGGATTTCCTACGTTTTTCCTCCACTCGTTACATCCTGTGTCGTTTTCTCCGTTTTAAACGATTATCCCCTTTTCATCCCGTTGTTTTTGGTTCTTTTGCCCATATAGTGTAAAAGGGTACGCACCCGTTCGGATGCGTACCCTGTAATCCAAACATCTTTTATTCGTACAGCAGGAGCACCTGTTCCGGTGCGACGCCAAGCCGCTCCGGATGCTGTGCCGCGCCGCCCTCTTTGGAAAACCGCCGCCACAGTGCCGGCGACTGCTCCGGCTGATCCGCAAAGCGGAACTCGCCGATCCAGTCAAACGGCTCCTCCATCTCACCGGCCCATCGGACATCGGCGGCGTTGCGCGTCTCCTCCGGACGGAATGCATGCGCCCGGATGCCGACCGCCCGCAGACCGTCTTCCACCGGCTTGTATGTGCGCAGGCGGATTCCCCATTCCGGCACCTCCACCTCATAGGGACCGGTCTTCCGCGCGTCCGCAATATTCTTGCATCCGGTCAGCATCGCCGCCCGAACCGAATGCGGGTCGGCAAACAGCGTCCGCGATTCCTGCTGTGTCAAAACTCGTCCTTCGTCCATCACAGCGATCTGCGTACACATATGATACGCCTCGTCGCGGCTGTGCGTCACCATCAGCACATCGCGTCCGTAGTCCGCAAGCAGTCTGCGCAGTTCCATCTGAAGCTTCTCGCGCAGATGACTGTCGAGCGCGGAGAACGGCTCATCCAGCATGAGCAGACGCGGCTCATTGACCAGAATGCGCGCCAATGCGGTGCGCTGCATCTGTCCGCCGGAGAGCTGATGCGGACGATGGTGTTCCAACCCTTCCAGCTGGAACAGCCGAAGCATCTCCCGCAGTCTTTCCTCCCGCACCGCGCGGTTTTTCTCGCGGTGCAGACCGCACAGGATGTTCTGCCGCACAGTCATATTGGGAAACAGCGCATAATTCTGAAACAGATAGCCGACCCGCCGCTCCTGCGGCGAGAGATTGATGCCGGATTCTGCGTCAAACAAAACCGTTCCGTCCAGCTCAATGTGTCCGCTGTCCGGCTTTTCAATCCCCGCGATGCATTTGAGCGTCATGCTCTTTCCGCATCCGGATGCGCCGAGAAGGCCGACAATGCCGCCATCGGTCTCCAGCGAGACATTCAGCGTAAAATCTCCGAGCTGTTTTTGAATATCGACAAGCAGACTCATTTTCTTTGCACCGGCTTTCTCTGTCTGTCCTCCAGCAGATTGACTGTGAGGAGGACCACGGTACTGATCGCAAGATTGACCAAAACCCATCGGAACGCACCCGCCGAGTCGTTGGTGCGCCACAGCTGGTAGACTGTCGTCGAAATCGTCGCAGTCCGTCCCGGCGTGTAGCCGATGAGCATACTGGTCGCGCCGTATTCGCCCAGCGCCCGGGCGAACGCGAGGACGGTTCCCGCCAGAATTCCCTGACGGCAGGCCGGCATGCGGATGCGCCAGAATATATATGTATTGGACAGACCAAGCGTCATGGCGGAATACGCCAGCGTGTGGTCAAAGCTCTCAA
>JALFIV010000095.1 GCA_022775385.1 Clostridiales bacterium
CGACTACTGCGGAAAGATGAAGTTTGTCAAGATCAATATCGATGAATCCCCGAAGATCGCGCTGGAACAGCGGATTATGTCCATCCCGACGGTCAGCGTCTTTGTCGGAGGAAAAGAAGTCAAGCGTCTGATCGGTCTGCGTAGCAAGGCGGAGCTCAAACAGGAGCTGGACGCGGTGATCAGCAAATAACAGCGTCATGTCTGCCCCGGTCGGAAGACTGGGGTTTTCTGTTCGTGATAAAAGGTTGAAAACAGTTCAAAATCAGAGGTGAAATCGTATGAAACGAAAGAAATCATGGCTCCTGACCGTGTTCCTGACCGGTGTTCTGATCGCCGCGTCTGTGATCCCGGCAAGTGCGGCGTCGCTCACTTCCTATCAGAAGAAAACCGCGCAGGCGGCGGAACAGTTTGCCGGTGCACTGATTGTGCAGACGGGAAGCGGCAACGGATGGAAACGCTCGCATTCGTCTTTTATCAAAAAATCCAAGTCGTATTACAATGGAACGCTCGGAACCAGACAGAAGGCGGCGCTTGCGGCGCTCAACACCGGCTCCTACTATGATGAGGGCGCGACCCGGTACTGTCGGTATACCTCGGTCAAGTCCAAATACAAGGCGCTGTTCGGCAAGACGCCGTCCACATTGAATCTTCCGACCCATGGCAAAGGCCATTATCTGGGATGTTCCAAATCCGGATCGACGGTATACACCGATCTGTATGGATTTGAAGCAGACCTTGTCGTTTCGGGAAGAAGCGTCCAGAAGTCCGGAAGCACATATATTATAACGGAAAAGATAAAATATTGGGATCATTGGAGCCGGCATCAGAGAGGGATGAAGGCGGACCAGACGGTGACCGTTACAATCAAGATGAAAAAGAATTCGTCCTCGTCCTACAAGTACAATATTACAGGCATCAAGCTATCCTGAGACACAGCATCCCCTCCGGCCGGACAGCCGGAGGGGATTTTATTGTGCGGAAAAAATTTCTCCGCATACTTTCCTTCACCCCAGACAAACTAGCGGCATAGACTGCGGGCGGGAACAAAAAAGAGCTTCCCGAAATCGGGAAGCTCTTTGCATGTGACGAAAAGGATAAATTACTCAGCGTCAACCTTAGCCATGTGCTCAACGAGCATCAGCAGCTTGTTGGAGTAGCCCCACTCGTTGTCATACCAGGAGATAACCTTTACGAAGGTATCGGTCAGGTATACACCAGCGGTAGCGTCGAAGATAGAGGTGCGAGCATCGCCCAGGAAGTCGGAAGAAACGACTGCATCCTCGGTGTAGCCCAGAACGCCCTGCAGGCCGCCCTCAGCGATCGGGGTCTCAGAAGCCTTCTTCATAGCTGCGCAGATGTCTTCCTTGGTAGCCGGCTTAGCCAGGTTAGCGGTCAGGTCGACAACGGATACGTCCAGGGTCGGAACACGCATGGAGATACCGGTCAGCTTGCCGTTCAGCTTCGGATAAACCTTGCCTACTGCCTTAGCAGCGCCAGTGGAGGACGGGATGATGTTGCCGGAAGCAGCACGGCCGCCGCGCCAGTCCTTCTTGGACGGACCGTCAACGGTCTTCTGGGTACCGGTGGTGGAGTGTACGGTGGTCATCAGACCCTCGGTGATGCCGAATGCCTCGTCCAGAACCTTAGCGATCGGAGCCAGGCAGTTGGTGGTGCAGGAAGCGTTGGAAACGAACTGCATATCCTTGGTGTAGGTGTCCTGGTTTACGCCGTAAACGAACATCGGGGTAGCGTCCTTGGACGGAGCAGACATGATAACCTTCTTTGCGCCTGCATCGATGTGGCCCTTAGCAGCCTCCTGGGTGAGGAAGAAGCCGGTGGACTCAACAACGTAATCTACGCCGATCTCGCCCCACGGAATCTCTTCCGGCTTGAACTTCGCGTAAACCTTGATTTCCTTGCCGTTAACGATGATGGAATCCTCGGTGTACTCGATAGAACCGGTGTACTGACCATGCATGGTGTCGTAACGCAGCATGTAAGCCATGTAGTCCGGAGTCATACCCGGATCGTTGATGCCCAGGAACTCAATGTTTTCGTTGGACAGACCGGCACGGAATACCATGCGGCCGATGCGGCCAAAGCCGTTGATACCTACTTTGATAGACATAGTAGCAATATCCTCCTTATTTGATTAAAAATTGACGTATTTACTGGAACAATGTCATTATACAACATGGGCCGGTGATAAGGCAATACTCGAATTGTAGAAATTGAAAAGCTTTTCCGAAAAAAATTCATATTTTTTGTTCATACATGTGAATTTTCTGTTATAATGTTGGGAGAAATTTGTCGAATTTTGGAGAATTGCGAGAGGAGGTGTGCCGATGAACGGGCAGAGAATGTGGGATTATTCACAAGGAGAGTTGCAGGCGGTTCTGCATGCCATGGAACTGTACCGGAAGGCGGCGGGCATCGTCTCTCCGGAACTGATGATTCTGCAGCAGACGGAGGAGGCCGCACAGCTGCTGGAGGGCGGCGCGTTTTATTCTCTGGAGGATCATCTCTCACCGGATACCTGCCGGGAAATCCGCCGGTGCATCGAAAGCGGGGAAGAGGGACGGATGCGGGAAACGCTGGATGGAACGGAAAAGGCGATCCGGATTCTGCCGTCCGAGGGCTGTGCCCTGCTGCTGATTGAAAACGCGCGCGAGCGGATACCGGCGCTGCTGCTGGACGCGGCGCGTATGCGGCAGAGTGCGGCGGTTCTGCTGGAGACGGCGGAGCAGATGGACGCCATGCCGGACAGCGGGATGGCGGCGGCGCGCATCCGGCGGGAGGCGATGCGCCTGCTGCGTCAGGCAGTTCATTGCGAGGTGCTCGGCGGCGACAGTGTCAGCATGGCGCGTGTGGACTGCGACATCAGCGGGATGGTGTGTCAGCTCGGCCGGCTTCTGGAGGAGAAAGGGATTGTCATTCAGACCGAAACTCAGCCGGATTTGTGGATTGCGGGCGATCTCACGCTGATTCAGTCAGCGGTCATGACGCTTGTCGCGAACAGCCTGCACTTCGGCGGGGAGTCCGTCCGGATTCGTGTGCGCGCACAGCGGTACGACGACGGCGTCCTGCTGCGCGTCGAGGACGACGGTCCGGGTATGCCGGTGCAGGCAGCGGCGCGTCAGCTCAGCGGATGGAAACAGAAGGATGCCGATCTGCTGGACGGAGACTGGGGCATGGGACTTCCGTTTGCGAACCGGGTGGCGGAGATGCACGGCGGACGGCTGTACCACGTGTATGAAAAGACCGGCTGTGCTGTCTGTCTGCTGCTGCATGATGCGCCGCCCGACGGACTGGCCAGCTCGATGGTCTACGAAACCGGCGGACCGAGCGCGGTGGACATCGAGCTCTCGACCGTGCTGGGGGCGGAGGCATACCGTACGGCCCGATAATTCCGGAAAGAACCAAGAACAGGCAGAGGAAGCGGATCCGCGTTCCTCTGCTTTTTTGTGCCGCCGGAGACGCTCCGTCAACAGGATATCCCGGTTCCGGAAGTTTTATGCAGGAAAGGAAACAAATCTCGTGAGATTCCGGACGGAAATGCCGGAAAGACGGAAGCCGGACTGTTGTCAGAGGGAGCGGGAAAGAGAAAACGGCAAAATAGAAAAGGTTACCAAAAATAAACCGACTTTCCACCAAAAATTTTCAAATAAATTTTCCAGACATCTTGAGAAGCGGCGCAAGAATCGGTATAATCTAGAATATAACGATATGTCCCAAGAGAGAGGAACGTGTCGAAGGAGTGACAGCCATGCCTGATTGCGGAGGGATGGCTGTGACGCCTGAAAAGTTAACGTCCATCGTGCGGAGTGAGACCCCGCACACAATGAACAGAGAGGTGAATCCATAATGGCGTACACGTTTCGTGGCGGTATTCATCCTGGCACTCATGACGATCCGGGATTCAAGGCCGCAACAAACAAAAAGCCGATCGAGATCCTGAAGGCGCCGGATACGGTTGTCCTTCCTGTTTCGATGCACATTGGCGCACCGGCAAAGCCGCTGGTGCAGAAGGGTGACATCGTAGACATGGGTCAGATGATCGCTGAGGCCGGCGGATTTGTGAGCGCCCCGGTACATGCGTCGGTTTCCGGCAAGGTAATTGATGTAGCACCGCGTCTCCATCCGAACGGCTCCAAGGTTCTGTCGATTGTGATCGAGAACGACCACGAGGACAGACTGCATGAGTCGGTCAAGCCGAAGGATTTTGACGCGATGAGCAATGATGAGCGCATCCAGGCAATCTGGGATGCCGGCATCGTTGGCCATGGCGGCGCGACTTTCCCGACCCATGTCAAGATTAAGTCCGGTATCGGCAAGTGCGATACCATCCTGATCAACGGTGCAGAATGTGAGCCGTACATCACATCCGACCACCGCCTCCTGCTCGAGCGTCCGGAGGAGATCGTCGAGGGCGTCCGTTATCTGGTCAAGATCATGGAAGTCAAGCAGGCGTTCATCTGTATCGAGCTCAACAAGCAGGATACCTTTGCCAAGATTGAAGAGCTGCTCGCCGGAGACCCGATCATCAAGCTGGCTCCGCTCGAGTGCCGTTACCCGCAGGGTGCTGAGAAACAGCTGATCAACGCTGTGACCGGCCGCGAAGTTCCGTCCGGCAAGCTGCCGGCAGACGCAGGCTGTGCCGTATTCAACGTTGATACCGCAGGCGCTGTTTATCGCTGCTTTGCAAAGGGTATGCCGGTTCTCCGCCGCGTCGTTACCATCTCCGGTTCCGCCATCGCCGAGCCGAAGAACCTCGAGGCACGCACCGGCACACTGATTACCGAACTGATTGACGCATGCGGCGGCTTTAAGAAGGCTCCGAACAAGCTTCTGGCCGGCGGCCCGATGATGGGCAATGCGCAGTTTACCACGGATACCCCGGTACTCAAGGGTACCAACGCGTACCTCGCCTTTGCAGAGGATGAGGACAAGCGCGTCGAGAATCCGACCTGCATCCGCTGCGGCCGCTGTGTCGGCGTATGCCCGATGCACCTGACTCCGGTCTACATGAATATGTTCGCATCCAAGAACGATCTCGAGGGCTGCGAGGAATACGACGTCCTCGACTGCATCGAGTGCGGATCCTGTGCATATGTATGTCCGGCCCGTATCCCGCTCGTTCAGCAGTTCCGCGTTGCCAAGATGCGCGTTCAGGCAAAGCGCAGAGCGGAAGCTGCCGCTGCGGAAAAGAAGTAAGGAGGGTAAATACATATGTATGATTTCAGCAATGTTGTAATTACATCCTCCCCGCATATCAAGAGCAGTGAGGATACCCGTTCGATCATGCTCGATGTTGTCATCGCGCTGATCCCGTCCCTGTGCGTGTCCACCTACGTGTTCGGACCGCGCGCCATTGTGATGACTCTGATCTCGATCATCGCCTGCGTCCTGTTCGAGGCGGCGTATGACAAGATCCTCAAGAAGCCGTCCACCATCGGCGATCTGTCCGCGGTGGTCACCGGCACCCTGCTTGCCTTCGTTGTTCCGGTCACGCTTCCGTACTGGATGCTGATCATCGGCGACGGCATCGCAATGATCTTTGCCAAGTGCCTGTTCGGCGGTCTGGGTAAGAACTTCATCAACCCGGCGCTGGCCGGCCGTGCCTTCCTGATGGCATCCTGGCCGGTAGCGATGACCACTTGGGTTGCGGCACACGATGCGGTTTCTCTGGGCTCCACCGCGGATGCGGTTTCCAAGGCGACTGCCCTGTCCATCCTCGAGGGCACCTCGGAGGGCGACCTGCCGAGCATCCTCAACATGTTCCTCGGACAGTGCGGCGGCTCCCTCGGTGAGGTTTCCGCGCTGGCTCTGCTGGTCGGCGGCATCTACCTGCTGTACCGCAAGGTTATCACCATCCAGATTCCGGCTGCTTATATTCTGACGGTTGCAGTTCTGACCTTCCTCTTCCCGATGGGCGGTCTGGGCAATGTTCAGTCCATGCTGTACAACCTGTTCAGCGGCGGTCTGATGCTCGGTGCAATCTTCATGGCAACCGACTATGTTACCTCTCCGGTATCCAAGAAGGGTCAGGTTATCTTCGGCATCGGCTGCGGCCTGCTGACCTTCATGATCCGTACCTGGGGCGGCTATCCGGAAGGCGTCTGCTACTCCATCATGATCATGAACTGCACGGTTTGGCTTATTGATAAGTACACCCGCCCGACGAAG
>JALFIV010000097.1 GCA_022775385.1 Clostridiales bacterium
TGGATGACGGCGGAATTCCCGGTGGTCATCATTGAATCGCGGTTCCGAAATTATCCGAACAATGTCATTCCGTGGCACTGGCACAAAGAGGTGGAGCTGTCCTGCGTGACCAGCGGTTCGGTTCTCTATCAGATCGGTCAGGAGACGATACGGCTGTCTGAGGGAGAGGGAGGGTTTCTCAACAGCAATGTTCTGCATGCCATTGAGCCGGGAGAGGATCCCGAGACCGACTGCCATTTTGTCGTAATCTTTTACAGCGATCTGCTTGCGGGAACGCCGGGAAGCGCGATTGATATGAAGTATATCCGCCCGCTGCTCGGCTGCGAATCCCTTCCGATCATTCGGTTTCCCAGAGGAGATGACCGGCTCAAGATGCTCAATCAGATTGCGCTGTTCATGCAGGAACAGCCGTCCGGTTATGAGATGTATGTGCGTGAGCTGCTGTCGGAAATCTGGCTTCAGACCTATCATCAGAACTATGAGATGATCCACAGCAAATCCATCGGAAAGAATATGGAGCAGGAGCGGATGAAAGCGATGCTGACCTGCATAGAATACGGATACAGCGGCAAGCTGGAACTGCGGGAGATTGCGGCGGCGGCAAACATCAGCGAGCGGGAATGCCTGCGCTGTTTCCGACGGAATGTCGGATGCACGCCGTTCGAGTATTTGATTGCCTACCGGATTCAGCAGGCGGCAATCCAGCTGATTCAGACCGACCGCTCGATTCTGGACATTGCGGTCTCCTGCGGATTCAGCACCGGCAGTTACTTCGGAAAGAAATTCCGGGAGGTCATGCACTGTACGCCGCGGGAGTATCGGGAGCGGCATCGGTAAAGCGGAAAGGACAGAAAAACCGTCAGACGAAGGGTTCCGTCTGACGGTTTTTTGATGCAGAGATTCAGTATCCTGTCGGTGTGTTCTGGCGGATCAGACCGGAACGGTATGCCTTGAGCAGAAGCGTGAGATCGCTGATCTTTTCGCGGATGCGCATACCGAGGTCAATATCTCCCACCGTGACGCGCTGATGCATGGTCTCGACGACATGGATGCGCGTGTCGGTGTGCGCCACCTCGCCGTTGCTCGGCGGATTGAACGGCATGTGCTCGGCGAGCGAGAGGTTGTGGGAATTGTAGATCAGCGTATATCCCGCGATGCCGGTCTTGGACTGATAGGCCTTGGAGATGCCGCCGTCGATCATAAACAGCTTTCCGTTTGCCTTGACCGGATTCTCTCCCTGTTTGACCGGAACATGTCCGTTGATGATATGCGAGGTCTCCGGATCCAGACCGAATTCCGTCAGAATGGAGCTGACGACCTCCTCGCGCTCACAGCATTCATAGTACGGATTGGGATGCTCGACATACAGCGACTTGTCGTCGATGAAGTAGCGTTCAAACGTGGTCATGCGGTGGCGTCCGTATACCGGCGACTTGGGTCCGCACCAGAGGAACCACATGATATCCGATTCATACGGCTGTTCACTGTATCGGGTGAGGCGGACCAGACGGTCGAGATGCTGGAGCAGGGCGCGTCCCGAGTAGGTCTTGCCCGAGTTGTCCAGTGCGGAGACCTCGTCGAACGAGCCGTCCTCGCGCATCGGGATACAGCCGTGGTACAGCAGATTGCCGTTGTAGCAGCGGTACAGCGCGCCGTTGTTGTAGATGAACGCCATGTGTTCCTTGAGCCGGCGGCTGTGCTGGAAGGATGCCGCGATGGTATCCATCAGCTCGGATTCCTCCGTGCTCAGCGTATACGGATCGTCGGGATCGACGGTCGGGAAACTGGTGTCCGTCAGCGGGTAGGTCGTTCCGTCCAGTGTGATGGTGCCGTCCTCGTGGTTGATCTTGTCGAGCAGCAGACGGCCGTCCATGCCGTATTCCGGATGCCGCTGAATCAGCTGGCCTTCGTACTTGAACATGATGACAGCGATCGCCTTGTGCATTTTTGCGGCGAGATTGGCATCCACCGGATCAAACTTGTTTTCGTCCAGAATGTGCGGCTGGAAGCGGGTGCACGGATCGTCCTTGTAGATATCGGACGCAAACATGGAGAGCGGACGGAGGTTGATGCCGTAGCCGTCTTCCAGACAGTCGAAGCCGTTGTAGCTGATGGCGATGCGCAGGACGTTTGCCATGCACACGCGGCTGCCGCTCGCAGCGCCCATCCAGGAGATATCGTGATTGCCCCACTGGATGTCGACATCGTGGTAGTTCATCAGTTCGTCGATGATCATGTCCGCGCGCGGACCGCGGTCGAAGATGTCGCCGATGATGTGGAGATAATCCACGCTGACATGCTGGATGAACTGGCACAGGGCGATGATCAGACGGTCGGCGACGCCGGTTTCGACGACGGAGGAGATCAATGTACGGAAGTAGTTGTACTTGTCCTCGTCCTCCGTCGGCGTGTGGAGCAGTTCGTCGATCAGGAAGGTGAATGCCGGCGGAATGACGCGGCGGACATAGGAGCGGCTGTACTTGGAGGAGACCTCCTTGGCGACCATGATCAGACGGTGGATGGTGATCTGGCACCACGCGTCAAATTCCGGTCCGCGCTCGTGATGCGCGAGGTTTTCCTCCGGATAGAAGATCAGCGAGGCGAGTTCCGCACGCTCGTCCTCAAAGATGGTCTTGTCAAACAGAAAGTCGACCTTGTTGCGGATCACACCGGACGCACTGCGGAGCAGATGGATAAACGCCGCGTGCTCTCCGTGCAGGTCGCTGAAAAAGTACTCGGTGCCCTTTGGCAGGGACAGACGTCCCTTGAGGCTGATGAGCTCACTGCTGACCGCCTCGATATTCGGATAGTCGCGTGCCAGCAGCTTGAGATATTTGATGTCCTTCATGGTATTCCCTCTATTCCCAATATGTTGTTTCATACTGTAATCATCTATGATAATAGTACGGGTAATATACAAAAAAGTCAAGCGCCTGATGGTGCAAAATTTGTGCAAACTATCAAAGCGCTTGATACAAGTTGTGCAGTTGTCTGTCAATCGGAAGACGGAATTACCGGACGATTGCGTACAGCTTCATATCGCGTACCACGCCGTTTTTGACAGCGTGGCGGCGCATCGTGCCCTCCCATTGAAATCCGGCCTTTTCCAGCACCCGGCAGGAGCCGAAATTGTCGGAGAACGGCGTTGCAAAGAGGCGGAGCAGATCGGTGTGCGTGAAGAGATAATCCGTCAGCTGTCTGACCGCATCGGTGACAATTCCTTGATTCCAGTATTCCTCCGCGAGATAGTATCCCAGCTCGGCAGTTTGATGGTGGATGTTGCTCCCGCGGAACGCACCGATACTGCCGACCGCGCAGTCATTGACGGTGATTGCAAACGCAAAGGTCTCGTTCGGATCGGATTCCAGCATCGCGGTGATATACTCCTCCGCATCTGAGACGGAGTAGGGGAAAGGGATTCCGTCTCTCAGTTTGTCCTGTACCGCTTTGTTGGACAGTGCTTTGGACAGATCCGCGGCGTCCTGTATGCGCCACTTCCGCAGGGTGCATTTCATAACAATTCCTCCTTATGTCAGTGCGGGATAGGGACGGATCGGGGACTGTCCGCTTTGATGCTCCCCGATGAGCTTTTCCATCCAGACCATATCGTACCAGCGGTCGAATTTGTATCCGCAGCTGTGAAACGTCCCGACCGTGGAATATCCCAGATGCGCATGGAACTGCGCGCTGTTTTTGGTCAGGTATTCGTCCTCGGTTTGGGGATAGGCGATGCAGGCATAGAGATTGTGGATTCCCATCCGCCGCAGTTCGTTTTCGAGCGCCTGATACAGCATTCTTCCGATGCCGCGTTTCTGCGCATTGCGTGCCAGATAGATGGTCGTCTCAACCGACCAGTCGTAGGCGGCGCGTGCTTTGAGAGGACCGGCATAGGCATATCCGAGAATGGTATCTCCCTGCACTGCGGCAAGATACGGATACCGCTCCAGCGTGTGAGAAATCCTCGACCGGAATTCCTCGACCGAGGGAACCTCGTATTCAAACGTGATGGCGGTATGTTGTACATAATACCGGTAGATTTGCAGAAGAGCCCCGGCGTCGGAGACGGATGCCGGACGGATGGTGATGGATTCGTTGGGGTTCATGGCGGATTCCTTGCTTTCTGAATGGAATACAGGGACACACCACGGGAGAGTATCCCGCAGTGTGTCAAAATACGATTACTTCTTTCGAACCGGATAACAGATCTCGGTTACAAATTCGCTGGGGTTGTCGGTCTCATACGGACTGACATGGTAGATGAAGAAGACGGCACCGTTCAGCACATATCCGCTGCGCGCGATCAGCCGCATCCAGTCCGCCGACCAATCCGATCTTTTTCATTGGGCATCACCCAGCCAGAAGAAAACAGCCTCCGGCGGGACATCCATCCGGACTGCGATCTGCTCGGGCGTCATGCCGCTGTCGGCAAAGCGGCGGCAGACCGACTGTATGTTTTCTCCGACCTCGATGATGTGTCCGTCGGGATCATAGAAGCGCACGACGCGCTGACCCCAGGCATGCTCCTTGACCGGGTGGACATAGCGGATATCCTGTCCGCGCAGCCGCTCGGCGAACGTGTCAAAGTCGTCCTCCTCGAAGTACAGCTCGCTCACCTTGCCGTTCCATGTGAGCGCATCCGTCTCGATGAACTGCGCCCAGGTCTCCTGCGTCTGCAGGGCGACGCCGCCGGTCAGGGTGACATTCGCGCCGAAATCCGCGATTTTGTCGAGACCGAGTACGGTTTTGTAAAATGAGACGGATCGCTCCATATCGGATACCGCCAGCAGAGGGTTCATAAATTTCATAGCGCATACCTCTCTTTTTTGTGTTTTGCCGTTACGTCAGAACATCATTCAGCCAGCTTTCATACTGCGCCAGCTGCTGTTCGGTGTGGAAAAAATGCTCCGCATCATCCAGCACGGTCAGTCCGCACGAAAATCGGTTGGAAAACGTGCGGATCATCTCCTCGGTCTGCATGGTGTCCTGTCTGCCGTACAGGATCTGCGTCTGCGGATTCCAGACCGTGACCGGATGGTCTTTGACATAGGTATAGTAATCCCAGTACAGTGTCTGTCCGAATTCGGTCGGGATTTCCTGTTCTGTTTTCAGTTTTTCTTCCGTCGTACCGCTCCACCGCATCAGATTCTCAATGATCGACTGCATGTCGACGACGGGGGAGAGAAAAAGCGCGCGGTCGAGCGGCTGATCCCGATATGCCAGCAGGGAGAAATAGGCGCCCATGCTGCATGCCCAGAGATTGATCCGGCGCCAATGCTGACGGGCATATGCCATCACCTGCCCGAGGTCGGCGACGCAGTTTTGTACCTTGCAGAGATACGCGGTGTCCTGCCTGCGCTCTCCGTGCTCCGGCAGGTCAAAACTGAGCAGCTGAATATCCTTGGTGTTCAGCCGCTCCGCCAGCATCCGGATGACGGTGTCCTCTTTGTTCGACAGATTGCCGTGTACGGCGAGATATACGGTGTCGCTCGGTGCGCCCCACACAACCGCGGGGATCGCACCCAGACGGAATTGTAAAGTCCTCATTCGTCACTCCCCCTGACCGAACTCAGAATTCCGGACTGCGCGGGATGATGATCGCCGCGACAAGGTAGGCGAGGATGCCGCTGCCGCCCATCGCACAGAACAGAATCCAGGCGAGACGGACCAGCGTCGGATCAATGTTGAAAAACTCCGCGACACCGCCGCAGACGCCGTCGATCATTTTTTCCCGGTTGGATTTGTATAATCTCTGATTCATGGTTGTTCCCTCCATCGTTGTGTGTCCGTTGTCATTGTATGATTGGTATTGGGTGCATTGATAATCCGCGCGCAGACGCAGACGCTCGGTCAGCAGCTCAGGTGGTTTCATCGTTTCCCTCGGAGTCGGAGAAGAACGGAAGCTCGTTGACCGGCTGTTTCTGGAATACACCGCCGGAATCCTTGACAGGAAGGGGGGCGGTTTTTCCGATCATGCCGGATTGGATGACTACCAGCATCCCGGCGAATACCTGCCCCAGTTTTTCGGATATCTCATCCTCGCTGAAGTCGCAGACCTTCATGGCGCACAGCGCACCCATTCCAAAGGCATGAACCCACATCTGCTCGAACAGGAGCTGTGACTGCTCCGGTGACAGGGCGTAATCCCGCTGAATCAGCCGGATGCAGGTGTCCGCCATACAGCCGAGATCGCGGAGGCTGTCGGCAAAGCTGTGGCTGTCCAGGTGCTCCTGCATGAACAGCAGCTTGAACATCTCCGGCTGATGAATCGCATAGGAGACCATCAGCATGCCGATTCGCTTGAAGGCGGGCGTGTAATCGCCGAAATCGCCGGCGTATTCCTCGAACTCACGCAGACCGCGCGCACGCGCCGCCCATTTTACCTCGTCCATGCTCTTGAAAACGGTAAAAATCGGACTTGCCGACGTACCCAGCCGCTTTCCCAGCTCGCGTGCGGTCAGTGCAGAGACGCCGCACTCTTTGACCAGCTCCAGCGCCGCGGCGGCCACTTCTTCTTTGGTGAATTTCGGTTTCGGTGGCATTCCATTCATCCCTTCGAATTGAAATCTATGTTCTAAAACACCGTTATCGAACTAAGTAATAGTATACCACGGCCTGCGGAAAAGTCAAGCAGCAATGTTACACAAAAAAGCAAAAAGAAAAAACCCGCAGGGGAATCCTGCGGGGAAAGCATCAGATCGACTTCAGATATTCCTCAGAGCGATGGAAATAAAAAATGAACAGGAGAGACGGTGATCTGCCAGTCTCTCCTGTTTCTATTATGGATAAATAGTAGATCAGATGCAGGTCATCCGGTCTGGGTTCGTCAGACAGCTTCCATTCCTCAAAACCAAGTTTCTCATACATGGAAACCGCTTTTGTGTTGGTTGAGACGGCATACAAATGTACCGCATCCAACTGTGCATCGCTGGCTGCCTCAAGAAACTGCTTGACTAATTTTTTTGCGTAACCTCTCCCTTGGTATCCATCTGCGGTTGCAACCATGGAGAGATAACCTCTGTTTTCAATCACATTTTCTGTATATCCTGCCGCAACGGAAACGATTCGTCCATCTTGAATTTCCATACACAGAGTAGCTTTTTCAAAAAGCTTCCGTGCATAGTCTGAAAGATTCTGCTTCATAGACAACGGCGTCGGGAAGGATGTATCTACTTCGCGTAAAAATAACTCGATTTGTTCTTTCGATACGTTTTTTTCTTTCATATAATCTCCATGATGGTGCGGCGGCCGACACAAACAGGAATGAAAACAAACGCCGCAGAATTGTCTGTTTTCTGAT
>JALFIV010000119.1 GCA_022775385.1 Clostridiales bacterium
GTCGGTATCGGTCTGTGTACTGTACTGCGCACCCATCCCGTCGGCTTCGTCATCGAGTTTCTCTGTCAGCAGGATATTTGCGTCGGACACCGGTGTTTCGTCCTCCGATGTGATCGTACCGTATACGTCCGTATCGGGATCCTCCCGATCGTCCGGCAATTCTTCTGCGTCACTCACGCTGACCAGCGCGTTCTTCCGGCTCCCGCTTTTTTTCTGACTGTTCTGTATGCGTTCCGAGGCGCTCTGTCCGACGCGCTGTGCCGTCTGTTCCGAATGCTGTGCGAGCGACTGTTCCGTGCTCTCCTGCTGTGTCTGCTCCTGACGAGCTGTCTCCTGCTGATTTTCTGCAATAACCGCCTGTTCCAGCTGCTGTTCCAGCGTTTCATCTCCGGTATTCCTGACGCCGGCTTCATAGACCTGTCTGGCTTTCTTGATTTCGGACTTTTCTTCGTAAATCTTGCCAAGTCCCAAATAAGCCTCGGTGCCCGAGCTGTCGATCTCCACAGCCTCCCAGTAGCTGTTGGACGCACTGAGCAGATCACCGCTCTCCACGTACTCCTCCGCCATGCGGATATAGTCCTGATAGGTCTCCGGCTCGTCGGGACGGTTCAAAATGATGTACGATCCGGTTGTCAGAATCGCAATTGCCGTCAGCGCGGCGCCGCCGCTCAGCAGGATGATCCGCTTTCTTCTGTCCAGTCTCATATCGTCATCCCCTTTACAGTGTAAACAGCTGTACGAGCAGCTGTGCCAGCCCGATCACCAGATTGGCCGTCAGGAGAAGAATAATCAGCTGATGATAGCGATGCAGATATCGGTCATTCCGAGTCGCGCGCGGTTTGGATCCCTGACGCGGTGCTGTACTCCTTGTACTCCGGACCGTTCCGGTTTGATTGGTTCCGCTTTTCCGCAGCGTCCCCGATGACACCGCCGTATCCACGCGGTTCAGCCGGGTATCACCAAACGGCTGTGCCTTTCGATAGATCGGCAGGGTGATGCCGCAGTATGGGCAGGAGGCCGCCTGTACATCGACCTGACACCTGCAGTTCGGACACTGTTTCATTCCTGTCACTCCCTTATGGTTTTCTCTTCATCCACTGCCGCAGCAGAATATTCCCAAGCGTCAGCGCCAAAACGCCGCAGCCGATCAAAATAATCCCCAAAACAATCCAACTCATCGTGTACACTCCCACCTGTCACTGCAGTATCTCCGCCAAATTGCCGATCTGCTCGCTCAAACCGCTGCATTTTTCTCTCTGGGCGGAGGAAAGCCTGCTGTAATACTGCTGTGCTTTCTCGCACGCCTCCGCCGCCTGTTCGATATCACCGATCTGCAGATAATCCCATCCGCGGAAGCATTCAACCTGACTCAGCAGAACCGTGTCCGTCGTCTGAATCCGGTTCAATTCGCTCAAGCTCTGTGTATATCGTCCCTGATAGCACAGCGCCGCGGCGCGGTACAAATAATCCTCAGCTGTCATTGTCCGGATTTCATCACAGCAGGTCAGCACCGCCTGATAATACGGATCTCCCAGGCTCAAATACAGTTTGGCCGCCGTCCGGAGTCCCGCATCGGATTGGTCATATTCCATGATTCTTCCGATCCAATCGGCGGATGTCTCGGTCTCATCGAGTTTTGCCGCCGCCTGTGCCGCCCGAATGCAGATCGCCGCCTTCATCTCGCGGTCCTGTGCCGTACCGACAACCTGTTCCGCACTTTCCAGCACGGCGGAATAGTCCCCGTTGGAGAAGGACAATTCAGCCTGAATCGCCTCTTCGAGTCCGTCGTAATCCGGGTACTTGCCCAGCACCTGCGCCGCGCTGACCTGATCACCGGTCATCGCGTATGCCTGTGCACATCCCCATGCATACGACTCTTTTTTGCTTTCCGAGAGATCTCCCTCTTCCGCAATTTCCAATGCCTGACTCCAGATCTGTGCAGCCTGCGAATAGTTCTCTGCCTCATACTGATACTGTCCCTCCATCGCATAGAGGTCGGCGAGGATCGCTTCCTGCCGTTTGAGCAGTCCCTTGTAGCGGCTGCTGTCCAGCAGCTCCGCCGTATCCCGATAGACCTCAAACGTCGCGCCGTCGGTCTCATAGGCGAGACTGATATCCGTGTATTTCTGATTGAGTTCCTCTTTGAGAATGGTCTGTCGTCCCTGCAGAATGCACAGAATGCCAAAGGCAATCAATGCGGTGCCCAAGACGGAAATCACCGCACGCAGAACCGTATACGTGCCGTACCGTTCTCCCAGCCGTTCCAGATGCTGTGTCATATTCAGCATCTCCCGCGCATCCTGAAACCGATCTTTTGGATTGGGCGCCATCGCTTTATCCAGCAGACGCAGGATTTCACGGCTGTACGGCAGAAACGGCATCTGCGCCAGCGGACGGTCTCTGCCGGAGCCCTGTGGTACGGTACCGGTAATGACCGCATAAAAGGTCGCAGCGGTGCTGTAAATATCCGACCGCTGATCCACTGTGATGCCGTCGGTCCCTCTGCCCCGCTGGATAGCCTGTGCCTGCATCAGTTGTTCGGGCGAGCAGTAGTTGCTGCTGTATCCCAGCACACAGGCGTTCTTATCGTGCAGAATCGAAATGTTGAAATCAATCAGGCAGATATCTCCCTGCTGATCAATCATAATATTGCCGGGTTTGATATCGCTGTGGATGATGACCGGATTTCTGGTATGCAGATACTCCAGCACCTCACACATCTGCCGCAGCCATTTGATCAGGGTGTTTTCATCGATCTTCCGTCCCTGCTGCAGATAGGTCTCCAAATCGCAGCCGTTGATGTAGTCCTCGACGGTATACACCGCGCCGTCCAGTGTAAGAAAATCATATACCTGCGGCAGGTAGCGATGGCGCAGATTCTTCAAAATATCCACTTCCCGGCGCATCAGGGAAAGGCTGTGCTCCGGTGCCAGTTTTTTCAGTACGACATATTTCTGCAGATTCTTATGATATGCTTTGTAAATGACACCTGTTCCGCCTCGTCCGATCTGCTTGACGCCGCTGTATGTATTGGAAAATGTCCACCGGTCCATCTCTGTTTCCCTCCCTCCGAAGGCGGTCTCCGGTTGTGTAACCTGCCTTCTGTTTTCGCGGGGTTCGAAGGATTTCCTTCGCTTGTCTTTCTTCAAAAGACCGATCATCCGCTCGGTGTTTTGAAAAAAGCTGCCCCCGATCATGTTCGAATCGGGGGCAGCCCCTTCTTTGTCTGCCGGTATCTCATCCGGCACTGTCCTCACTGCTGACTGTTATGCAGCCGCTTCGCTTCCGCCGTTCTTTTTCATTTTGCGGTAGATCAGCGCAATCACTGCAAGTACCGCCGCGATGGTCAGAATCACCGCAAACGGGTTGCCGAGCCACAGTCTGAACAGGTTCGTCGTAATCTGGATCGTATGATCGACTTCCATCTCCGAATTGTTTCCGGCCTTGTCGAAGGATACGACCTTGACTCTGTGCTTGTCCGAATCCGAGAATTTCAGGTTGACGGTATAGCTGCCGTCCTCCAGATATTCTGCCGGAATCTTTGTCGGGTCGCTGACAATACCGTTGAGCTCCTCGATCACATACGGCTGTTCATCGACCAGCACCTGAACATAATCCAGCATCGCATCATCCGATGCATAGATCTCGATGTTCTCCGAACCGCTGTGATACTGTTTCTTGGTATCCTGCATGCCGGCATCCGGCTTGGTCTTGTCGATTCGGAAGTTGACCGGAGCGGCGACTGCTTCGCCTTCCTCATTGACACGGTCAGACTTCCAATTCTTACCGTCGAACAGGTTGATGGTGCGCTTGGAGATGGCATTGTTCAATGTGTTCTTGGCGTGGTCGTTCGAGCTGACATCAACCGCATAGGTTGCTTCCTGCTCAAACAAAGTCTGTCCGATGTCGTAGATGCACTCATACCATCCGGATTCGCTGCTGCCTTCCGGCTGATTGTACGTCATCGTGTAGTCTCTGCCCTCTGCGAGCTTGGTCGTCTGACTGTCCTTGCTCATCGAGAGCTTCTGATCGGAAATCGATGCCGCATTGATCTGGATGATCTGGATCGGCTGTTCCTGATTGGAGTAATACCGCTCCAGCAGAGCCTGCGTATCCGTGTTGACCATGTAGGTAGAGCCATAGCGGTTCAGAGAGAATACCGCGGTCTTATTGCTGGTTCGTCCCGCCTTATCCGTTGCCTCTACGGTCAGGGTGTAGATATCGTCTGCCTTCTCGATATTATCGCTCGTCATGTTCTCACCGAGGTTGCCGAGATTGACCTGCAGCGTTCTGTTGTCATTTGCATTGGTGCCGATGGTGTAGCCCGCCTCGCCGATCAGGTTGGTGCCCGGCTCCTTGCCTGCATGTTCCTGAACGCCGGTCAGCTTAATCGAGTAGCTTCCCGGATCCGTGGTATCCAGATTGGTATCATGGATGATGACAACCGGCGCCGCCGTCTTCTCATTGGTCGCCGTGTGATCCAGATCCTTGCTCTTATCCGAACCCGTGTAGAGCTTGAAGTCCGGATCGGACTGATCCACGATGAATTCGGTTCCCAGTGCATACGATCCGCCTGCTGTAGTCGTCTCGTTGCCGGCCTTATCGATTACCTTGAGGCTGTTGAGCGCATAGATCAATTCCTGATTGCAGGAGTAGGTATGCGTCCATACATCTCCTCCGCCGCCTGCGCCGTCTCCCGGTGCGCTTCCGGACGGAGCGCGCGTCTGAGAATCCAGCGTCGTCCAGGAATCGGTGTAGCGCTCGGATGCATAGTTGTGTTCGTGTACCGTAACGGTGACCGTTGCGGTCTGGTTGTAGTAGTTGCCCTTGCCGCGGTTTCCGGAAATGTCAACCGTGATGACCGGTGCGGTCTTGTCCACCGTGAACTTGGTGTCGGTTCCGCGGTCATCATACTTGACGCCGGAATCGCCGGTTGTGTTGTTTGCCAGATCGGTGCACGAAACGCCGAACAGGTAATCGCCGTCCGGCTCGAATGTGAGCGGCATGGTATAGGTCTTCTCCCCGTCCGTCGCCGATCTGGTTCCGCTTCCGTTAAACTTGGAGCCGACCGAGAATCCACCGCCGTCTCTGGTTACGGAGAACTTGACCTTGCTCGGATCGAAGTTGCGGTCCGTAATCTTGATGGTGCCCGTTCTCGTCGTCTTGAAGTAGCCGGTGTAGGTCGGATCGTCATTCTGATCCATGGTTACTTCAATCTTCGGTTTTGTCGTATCAATGTGGAAGGTGATGGTATCCGTCGAGGTGTTGCCCGAACCGTCCCACATCTCCAGATTGATCGTGATGTTGTTGCTCTCGTTGGAAACCGTGATGGTCTTGGTTGCCTGCGAGATAAAGCTTTGCGCTGTTGTAGAAGAATCCTTTTTCACAGACCAGCCGTTAGACCAGCCGTTCTTTCCATCGCTTCTGCTGAACGAAACATCGCCACCCGGCGTCTTGTTGTCTTCCTTAGACACAACCGAATACTTGATGCGGCTGATGCCGTTGTACGTATCCTTGACCGTGAACGATACCTTGACTGCACCATTGTACAGCTTGCTGCCGTCTCCGAACGTGTAGGTGTTGTTTCCGCTGACGCTGATTGCCGCATGCTGATACGGTTCTGCTTCGTGATGTTTCTGCGTCTCAACAATCTGACCGTTTAGACTGGTCCACTTGGACATGTCTGCGGTATCCTCCGTAGAAGTAAATCCGACATTGTCCTCGGCATAGACATAAATCCAGCCCTTGAAGTTCGCCGGAATAGTGAACTCAGCTTCTTCTGTCTTCTTTTTCAGACTGCAATCGGTGTTAATCCGGACCGTCTTGCTGACCTTATCGGCACTTACCGGAGAATCCTTCGCGGCAACTGCTCGGAGCGTTACCTGCTTTACACCGGAGCTTGCCGGTTTTTCTCCAACCGTATCGTCAACGGTAACCGTCGCCTTCGTTGTCTGATTAAAGAAGTACGCAAACTCACCCTGCTTGTTTACAGTTTCCTCATCCTGCGTTGCGAAGTTTTTGATATTGGCGGAATATCCGTCATCATTAAGGTTTTTCTTCTCGTCGTCCTTATCTCCTACATTCTTTGCAAACGAAATCTCAGAGATTACCGGATTCATATCATCGACGTAGAACTTGTATTCGGACGAACGTTCATTCTTCGCATTGTCCTTCGCCGTAATCTGGATCGTGTTTTCGCCGGAACTCATCTTATCCGCATAATCTTTCAGATTGAAGCTATAGTTTGCTTCCTTCGTCAGATTACCAGCCCAGTTTGCCTTTTGGGTCAGCTCGGGCGAAATATCTTTTCCATTCAGCGTAAACTTGACTTCATTCAGTCCGGATACCTTCACCTCGTTGCCATCAACTGACTTCGGATCGGTCACGGTTGCTTCAACCTGGATGTCATAATTGCTGTACCACTGTTTTCCGTCCGAGCACTTGCTGTAGCCGTTATCGCGCTCTGCAAATGTAAGGTCGGATTTCGGCGCTGTCTTCTCGAACATCAGCAGGTTCTTTCCACCCATAAGTTCATTCAGAGCTTCGCCGCTGTAGGTCGCAGAATTTCCGGCATTGTCCGTTACCGTGATGCTCAGCGGATCAGAGGTGTTATCCTTATACTCAATGGTATAATCGCCGCTTGCTTCAGCTATTCCATTTGTGGAAGCATCAGCAGAAATTTTGCTCTTTTCGACTGCATTCTTACCGTCGTAATTTACAACGACAGATGCAATACCAGAAGAGTACGGTGCATCCTTAGATCCATCCTGAACAGTAACTTTCGCCTTTACATCGGAACTGTAGAAGCTACCATACGACTGATTGGTACCGGTACCGCTAAGCGTCAGACCCGTGACCGTCGGAACTTTATTGTCCCGATAGATCGTAAAGTTCTCCTCTGTGGTGGTGGTCTCATTGCCGGCGTTGTCCTTTGCAGACACGGTGATTTTGTTGGCGCCGCTCTGCAATTTGGTATCATCTATCGTCACAGAATGCGAAGATGCACTTCCAGTCCATTCAGCAATGGTGTCATCGCCTACGCTGACCTTCATGGAAGCCAGTCCGGATTCATACATTCCCAGCTTGACGTCCTTTGCAGTAATGGTCAGCTGTCCACCCTGCTTGATCCAGCGCTCGATGTTGGGTTCTCTTCCGGATTCAAAGACATCCTCTTCACCGTACGAAAGTGTAATCTCCGGTGCACTCGACTCATACAGAACATTCGTGTTTCGATCGAACTTGACATTTTTCTGGGATACTGTATTACCTACATTGTCCTTCGCCGTGACCGTAACCTTTACGTTCATGTACGCGAGGTTTTCCTCCGACAGATCCTCCGGCAGTTTAATGTAATACTGACCCTTATCATCCAGACTCGCCTTGCATGTTTTAGATATTGTCTCTTTTCTACCATTCTTCGTCTTGTATGAACCATTCAGATCAACAGTAACTTCCTGAACGCCGGAATTGGCTTCTGTCGGAAGATCCTTCACATCAATGACAATTCTTGCACTTTTATTAAAGAAGTGTCCAAAGAATATCTGATAGATCGGTCCATTTTCTGAAGGTGAAGGCTTTTGGAGCGAGATCTGTTCAATGTCCGGCGCCTCGACATCCTTGTAAATTTTGTAGGATTTTTCGTCGCTGACGTTGCCGGCTTTATCCGTCGCGGTCACCGTAATGGTGTTTTCTCCGGTTACCCAAGCCGCATTGTCATACTGGATTGTCCGCTCTGATTCTCCGCTCTTCAGTTTCGTTCCGTTCAGCTTCACCTGAATGCTCTTCATACCGGAATCATCATCTTTCGCGGTAAAGGTAACAGCCTGATTCATCCGCAGCCAGAGCTTTTCGGACTGTTCTGTTGTTACTTCAGAAACATTATCCGAAACTTCCGGCTTGATCTTCTCAACGACCAGCGTACCGGACGTATAGGACGCATCGTTGCCTGCGTCATCTTCGGCGGAGACTTTCAGCGTATAGGACTTACTGTCTTCTACACCGCTGCCCAGAACCACATTCGTCGTCCACTTGGAATTGTCTTCACTCTTTGTCCATACAACACCATCGTCGTTATCCGTGCCATTCACGGTTACCGTTTCCAGCATACTTTCGCCGCTTGCCTCAACCGTGATGGAAGCGGTGATCGTTCCGCTGGAGTAGATCGTTTTGGTGGACGGGCAGGTCTTTCCGGATTTCTCGCCGTCGGCATCCGTATAGCTGTAGGTAACCTTTACCGTCGGCTTTGTTTTGGCGATGACAACCTCAGCATCCTTGGTGCTCGTGTTGCCTGCCTTGTCCGACGCGGTTACGTTCAGATTATACGAATCCTCTTCGCTCAGCGTAACCGTACCGACCCACTTGGTTTTGGTGCTCTTCTTGTCGTAAATGACATCCGCACCGGTAACCGTAATCGAATCCGGATTCAGATTTTCATCCTCCACGGTAACCGTGATGGTCGTGTCCTTATTGGTGCGGAGTGCATCGGTAAGCTCTCCGGATCCATCTTTGTTCTTGTAGGAATACGTAACCTTCGGCGCGTCGTGATCTGCAACCACCGTTGCGGTCGTTTTCTCCGATGCGTTGCCGATGATGTCCTCTGCGACAGCCGAGACCTCCGTCTCTCCGTTCTCCGAGGTATCGACAACATACGTCGCCTCATACTTGGTGAAATAGCCGTCCGTTCTGCCGGAGACCTTTTTGCTGCCTTCCTGAATGGATGCACCCTCTACCGCGATCTCGTACGACTTGTCCATAGCAAGATGTGCATCGGACGCGGTAATCGTGTACGTCATCTCGTTCTCGTTGGTGTAGCTTGTACCCTCCGGCGTGATGATAACCTCAGGAGCGTCTTTCTCCTTGAGTGCTTCGTCTCCCAGAACAGCGATGGCATAGCCGACGTTGCCGGCATTATCCTGTGCGCGGAACAGAAGCGTCTCGCCCGCATCCTTTTCCGTCATCGCATAGGAGGTTCCTTGCTCCCACTCTGATGCGTCAGTTTTCTTAGACAGATCATCGAGAACTGCATAGGAGACTTTCTTTACCTCTACGCCGCTACCTTCGCCGTCATCCGCCTCGGCAGAGTAGGACTCGTCTTCGCCCTTGGTGACCGTCAGTACCGGCACCTCCGTGTCAAACTGTGCGGTTACGGAAACCTCACCGTAATTCCATTCATAGGTATCATCGCCATTTTTCTTGGTGACGGTGATATTGGTCTTGATTGTTTTTTTGCCGGCCGTTTCCGCCGGTGCGGAAATCTCAGCCGGATCAGCAGTTACTGTTCCGGTCTGCTTGCTGGTAGCGGTCAGCGAAACATCTTCGCTGTTCCATCCCTCCAGCGTGACAGCCTTCTCGCTGACATCGACGCCATTGATGCTCAGAGTATATTCATCCGTCAGTTCATAAACCGCATACAGATCATACGATTCCTGTACATCGTTCTGCTCTGCCAGCCATGCCTTCAGAGACGCGCCATCGGTGACTTCAACTTCTCCGTTGATCTGAGAAGACCAACCCTTCAGTTCAAAGCCCTTTTCTTCACTTGCACCCGAATTACTCTTCGGAGTGAACGAAGAAGTTCCAATCGTGTAGCTGAATGTGCGATTGGCTGCAAACGGATTATGGTATTTTACCGAGTAATTGCGCTCCTGAATCGACAGCGCAACAGAAGTATCTTCTGTTACCTTGATTGTCAGTGTATCGCCATTTACATACTGTTCGTCGCCATAATTGACCGCATATCCCTCAAGCGCACTGACCTTCAGGTTAATTGCATATCCGGACTCGCCCAAATAGGACTTGTCCACCGTGATGGTCTTGCCGGATCCGGCTTGGATGGCATTGTCTGCATTCTTGCTGTCTGTCAGGACGATGCCGGAATCCTCAACTTCGTTTCCGACGCTGACCGTGACCTCATACTTGGTCTCTGCAAATGCCGCCTCGATGGTCGTGTCTCCGGAAATGGCAGAGAACGTGCCGCTCTTGGACGATGCACCGTGTGTCTTGCTCTCATCCGCTTCCACAACGGTCTCGCCGCCGACCTTCAGGCTATAGATGTAGTAGCCGTTGTCTGCCTTGACTTCGTAGCTCGGCTTGTCGCCGTCCAGAACCTCAACGGTTCCGCCGGTTGCAATCGACTTGTCGTTGATCTTGACTCCGCCGTTTTCGCCGCAGGTGACCGATACCTGATACAGCTTGGTATAGGTCGCTTCCACCTTGGTATCGCCCTCAACGGTGATCTCCAGCTTGTTGTCCTTGACTTTGCTGAAATCTCCGCCGGAGACGCCCGTCAGCTGATAGCCTTCGCGCTCGTCAAACTTGACAGTCAGCTTGTCGCCATAATGATAGCTGTCCTTCTTGCCCTCGACGATGGATACATGATCTCCCACCGAGACAGAATAGGTCTGCAGCTTGAGCACGGTCTCCGCCGCAGTATCCGGCTTCATGTCTGCGCTGATGTCGATGGTCTTTGCGTCTGCATCCTTATACTTCTTGCTGTTGGCAGCCTCGACTTTCAGCGTGTATGATTTGTTCTGACGCATCGTAAAGTGATAGACACTTCCGCTCTTGTCGCTGTCCGGTACCGTCGATGTATTGCCCTTGTAGGTGTACTTCACTTTGTAATCGCCTGCATCTGCATTGATCGGATCGCCCTCTGCATTCTGCAGCTTGACCTTGCCGTAGTACTCGACTTTTTTGTCCATGACTACGGTGCCGGTGGCGGTATCGCCGCTGGCGTCGATGGTCTCGGAGCCGTCATAATAACCGCTCTTGCTTGCCTTCAGCGGGTAAGACCCCGTCTTGGAAACCTTCAGCGTTGCCTTGCCATCTCCGTCGGTGGTCTTCCCGTTGACCGTCGCGCCGCTCACCGCGCTGCCGGTTCCATCCTTGACCGTGACCGTGATCTCACAGGTTTTGTTCTCCTCCGGCGTTTCATCCGGTGTTGTGTCCTCTGTTCCCTCATCCTTCACCGTGTCGGAATTGGATGTCTCCGGTGCGGGCGCCGGTTCCGGTGCAGGTGTCGGTTCCGGCGCAGGCGCTGGTTCCGGTTCCGGTGTCGGTTCCGGTGCAGGCGCCGGTGCTGACTCAGCTGCAGCCGGTGCTTCTTCATCTGCCCATGCGGAAGGGATGATAACCGACATCGAAGTGAAAACGATTGCCAATGCCAGCATCATCGCTGCTGTCCGTTTGAGCGGCAGCCGCAAATTCTTCCACAATTGTGATTTGTGTTTCATTTTCTGTCCTCCTATATTATTTGTGCATGTATATTACGAAATCGATTCATCCGTGTGGATTTCGATCATGCTTTTGGTTATCGAAAATGTCTGTTTCGGCTTTCTTCCGATTCTTCCGGATGATCCGGGCTTTGCCTTCGGGCGCATCACGCCGGTTTCTGCCGATGCCGCATCCGCCTCCGGCTGTGCCGTAACCAGCTGGTCGGTATTGAACAGTCCCTGCATCTGCTGCTGACGCACTTCACCCGACGGCACCGCGGTCTGACGGAGCGTTCCGCTGAATGCGTAATCTGCCTTCATCTTTTCCGTCGACGCCTGTCTTGCCTTTCCGCTGAGCTCATAAATCAAACTGCGGATTTTATACCGGAAGAACAGCAGGATCGTCAGAATAAAGAACAATGCCGCCAGTCCGAAGCTGATATATGACGCATCTCTCAGCACTTCCGCCGTTTCCATTCCAAACACAGCTGCATCCCTCCTTATCCGTTATCCCTGATGGTCTCGAGTTTGCTCTTTACGCTTTCCAACTCGTTTGTGATGTTTTCAACCAAGCCTCGAACTTCTTCCGAGGATGTCTGAATAGACTTTGTATTTGTTTCGATGGACGATACCATCTGATACAGCTGGTCATACGTCACGCCTTCGCTGTTCATATCGCCCATTTGTGTGCCGAGAATGCGGAGCGCGTATTCGTACAGCATGCACTGCGTATAGGCACCGTCAATGTTGGAGTCCGAGTTTGCCGCACCTCTGAGATTCGCCTCATCATCCAGCAGACTCTTAATGTCGGCAACCAGTTGGGTATAGTTGTAGTTTTCACCGCCGACCACACTGCTCTTTCCGAGTGCATCCCAGCTGTTGGAAATCTGAAGCATATGGGTCGCCATCGTGTACTGCGCCTGCGCTTCTTCCTCTGATACCTCGTTGATCTTATAGCTCGCTACAAAACTGCCGCTGTCGGGATGCGAATTCTCCAGAAGCTTTTTTTGCTTTTCCATGGTCTTTTCATCCGGATTCTCGCCGACAACGCGCTGCAGATAGGTCTTTGCCAGCGTCGGATCGCCGCTTCCCATGGCACCGTCTTCTGCCTCGCCGTTCTTATACAGGAAGAACAGATCGCGTCCCCATTCCATACAGAACTGTGCATATCCGGAATTGTTCCGCTCAAAGTTTTTCTGATACTGATGCATCAGCTTGGTAATCTCACTGTTTTCCGTATGCGTGATCTGCCGGTCCGACCGATAGAGCCGCGTCAGGTAGATCCACGCCCGCTCGTCGGAGGGATTCGTTTCGATTGCCTTCTTCAGATTTCCCTGTACGGAGATATATCCGCCGGAGCCTTCGCTCATCTCGTTGGCCGCACTGGAGACGCTGGCCGCCGCCTGACGCAGATACTTGTTATAGGAATTGGTGATTGTTCTGGTGGATGCAAAATGCAGACCGATTCCCAGTACCAGAAATCCCACCGTCAGCGCCGCACAGCCGATCCACCGATGCAGCTTTGCCTTTTGCTTTCTGATATAATCGCCGGTAATCTGTTCGATATGCTCCAGATCGTACATCAACTCCGCACAGCTCTGATAGCGTTCCTGCGGATCCTGCCGGGTACACTTGAGTATGATCTGTTCCAGTCCCTTCGGGAGTTTGGGGTCAATCTGCCGGATCGGTTTGATCTCATACGGCGGGAGAGCCGGATCCTGTCCGGTGACCAGATGGTACATGGTTGCACCCAGACAGTAGATATCTGTCCGTGCATCGGTCTGTCCCATGCCGCCGTACTGCTCCGGCGCCGCATATCCCCTCGTTCCCAGACAGGTTGTATCGTCGCCTGCCCGCTGAGATTTATACTCGCGCGCGGTGCCGAAATCCAGCAGGACGACGTCGCCGTTGGGTTTGAGCATGACATTGGACGGCTTCATATCCCGGTAAATAATCGGTTTCGGACGGGAGTGCAGATATGCCAGCACATCGCACAGCTGTTTGCTCCACTCCACGACATCCTTCCACGGCTGCGGACCGCGGCTCAGCTTTTTCTCCAGACTGGAACCCTCGACATAGTCCATGACGATGAGGAAGGAATCCCCGTCGTCAATGACATCGATAATGCTTGGCAGCCGCGGATGATTCAGCTGTTTCAGAATATTGGTCTCCGCAATCAATCCCTGTTTGACCACATCATAATTGGTTGCGCCGTTCTTTCGTACTTCTTTGATGGCCCAGGTCTTATTTGCCCGTTCGTTGAGTGCCAGATAAACCACACTCATGCCGCCGTGGCCGATTTCACTCAGTACCTTATACTTTCCGTCTACGAGAGAGCCTATTTCAAGCATGGATCCTATCCCCCCAATTCTGTCTTTTTCCCTGTTGATTTATCATGGATTCCGCTCCTTATCTGGCACAGACCGCGAGTGCGGAGATATTGTCCGTCTCTCCGCGCGCTTTGATGACCTCCGTCAGTCCGCGCAGCCGGTTGACAATCGCCTGATCATTCGGAATATTCCGCACATTCAGCTCCTCATAGATCTCCGCGGGAGCAACCACATGACGGAATCCATCACAGCAGAGCAGATAGACATCGTTTTTCTGTATCTCTCCGCAGAAGAAATCCGGACGGACATAATCGCTGGCACCCACGCACTGCAGGAGCATGTTTCGTCTGGGATCGACCAGCGCCTGCTCTGGAGTGAGAAGGCCGTTGTCGACCTCCAGCTGTACCACAGTGTGATCCTTGGTGACCTGATAGATCTGATCACGCAGCAGATAGCACCGGGAATCGCCGATGTTCATGACATAATACCGTCCCTGCAGCAGAAGAAGACACACCACAGTGGTTCCCAGACTGAATCCATTGCGTGCGCCGTATCGCGAAATTTTATCATCCATATGAGTTACCAGATCGATCCAGCTGTCCCGCAGTTTGAATTCGACCGTTTTCTCTGCAATCATGGGCGGAAGCTCCGTGCGGAACCAGGAATCAAACGCCCGGATGAGTTCCGCACTCGCCAGCTCTCCTTTATCCAATCCTCCCATGCCGTCACAGACTACTGCGAAAACCACTTCACCGTATTCCGTCGCGGCATGCTGAAGCAGCATTGAATCTTCATTGGTACTCTTTTTAATTCCGATATCGGTATAAAATGCGGAGCAGTATTTCATAATTCCTCCTGTCTCACCGCGTGGCAGCAGCAGACCGAACGGTCTGCTGCTGCCCGGTGATTCACCCTTGATTGGTTCTTTTTCTGTCGCTGTTTACAGACTGGTGAACGTAAACTCCTCATCCGCAAGCGTGATGATGTCTCCGCTCTTGAGTGCCATCGGTGCGTTCGGCTCGCACTTCAGACCGTTGACGAACGTACCGTTCTTGGAGTTCAGGTCAGTCAGCGTAGCTCCTGCGCCGGTGCTGGTAATCTGCGCATGTCTGCGGCTTACCATGATGTTGTTGTCGATGCAGTAGGTAACCTTGAGTCTCTCCTTGCCGATGACAAACGGATTTGCCGCAACCTTTACGGTGCTTCCGTCCTTCTTGCGGGTGAGCTGTCCGTACGGCTTGCTGCTCAGAACGCCGGTCGGAGCCGAGCCGGAATTCAGAATGCCGGTCGCCGCGCCGCCTGCGCCGAGGACACCGGTCTCATTGGCTCCGCTCACTGCACCCGAAGCTGCGTAGTTCGGTGCCGGCTGCGGTGCCGAGTTGTCAAATCCCGTGTTTGCAAAGCCGCTGTTTGCCGTCGAGGCGCCGGTCTGTGCCGTCTTGGAGCCGCCGCCGACAACATCGGTGTAGCTCTCTTCCTTGGAGGGCTTGCGGGTGGCAACAATGACAATAATAATGATGACGATGACAACTGCCGCTGCAACCAGACCGATGATGATCGGCATCATGTTCTTCTTGACTTCCTTATTGGCAACCGCATCCTGCAGGGCACTTGCCGCAGAATCGATTTCGCTCTGATCGTCGGAATCTGCTGCCGATTCTGCCGCGATCTTCTTTTCCTGAATTTCCGTTCTGGACTCGTCGGTCAGATTCTCGTTCAGCGCTGATTCCGCGCTTTCGATTGCCGCGAGCAGTCCGGTCGTGTCGACCTCAATTTCCGGTTCCGGCTCGGGATCGGGCTCAGGAGTCGGCTCGGGCTCCGCGTTTGCGCTCTGATACGGGATGCCTGCCTGATCCAGACCTGCGGTGACATTCTCAATCTTAAGGGAGTACGCTGCGGTATCATTGCCTGCTACATTCATACCAACAACAACACCGTCTTCGTTGACCATCGCGCCGCCGGAGTCGCCCTCGAGCAGCTTGACATTGGTCTTAATCATCTTGGTCGGATAGCCGTTCGGCTTTGCATTCATCTTGTTGATGGTGCCTTCGCGGGTATCCATATTGACCTTTTTATATCCATCGGTGAACAGTTCTTCCAGCTCATAGCTCTGGTAAGGATAGCCCAGCAGGAAAACATGGTCGGTCTCGTCAACCATCTTGGATGTACCCAGCTTGACCGGAGTCTTTGCCGCCAGCTTGGTCTTCATCTTCAGCGTTGCATAATCGACATCCGGATCACTGGCATCGGAAACCATGGATGCCTGCATAAACTGTCCGCCTGCGCCGCTGTATACGCCGTAGACCAGGTACTTCTCCCAGTCACTGCCGAAGGTCTCCGCCATCAGCGCACGGTCTGCGCTGTCGGTAATCGCTACGACATGATTACAGGTCACAACATATTCCTGATCGATGACAATTCCGGTGCCGATACTGATCGGTACCGAGGTGTTCTGCTTGACATAACGAAGCTCCACGCGGACAACACTGTCCGATACATCATTGACCGCTTCATTTGCCGCAAATGCCGATACTGTCATTACCGCAATAAGCAGCATCGCCAATCCTGCAGCGCACAAGCGCTTCCAAAGTTTTTTTGCAGGTTTCATTTCAAATTCACCCTCCGTTTTTTTATTCCGCATTCGCGGTATCATACAAGGCGTCCCGCCTATGTACTTCTTATTGACTGCCCGCCGGAATTTGCGCATCGCTCAGGCTGTCCCAAATCACGCCCGAGCCTTCCCTGTCGATTTTCACCGTTTCGCTCTGCTCCGGACTCTCCGTCCAGAAGATCACGGTGTCATACGGTTCTCCGGTCGGCGAGACAGACGACCGGATACCAATCCAGACAAGATGCCATTCCGTTCCGGAATGTTTGCGGTTCATGTATTCCGAAAAAATCCGGTATACCTCCAGCGAAGCTTTTTCCGACTCGGTCAGCTGTCCCCGGACAATCCGCTCCTCGTCGTAGTCATACAGCGCGGTCAATACCGCCTGCTCCTCCGCCGAAAGCGCCGCCGTGTGTCCCGTCTGCGGCACACATCCGGTCAGCAGGAGTATGGTCAATGCCGCTGTCAGGCGGCAGAGCTGCTGTCGTTTCATTCGAACTGCCCCATCACGCTTTGTTCCGTACGGGCATAACAGAATGCGATCTCGTTCAGATTGTCCGCCAATGCGGCGCACCGCGTACTCCTCGTCGCGAGACTGTTGGCGCGGAGCGAAACCGACGCGCGGAGAAGCAGTTCCAGCATGCCCGTAAACTGAGCCGATATTCCGCTCAATTCCTCGCTGATCGCCCGGATTGCCGACGCCGAGCTGTTCAGCTGTTCGGCCGCCTGCATCAGCGCGGTATCCGAAACCGAAAACCGCGCGAGGCCTGTGATTCCGCTGTTGATCCGAAGATCCTGTCCGGTGAAAGAAAACACGCTGTCTGTATTGAGAATCGGAATCCACTGTTCCACTTTTTCGCGAAGTTCGTCCGGCAGCAGATGCATGATCATCATCGCTCCCCCAAAGGCCGACGGTATTCTGACGGTAATCCCCAGATTCAGCAGAATTGTTCCCCAGTTGACGACATTTCCGGCGTCTTCCATGCCGAATCGGTTCAATACAGAACGGATCTGATCGGGAAACTTCGGATTGACATATTCATAGGCGATGGTAAAAGCCAGTACGGAGTAAATCTCGTCCGCATTCCTCCATGTCGCAAGATTGCTGAATGCGGAGGGCCAGTTGCCGTCTTCGCTGAATCCTTCTTGCATAAGATTTCCGATTATCTCCAGCGTATCCTGCCGCTGTGATTCCGGCATACTGCGGAGCATCGTATTGAGATAGTGGTCCAGTGCCGCCATCTCCTCCGGCCGCTCGGTTTCTGTCATGATAAGATTTCCTGCTTCGTCAACTCCGAAGAAGGTATTCGGACAGTGGTTTTCCAGAAAACCTCCTGTACCGTAATTCTGCCCCTGATAAAACGTCTCCGAACCGATGTCGTTGAGCAGAAGATTGACATAGTCATAGTCGACGTTGTTGTTGGAGATCTTCCCCTGATTCTGACGGATCTGCGAGGCATATGTCCGGATGAATTCATCGGAAAATCCCTGTCCGTCAAAGGATACACATCGGGTCACCGAATCGTCCAGTACTGTGATGTACTTCGCCTTGTTTCCGCCTTTGGAGTGTCCGGTTACCGTCACAGAGGAATAGGCATCCAGATCCAGACTCTGATACCAGTCCAGCGCATTCTGCTGCTGTGCGGTCGAAACACCATCCGGCGCGCCGGTAGCCGCTCCGCCCAGGAAATTGTCTCGCCACTCGCCGTCTGCCGTCCCTCGGAATACCACGACAGCCTCTCCGGTCGCGGGATCCGCAAACAGGGCGCTGGATCCGCCTCCGCTGCCCGGTCCCGTGTCCGAATGATTCGCGATAAGCTGTACCTCTCTCAGCTGCGGATCGTTCATTATCGCGTTGAGCATTTGGGTCCAGTCTTCCCCCGTTATATAACTGCCGTAATCCTTCCCGGCCTTCAGACCGGCATTCAGCGTCCGCTCTGCAATCTCCCCCACGGTAATGCCCGGCTTATAGGATGCGATGTCCAGCATTCCGCCGCTGTTTGTCATATACATTAAATTGTTCAGCAGGAGAAGTTCCTGTGTTGTCAGCTGTTTCATCCCATCCTCCTGCTCTCAGGCGCGGGAACCCGAAAGCTTCCGCAATACATTTGATCAGGAGATGCTGTTTTACAATTGATATAAATCTGATAAAAGCCCGGGATGCCGGCGGACGTCAGCTGTGTCCTCCATTCATCCGGAAGCGTTTTTTTCATCTGTTCCGGCGACGCTGTCAAAACAATCACCGATTCGGGCAGCCTGCCGCTCGTGAGCAGCTCCTGCAGGGTGATCGTGCCGTCAAACTCGATACCGCGCAGCGATGTGATCCGCGCCTGCACAGCAGCGGCTCCCGTGACCGCACGCACCCGTTTCTCCAGCTCCGCCGAGATCCGGGCTCCGTAATAATTGTCCACCACACGACGGAGCTCGGTGCCGTCCTCCATCCGTTCGGCTTCCACCCTCGCCGTATAGCGTCCCGTCTGTCCCTGCACACCGAAAATCAGTTCCGCACTCGACTGAATACCAAACCGCGGCGCAAAGGAATGCCAAATAAAGGATACGCCGGGATACTTGTTCTCGACTGTGTGCATCAACAATCTGAGATCCTCCCTGCTTTTCTGTTCGAAAGGGGAAAGATTTCCTGCTGCGATCCTGGATTTGGAAAATGGGAAGCCCGAAAGCAGTCGGATTTCCGTATCATTTGATTCAGCATTTTTCATGTTTTTCTTCCTCTTATTGTCATTCTCCTGATAGTACAAGTATATCTTTTTGCTGAGTTTTTGGGATTTTCCGCCGACAGACAGCACATTTTTGCGGATAAAATGCACCGTTTACCGCACGGATTTATTCCGTTTCATAAAGTAGACTTAATGGCAAAAGTGTGGTACAATTTCTTTAATCATTTCATAATGTGAATAATTATGGATTTTCTATACTATTGTCATCTTTTCTCCACTATCGCCCCTGTTTCGTAAAGTCTACAACTAGAAACACTTATTTTTACATTTTTCTTCTTTTTTCTTACATCTCCGATAGAACGTCGAGCGGCTCACACCCGTCTTTTTCGCGCCTTCCTCCAAGCTCATTGATCCTTCTTTCCACTGCTGATAACACACCTCGAATTCATCCGAAACGGGGATCTCTTCTCTGCCGAACCGGACTCCTCGCGCACGTGCCGCCGCAATCCCTTCCGCCTGCCGCTGGCGAATAAAATCACGCTCAGTCTGCGCGACATAGGCCAGAATCTGCAGAACCAAATCCGCAATCAGCGTACCAGTCAGGTTCTCTCTGTCCGTTCCGGTATCCAGCAGCGGCATATCCAGAACCTGAATATTTACGCCCATTTTCTTGGTCAAAATCTGCCATTGATCCAGAATTTCGTTATAATTTCTCCCCAAACGGTCAATGCTCTTGATCACAAGCAGATCGCCCTGTTTGAGTTTTCTGAGCAGTTTTCGGTACGCCGGCCGCTCAAAATCCTTTCCGGACTGATAGTCGCAGTATATGTTTTTCTTCGGTATCTCCTGTTCCTTGATTGCCTCCAGCTGTCTGTCCACATGCTGTTCCTTCGTCGATACCCGGATGTACGCGTATTTCTGCATCACTGATCTCTCCATTCTCGCCGCGGCGACTCCTTCTATTTCCATTGTAAAGAAGCTTCATGCGGATAACAAGATTATCTAAATGGGATTTTTCCCTATCCCTTTGAAAATCCCAGAAAAAGTGAGATGCAGCGTCATTTCTCATTGTTGCTCGCTTGTTCTTTTCTTCTATTTTATTCCATCTTTTTCACCTCTTGAGTATTCTTTCATTCCAAATTAAGACTTTTTCTGCATTTTCTACACGTATTTCGTTTTCTGTGTCTTTTCACCCATCTGCCCACTCTTTCCAGCAAAAAAACGCGCTGTTTTCCGCTGTCTTTCCTATGCAGAATTCTCCATATCAAAAGACCCGCCGGCCGGTTATCCGGTCAGAGGGTCTTCGTTTTCTCTTGTTCGGAATTATCCTCCTATGATCAGACGGGAGAGTTCGATCACGGTGATTTTGAATGCCATACCGCCGGACATGACCGCAAAGCAGATCTCCCGAACGTGCTGACTGCGTGACACAAGCGCCGCAAGTACGATAACTGCCGCACCGATACAACCCGCCGCGGTCGGAATACTCATGAGCGGGAACAGTCCCGGATCACAGCTTCCGTCAATTGCGCATTGAATGGTTCGATCCAATCCATCTCGCGCCGCGGCAAACTGCTGGATGTGCTCCAGCGGAAGCTCCCGGTATCCCGCCGCAAGCTGTTCACCGCATCCCTCCGGCATCGCATACTGCCGCATGCGCGCCAGCTCCATCACGTCAATCCGCTGAATAATGCAGTCCAGAATCTCCTGTTTTCCCGTATAGTGCTTATACAGCGCCGCTTTGGTGATGCCGAGCTGTCCGGCAATGTCACTCATCGAGGTCCCCATATATCCACGCCGGGAAAACAGACGGACTGCTTCCTCCAGAATGCGCTCTTTCGTAGTCTTTTCCATGGCACTCCTCCCCACTCCGTTTCAGTAACCTTTCGGTAACTACCGAATAGTAACCGATCGGTCACTTGTCAAGTCTTTTTCTATGACATTTCCCACAATCCGCCTGTTTCTGCGGCAACTTTTGATTGACACCTTCCACAAAATGTTTATAATGAAAGTGTGGGTGGATTGTTATCCAAACAAAGGATGCCAATCCGACGTCAACCGCCGTCCCACCGAACCGCGGTTCCATTTCACGGGCCGCCGCACAGCAGGCGGCACTAGTAAGGAGGATTTTTTATGGCTAACAATCCGTACGCAGGTACGAAAACCGAGAAAAACCTGTGGGAAGCCTTTGCAGGTGAGTCCCAGGCACGCAATAAGTACACCTATTTTGCAAGCGTTGCAAAGAAGGCAGGATACGAGCAGATCGCTGCCCTATTCCTCAAGACCGCCGAAAACGAGAAGGAGCACGCAAAGCTCTGGTTTAAAGCACTCGGCGAGATGGGCGACACGGCAGAGAATCTTCTGCACGCCGCAGAAGGTGAGAACGCAGAGTGGACCGATATGTATGACCGCATGGCTCGTGAGGCTGACGAAGAGGGCTTCCACGATCTGGCGGAGCAGTTCCGCGGCGTTGCTGCTATTGAGAAGTCGCATGAGGAGCGCTATCGCGCGCTGCTGCACAATGTAGAGACCAAGACAGTCTTTGAAAAGAGCGGCGTCACCATGTGGGAGTGCCGTAACTGTGGTCATCTGGTTGTCGGCACCAAGGCGCCGGAAACCTGCCCGGTATGCAATCATCCGCAGAGCTTCTTTGAAGTCCGTCAGGAAAACTATTAAAAGGAAGGAAGAAAGAATCGTATGAGCAAGTTTTATGTATGCCGCCGCTGCGGCAATCTTGTCGGTGCGATCCATGAATCCGGCGTTCCGATGATGTGTTGTGGTCAGAAAATGGAGGCACTCGAGGCAAATTCCGTCGACGCAAGCGGCGAGAAGCACGTACCGGTTGTTTCGATCGCAGACGGCGTTGTCACCGTTAAGGTTGGTTCTGCAGCCCATCCGATGACCGAAGAGCACCTGATCGAGTGGGTCTATGTGCAGACCGAAAACGGCGGTCAGCGCAAGGGACTCAAGGCTGGCGCTGCGCCGGAGGTCAAGTTCTGGCTGGGCGATGACAAGGCTGTCGCAGTTTTTGCATATTGCAACCTCCACGGCCTGTGGAAGACCGACGTATAATCCGTTTGCACAAAAAACCGACCGTACCATTTGGCACGGTCGGTTTTTTATTCTTTCTGTTCGGCATCCACCAGCTGGACGCCGATGTATTTGGACATGAGTGGAATATAGGTTACGACAAACAGAGCAGCCGCTCCGGCGCGGACCACCTTTTTGTCCGAATCTCTCACCTGCATGCCGGCAAGCAGTCCAATGGCAAACAGGCACAGTTTGATCAGCGCGATATCCTTCCAATCACTCGCGCGCAGATACCGGTCCGCACTCGTGAACAGCCATGGGAACAGTTTTTTCATGAGGATTCCCTCCTTGTATTCAACCGAGCCCGCAGACGAACTCCTCGATTTTTTGATTGACAAATTCCGGATCATCCGTATTGGAATTGTGTCCCGCATCCGGCACCCAGATCAGCGGATATCCATCCTGCCGCGTCCACGCCCGGTTGTAGCGTTTGGCCGAGCCGGCGCCGTCGTACTGTCCGCACAGCAGCAGAACCGGACAGGGTATGTGATATGCCGGCTTTGCTTCCACCGCCTCGGCCAGAATGCGGAAGCCGTGGTCGGCAAGCTCGCAGTACTCCCGTCTCTCATAGTCGGCCAGCATCCGGTACATCACCGTGCGTCCGTATTCCGACCGTGCCGTCCCGTGTGCTCCCCACACCTTGAGCAGATTCCACGGTATGCTCAGGTACATTCCCTTGGTGTGCTTGAGCAGTGCAAGCTCCCATCCGGTATAGTACTTGCGGCTGAGGGAACACGAATCGATGGATACAAAGCCGACCGCGTCGTCCGGATAGCAGTCCAGATACACCTGAGAGATATATCCGCCGAGTGACTGTCCGACCAGCACCGGCTGTTTGACACCCTCGCGTTCCAGAATCTCATGCAGCCAGCATACCAGATCAGTCATGGAGAAGACCAGTGAAAATGGTCTGGACGCTGCGTGCGCAGGTGCATCCCACGTCAGACAGGAATAGTTTTCGGAAAAGTACTGCATCTGCTTCTCAAACAGCCGATGATCCGCCGTCAGTCCGGGCAGAAATACCAGCCACGGACGCTCCTCCTGCGCACGGCTGACCCAGTAATGAATGTCTCCGTGCTGTGTGTGAAAAATTCGTTCCTCCGCCATCGTTGTCACCTGACCTTTCGCGGCACTGCCTTATTATATAGGTACAGTATAGCAAATCCTTTCGTACACTTCTACGATTTCCGTCTATTCTGTAAAACTTCCCCGTCTGTGCAAAATGTCTGTTGACACTGTGCTGTCCGCCGTGCTATCCTATTCAATAATCAAGAATATAACCTCTGTGAGGGAGTAATTCGCAGCACACGCTGTGGGATTGTCAACAGACCCGACAATGTATATTGTCTGGCAATCGCTCAAAGAATGAGACTCATAGGCCGGAGATTTCCGCTCCTGCCTGTGAGTCTTTTTTTATCGCTCCGCAGAGGAGGGAGGAATTTATGATTTATCTGATTTATCTGCTTCTTGCAGTCACCGTCACCCTGCTGTCCGTCAAGGCGTCCGACTATGTCGACCTGCTTGACAAGAAAACCAGCCTGTCCGGCGCGTTCATCGGCGGCATCCTGCTGTCCGCCGTCACCAGCCTGCCCGAGCTGTTCACCAGCATCTCATCCACAGTGTTCCTCGACGCTCCGTCTCTGTGCATCGGCAACATTCTAGGCAGCGACCTGTTCAATGTCGCAGCGCTGTCCGTTATCACACTGATCTTTTTCCGCAGATTCCTCAGCGCATCCATCTCCAAAAACCACACGATCATACTCTCGTTCGTCCTGCTGTGCTATCTTGCACTCGCACTGAACTTTTTCGGAATTCTGCGCTTTGATCTGCTGACCGTCAGCATCACATCCGTCATTATTCTGCTGTGCTATATCCTGTCCGTCCGGTTTCTTTCGGGCGAAGACGGTGAGGAGGATGAGGAGGAAAACTCTCCGCTCACGCTCCGTCAGGTCGTCATCCGCTTTATCTTTGTCAGCATCGGCATCGTGGTCACCAGTATTCTGATCACCTACGCCACCGATATGATCTCCGACCGGCTCGGTCTGGCACAGGGATTCGCCGGTGCCCTGCTGCTCGGCGTCGCAACCAGTCTTCCCGAGCTTGCAAGTACCATTGCCCTGTTCCGCCTCGGCAACTTTGACATCGCGGTCGGCAACATTGTCGGCAGCAACATCTTCAATTTCCTGATCCTTGTCGTCGCGGACATTCTGTACACCGGCACCGGTCTGTACTCCTTCGCCGACCCGAGCACACAGCTTCTGATGGCCTGCGGCGCGGTTGCCATGGTCAGCACCTGGCTCCTGCTCCGTCTGCGCGGCAAGGCGGCCACCCTGCTCTGCCCGCTCGTGACCACCGTGAGCTATCTCGCATTCCTGCTCATCGGATGACCGATCTGTCAAATAAGCTCATATGATAAATTTCTGCGCATCTTTTGATAATTTTGTATGCAGAACATTTGCTATTTATCAGAATTGATGTATAATAAATTGTGGAAGAGGCGCAATGCCCCTCCTGCTGTGATGCAGTAATTTAGAATTTGGAGGAATCGCGTTATGTTTGAAAATCTGATTTCTGTTCTCAAAGCGGACAAGAGAAAGATTGTATTCACCGAGGGTCCGGATGCCCGCATCCTGGAAGCTACCGCGCGTCTGCTCAAGGATGAGCTGATGGACGTCATTCTGGTCGGCAATGTCGACGAGGTCAAGGCAGCGGCTGCAGCGGGCGGCTTCGACATCACCGGCGCCGAGATCATCGACCCGGCTACCTATCCGGAGATGGACGAGATGGCTCAGACCATGTTCGACCTGCGCAAGGGCAAGATGGACATGGAGACCGTCCGCGCAAATCTGGCAAAGGGCAACTACTTCGGCACCATGCTCGTCAAGATGGGCAAGGCTGACGCACTGCTCGGCGGTGCTACTTACTCCACCGCAGATACCGTTCGTCCGGCACTCCAGCTGGTCAAGACCAAGCCGGGCGCACATCTCGTAAGCTCCTGCTTTATTCTGAACCGCGTCGGTGCGGACGGCAAGGACGAGAGCTACGCCATGGGCGACTGCGCGATCAACATTTCCTACGAGGATACCATCGACAAGAAGACCGGCGAGGTCACCTTCAAGGCTTCCCAGAAGCTGGCCGAGGTTGCCATCGAGACTGCAAAGACCGCTGCCGCTTTCGGTATTGATCCGAAGGTTGCCATGCTGTCCTACTCCACCATGGGCTCCGGCAAGGGTCCGACCGTCGACATGATGCGCGACGCCACTGCTGCTGCCAAGGAACTTGCTCCGGATCTGGCTGTCGACGGCGAGCTGCAGTTCGACGCTGCGTTCTCCCCGGTTGTCGCAAAGACCAAGGCAAAGAATTCTCCGGTTGCCGGTCAGGCAAACACCTTCATCTTCCCGGACATCAACGCCGGCAACATCGGCTACAAGATTGCACAGCGTCTGGGCGGATTCGCTGCATACGGCCCGATTCTGCAGGGTCTGAATGCCCCGATCAACGACCTCTCCCGCGGCTGCGACGCAGAGGAAGTTTACCAGATGGCAATCATCACCGCCGGCCTCAAGTAAACAGATTACTGCGGTTAATCCGTCTGTTCTCTTACTGCTGTCTCTTCGGAGACAGCAGTTTTTTTGTACCATCCGATACAACATTCCCCATCCAAATAGTATATTAAAAAAATAATTATACTATTTGGATTAGATTCTTATTCATGGAGAATCCACCATATTCCGGACATTTGAGCAAGAGTTTTCATCCGGTGAAAAAACAAAAAAGCAAAAAATTCCATCATTTTGTATCAGTCCGGCCTGCATAAATCATGTGCCAAATCCGCGCCAACTTGTAACAATAATGCATTCAAAACCGAACAAAAAGTTACCAAATCCAAAAATTCTGGATTTCTCGCCCCGCTGGGAACCGCAAGAAACCGAAGAAAAAATGACCAAATAAACTGTAAAAAACGCAGAAAATTAATCATGTTACCAAATTGAAATCCGCATTTACCCAACAAATTGTGAAAACCGATAAAAATTTTCTTGATTTTTTTGTGAAATTGTAATATAGTATCAATAGGCAGTCCAAGCGTACAGCTATGTACTTTTGGATAACGATATAATAGATATTTGATCTTGCTTTTTGGATTTCGGATCTGTTCTGTTCCACGAACAGCCGTCCGAAAACGAGAGAGAGAGGGCAGATCATGTATCCCTTATATTTCAAGGATTCCCATGAGAAGGAGGAGAAAAGGATGCCGGAAAACAAAAGCGATGTCTTGCTGGAAATGAAAGACATTACCAAGATGTTCCCAGGCGTTGTAGCACTCAGCCACGTTGATCTGACGATCAAGCGCGGTGAGATCCACCTGCTGCTCGGCGAAAATGGCGCAGGTAAGTCTACAATGATTAAGACCATCATCGGTATCAACCAACCGGAAGGCGGCGAAATTTGGTGGGAGGGCCAGAAGGTCGAACACCAGACGATTGCCAATGCGTATGAGCAGGGTATTGCCGTCGTTTACCAGGAGCTGAGTAATATCCCGATCCTGAGCGTTGTCGAGAACATGTATCTGGGCAACGAGATCAAGAAGGGTATGTTCATCGACTGGGCACAGGAAAGAAAGAGTGCGCGTGCCGCTCTCGACTACGTCGGTCTGACCGATATCGAGCTGGATGCCCCGATGTCCAAGTACGGCATGGGCCAGAGACAGCTGGTAGAGATCGCCCGTGCAGTCGACCGTAAGGCAAAGCTGATCATCATGGACGAGCCGACTTCGTCGCTGTCTCGCCGCGAGATCGATGATCTGCTGAAGCTGATGCTCAAGCTCAAGAGCGAGGGCGTCGCAATTCTGTTCATCACCCATAAGCTCGACGAAGGCAAGGCGGTCGGCGACCGCGTTACCGTTCTTCGAGACGGTCAGAACGTCTGTGAACCGCAGATGGTAGCAGACGTTACTGAGGACGACATCATCAGACTGATGGTAGGTCGTGAAATGAGCGCAAAGTTCCCGCCGAGAAATCATGTGATCGGTGAGGAAGTTCTCCGCTGTGAAAACCTCTCCGGCGGCGGATTTGCCGATGTTTCGTTCAATCTGCGCAAGGGCGAGGTTCTTGGTATGTTCGGACTGGTCGGCGCAGGCCGTACCGAGACCGTTCGTGCCCTGTTCGGTGCTGATCCGCTGATCGAAGGCAAGATCTTCATCGACGGCAAGGAAGTAACAATTAAAAACACCCGTCAGGCGATTGATCATGGTATCGTACTTGCAACCGAGAACCGTAAGGAAGAGGGTCTTGTCCTGATCCACGACGTTATCGAGAATGCAACCATTCCAACCATGAAAAACTACAAGAGCGGTCTGCTTCTGAGCAACGCAAAGCGCAAGGAAGTATCCGAGGAAATGGGCAAGAAGACCAACCTCCGTCCGCTCCAGACCTGGAAGCGCGCGATGGACTTCTCCGGCGGCAACCAGCAGAAGATCGTCGTTATGAAGTGGCTGCTGGCTGATGCAAAGGTTTACATCTTTGACGAGCCGACCAAGGGCGTCGACGTCGGTGCAAAGATGGAGATCTACACCATCATGGATCAGCTGCTGAAGGAAGGCGCATCCATCATCATGGTTTCCTCCGAAATGGAAGAAATCCTGGGTATGTCTGATCGCGTAATGACCATGTACGAGGGCGTGAAGACCGGCGAAGTTCCGAACGACGGCACCTACACCTCGGAAGATATCTTGACACTCGCAACGGGAGGTACATTGAAATGAAAAAAGTAAAGGAAATTATCGGTAAAGCCGGCCCGCTCGTGGCCGTAGTTATCATGGCCATCATCCTGGCCATTGTCTCGGACAAGTTCCTGACCATCGACAACTTCCAGAACCTGATGAAGCAGACCCTGATCAATGGCTTCCTGTCCATGGGCGTTATGGCTGCCATCCTGACCGCAGGTATCGACCTGTCCGTCGGCTACATCATGACTCTGTCCGCAATCTTTATGGCATTCTGGTGCGTAAAGTGGGAGCTGAACCCGGTTCTCGGCATGATCCTCGGCGTTGTCGTCGGCATCCTGCTCGGTACCGTAAACGGTCTGCTGCTGACCAAGGCTAAACTGCCGCATCCGTTCATTTCCACTCTGGGTACGCAGAACATCTACAAGGGCGTCGGTCTGGTTATCACCGGTGCTACCCCGATCGCTGGTCTCCCGGCAGTTGTTAAGTGGGCTGGCTCCGCTTCCATCACTTCCAACACCGGCATCATCACCGACAAGATCCCGGTAGGCTTTGTCATCATGATCATCGTCTACGTTCTGTACGGAATCTTCCTCACCCGCACCACGCTGGGTCGTCACATCTACGCAGTAGGCGGCAACCTGAACACCGCTGCTCTGTCCGGTATCAACACCGACTTTGTACGTACTATCGTTTACTCCATCTCCGGCCTGTTCTGCGGCCTCGGCGCAATCATGCAGGTTGGCCGTACCAACTCCGCATACCCGCTGGCTGGTAACCTCCTTGAGAACGACGCAATCGCAGCCGTTATCATCGGCGGTACTTCGATGTTCGGCGGCAAGGGCGACGTCCTCGGAACCTTCATGGGCGTTATCCTGATCGCTCTCGTACGTAACGGCATGAACCTGCTGTCCATTTCTTCGGATATGCAGACCATCGTTCTTGGCGCAATCATCATCCTTGCGGTATTCGTCGACGTAGTTCGTTCCGGCGGCTTCGCTCGTGTTAAGAAGATTGACAAGAAGAAGGACGAGAAGAAGGAAGCTAAGGCTTAATTTCCTCAGTTCAAACAAAACAGCACCTGCGGCATCACGCCGCAGGTGTTTTTTTGCAGAAGAAGAGGGGGAGAGACATCCTGTCTCTCCCCCTCTTTGCCTTTTCTCTCAATCTACAGTCTGCTTGATCTTCTCATAGCTGTCGTCGATGATATTGAGTGTGCGGATCACCATCTCATATGTTACATCGGACGCGGTGTGCGGATTGATGATCGCATCGGCGCCCGCCGCAACCTCGCTGTCCTCATCCAGATAGAACTTGACCCAGCGGTAGTTCATGTTCAGCTGATTGAGTGTCTTGAGCACCAGAGTGCGCTTGTTCTTCGGCACCTTGTAGATGCCGTAGCAGCGGATGATCACGCTGGTTTCCTGCTTGTCCAGTACAATCAGAATCTCGTAGTTGACGTTCGGCTCGGAGCCGGAAAACCAGACCGAGATCAGATCGCCGCCGTCCACCGTATCCTGATGTTCGCACTGAATGCCTTTCGATGTCAGTTTGTCGACAAATGCCTGTGCAGATGGGCTCATGCTCATGGCAGTGTCCTCCCTTTCCTGTTTTTCTTATGT
>JALFIV010000122.1 GCA_022775385.1 Clostridiales bacterium
TGCCTGATTTTTCCCGCGCCGGATGACAGCGGGAGATGCGGCGGCGGACTGACAAAAATGGAAAATAGTTCGACAAAATACCGGTATATCTTTTTGAATTCGGCACACAATAGAGACACAGGAAACGAACCGAACGAAAAAGGAGAGAAACGATATGTCTGGTAAGAACACGAACGAACTGAACGTACCCGAGGCAAGAGCGGCGATGGACCGCTTCAAGATGGAGGCCGCACAGGAAGTCGGCGTCAATCTGAAGGAAGGATACAACGGCGATATGACCGCGCGTCAGGCCGGCTCCATCGGCGGACAGATGGTCAAGAAGATGGTCGAGGCATACGAGCAGAGCCTCAAGTAAGCATCACGGAAGAGAGGGTCACCCGGATGACGGGTGACTCTCTTTTTGTGCCGGTACATAGACTTTCGCCGCAATTGCTGGTATAATTTTTGTAATGATACCAAACGGAACGGAGGTGCGGGGATGAGAAAATGTATCGTCTGCGGAAACGGCATAGGAGAAGGGGAAACACACTGCACAGCCTGTGGATTTCCGGCGGAGGAGCGGCGGTTTCTCTCTCGTGCGCACTGCCGGGTCTGGATGGCGGAGACCGTCGAACCGTACCGCAGACAGTATGAATCTCGTTCGAACTCGCATGCCCTGCGGGAAGAGGTCAGGGAGCTTCACGGACAGACGGAGATGCTGCAGCAGGCGCTGCTCAAGGCGTTTGAGCAGATGGAAATGCTGAAGAAGGAAGTGTCCGACCTGCGGAAGAAAGAGGATCACCTGCGAACAATCAACCGCGCGCTGGGCAGTCTGTACGCACTCGCACTGGAGGACAAGCAGGTGCTGAGCCGCGTGGTGCTGGAGGACGGACAGAAGACGTATGCGGTCGAGGACGGCATACAGGTGATCGGAAACAATGCGTTTTCGTTCTGTTCCGAGCTTTCCGCGGTGACGATTCCGTACAGTGTGCTTCGTATCGGTGAGGGGGCGTTTTACGGGTGTTCCTCGATGGAGAAGATCACCCTGCCGGAGGGTTTGCTGGGAATCGGAAAAGAGGCGTTTTATGATTGCAGCCACCTTTCGCGGCTGACCATTCCGGACAGTGTGCGCTATCTCGGCGAGGCGGCGTTCCGGAAGTGCATCAGACTGGAGAAGATCGTCATTCCCCAACATGTTGTCCGGATGGAGGAAGATGTGTTCTCCGACTGCGAGCGGCTGATACAGGTCTCTCTGCCGGACGGTCTGACCCGCATCGCGGAAGGCTCGTTTTTCCGGTGCAAGAGTCTGACGGAAATCCACATCCCGCGCGGTGTCACGGCGGTTGAAACATGGGCATTTGCCTGGTGTCTCGGTCTCGCGCGCGTGTATCTGCCGGAGACCATCCGGACGATTCAGGAAAAGGCATTTTCCGGTGTGAATGCGACGATATTTTACCCCCGGCAGTGCTTCGGCTCACCGTGGGTCGGCAAAAACTACGGCGGAAACCTGACATGGGTTCCGATGTGAGAAAGGACAGCGTATGAAAACATGTATGGCGTGCGGCGCGCCGATGGAGACAGACGAGAGTATCTGCACTGCCTGCGGATTGGAACAGACCGTACAGCGGTTTTTGTCGAGAGAACACTATCAGACATGGAATCGGGAGACGGCGGAACAGCGGGGATGAGGAATGGGTTGGACAGAATTACAGCGGCAGGCTGACCTGGGAGATGGTCAAATCGGAAGAATAAAAAAAGAGGATCATCCGATCGGATGATCCTCTTTTCTCTGTCATCGGTTGTCGATTTTTTCCGGATACAGGTCGTGGTTTGCCATGCGGTTCCACGCGACCTGCTCCCATTTGGTTCCCGGTCTGCCGTAGTTGCAGTACGGGTCGATGGAGATGCCGCCGCGCGGTGTGAATTTGCCCCAGACCTCGATGTATTTCGGGTCCATCAGCTTGATCAGATCCTTCATGATGATGTTGACGCAGTCCTCGTGGAAGTCGCCGTGGTTGCGGAAGCTGAACAGATACAGCTTGAGTGACTTGCTCTCCACCATGCGCTCGCCCGGGACATAGGAGATCGTGATGGTGGCGAAATCCGGCTGTCCGGTGATCGGACACAGGCTGGTGAACTCCGGACAGTTGAACTTGACGAAGTAATCGTTCTCCGGATGCTTGTTGACGAAGGTCTCCAAAACCTCCGGCGCGTAATCGTCGCGGTATTTGGTGTGCTGATTGCCGAGCAGTGTGATGCCGCTGGTCTCTTCACTGTTTCGCATGGTTATTCTCCTCTCTGTGCCGGGTCGGCGATGCCGTTTGCCGCGAATGCCGCCGCGCGGTCGCGGCAGGTGCCGCACACACCGCACGGCGTCTCTCCGCCCTCGTAGCAGCTCCAGGTCAGCTCATAGGGAACGCCGAGCTCGAGTCCGATTTTGACGACATCCGCCTTGGTCAGCCTGACAAACGGCGCCTCGATATGCAGCTGATTGCCGCTGCCGAGGAAAATCGCGTCGTTCATCGCCTTGTTGAACGCCTCGCTGCAGTCCGGATAGGCATTGCCTGCGGCGTCGTCGCTGTGCGCACCGTAGTAGATGACCTCACAGCCCTTGGACAGCGCAATGCTCGCCGCAGAGGACAGGAACAGACCGTTGCGGAACGGGACATAGGTGGAAACCGGCTTGCCGTCGGTCTTTTTGAGTTGGTCGGCATAGGATTCCCTCGGAATCTCCGTGTCCGAGCCGGTCAGCAGGGAACAGGTGGTGTCATACTGGAAGATCAGGGAGAGATCCAGCTCGATCAGCTCGACACCATAGTGTGCGGCGACCGCGCGCGCAGCCTGAACCTCCTTGTCGTGCTTCTGTCCGTAGGTGATTGCCAGCGCGGTGACGTTTTCCGCACCGTATTTGGAAACTGCAAGTCCCAGACAGGTGGTGCTGTCCACACCGCCGCTGGATAATACCAATGCTCTCATGATTCTCTCCTTATGCCTTGAGCTGCAGCTGTAATGCCGGATCCGTGCGGAAGCGGCCGCGCAGCGTGGTGGTTGTGGTTTTTGCGTTGGTCGCATGAATGCCGCGTGCAGTCATGCAGCTGTGCGAGCCTTCGATGAGCACAGCGACGTCCTCGGAATCCGTGACCATCTGCAGAATCTCCGCGATATCCGTGCCGATGCGCTCCTGCAGCTGCAGACGCTTGGACACCATGTCGGCGATGCGGGCGATCTTGCTCAGACCGATGACCTTGCCGTTCGGAATGTAGGCGACGGTCGCCGTCATGTCGTACATCAGCGCGATGTGGTGCTCGCAGTAGCTGAACAGCTGGATGTCGCGGACGATGACCATGTCGCGCGAATCGGTGACAAAGTCCATCTCCTCTTCAAAGGTCTTGTCGAACATCTCGGCGATCTCGCGGTTGGTGTACTGCATTCCCTCGAACACTTCCTGATACATACGTGCGACGCGGTCGGGCGTGTCCTTTAATCCTTCGCGGTCGGGGTCATCGCCGAGTGCGATGAGAATACCGCGGATATGCTCTTTGATTGCCTGTGTATCAATAGCCATAGCTTGCTTCCTCGTTTTCTGATCCGCTCATACGCCGCGCGCGTTCGGATCCCAGATAAATTTGTGCATTTGCAGCTGGAGGGTGGCGCCGTTCCAGCCGCGCTCCTTCATATAGTCGACCATGTCCGCCGGATCAATCGCGCCGAACACCGGACTCAGATAGACATGACAGAGGTCGAGCAGCTGATGCTCCTGTGTGACCGTCCATGCACAGTCCAGATCCTCGCGGCTGCCTGCAACGAACTTTACCGTATCGCACGGACGCAGCAGAGAGAAATTCTCCGTGCGCATGCGCTCGAACATGCCGCTGTACGGCAGCTTGCAGTCCATCGTGAATGTGACGCGCGGGATGTCCAAATAAGGGGACAGATCCACGCTGCCGTTGGTCTCGATCTCCATCCGGAGCTGGGGGTGCTCAGACAGTTGTGCGAGCAGCGCATGCATCTGCGGCTGGAGCAGCGGCTCTCCGCCGGTCAACGTCACATTGTGAATGCCGGTGTCGAGAATCTCCTGCACAATCTGCTCCGCGGTCATCTCGCGGTGCGGCGCGTCCGGTGTATTTGCCCACATCGTGTCGCAGTAGGAGCAGCGCAGGTTGCAGCCCACAAAGCGGACAAAGACCGCAAGCTGTCCGGCGAGGACGCCCTCGCCGTTGATGCTG
>JALFIV010000123.1 GCA_022775385.1 Clostridiales bacterium
CGCAAGCCCCTGCATGCCGGTGATGTCCCGGATTTCCTCCGGAAGCCGGTCGCATCCGTCAAAGTCGGCGCCGAGCGCCAGACACCGTTCGCCGCCCAGCTCCATCAGGTGATCGATGTGCGGAAACAGAGCGCGCACCGATGCCGTCTCGTTCGGTGTGACAAACGGAACATAGCAGTTGAGTCCCACCAGACCGCCGCGGCGGAAAATCTCCCGCGCCTGATTGTCGTTCAGGTTGCGGATATGCCGCCGAACCACTCTGCTGTTGGAATGCGACGCCAGAATCGGTCTGTCGGTCAGCTCCGCCAAATCCCAGAAGCCGCGCTCGGACAGATGGGAGACGTCCAAAACCATGCCCTCCCGCTCGAGCTGTCCGACCAGCTGTCTGCCGCGTTCCGTGAGTCCCTTTCTTCGGCTGCGCGCCGCGCCGCACGCATAGCAGGAGTCGTGATTCCACGACAGCGTCACAATGCGGACGCCTGCCTCCGCCGCCGTCCGGATGTCCGGTTCGCTCTGCAGCAGTTCCGCTCCCTCGATGGAGAGGAACGCCGCCGCCTTGCCGGATGCGCAGGCGCGGTCGAAATCGTCCGCCGTGCGGCAGTGCACCAGACGGTCGGATGCCAGACGGAACTGCTGCTCCGCCGTGGTCATCAGAGTTTGAAACAGCGCGTGCGCCGATTCCGTATCGTCCAGCGGCTCGGTACCGCAGAACAGCGCAAAGACCTGTGCATACGGCGCAAACCGCGATGCGCGGTCGAGATCGAGATGTCCGCCGCGGGACAGCAGACTGCCGCCCTCGTGCGCGATGGAAAACAGGGTGTCACAGTGTAAATCAAAGTACTTCATCGCGTGCTCCCTCTCGGTTTTCCCGGCCGAAAGACGGCATCCGCCTCAGCTGAGAAAAAGGTCAAGTACAATTCTATCATAAAACTATCCGGAACGCCAGAGAATGACGAAGAAAACTGCTGATAACTTGCACAGAAATCAGCAGTTTTCTATTGCGAATTGACAAAATCAAACAGCTAGGAGAGCAGAATGCGGTCGTTGTCCAGATTCTTGCCCGCTCCCGCCTTGAAGCGTTCGAGCAGATCGTTGACCGTGAGTCCCTTCCGCTCGTCTCCCTGAATATCCAGCACAATTCTGCCGCTGTCCATCATGAGCGTGCGGTTTCCGAGATCCAGCGCGTTCTGCATATTGTGCGTGACCATCAGCGTTGTGATCTGATTCTTCTCCACCACATCGCGCGTGATGGCGAGTACCTTTTCCGCGGTCGCCGGATCGAGCGCTGCCGTATGCTCATCGAGCAGGAGCAGCTTGGGCGGATCCATCGTCGCCATCAGCAGGGTCAGCGCCTGACGCTGCCCGCCGGAGAGCAGACCGACCGGCTGCTTCATCCGATCCTCCAGTCCCATGTCCAGCATGGCAAGCTGTTCGCGGAACCGCTCCTTGTCGGCGCGGCTGATGTGAGAAAACCATCCACCGTGTCCGGCGGCGAGCGCGAGGTTTTCCTCAATGCTCATGCCCGGCGCACTGCCGCGCATCGGGTCCTGAAACAGTCTTCCGATGCTGCGCGCACGGGTGTGGGACGGCTGGAAGGTGATATCCTTGCCGCCCAGTTCAATTGTGCCGCTGTCCGTCAGAAAATCGCCGCAGATCGCGTTGAACATCGTGGATTTTCCCGCGCCGTTCGAGCCGATGATTGTGGCGAAATCGCCCGGCTTCAGATGGAGCGACAGACCGGAGAGCGCCGTCTTTTCGTTGACGGTTCCGGGATTAAATGTCTTGGAAATATTCGTGAGTCTCAGCATTCTCATTTCCCTCCCTGTTTCGTGCGCTGGAGCCGGCGGCGGATCATCGGCCACTGGCTCTTGAGGTACGGTCCGGAAATGGCGAGGATGACAATCACCGAGGAGACCAGCTTGAGCATGAACGCCGGCATGTTGAAGCGCAAGGCGATGGTATAGACCAGACGGAAAACAAACGATCCGATGACCACACCGACCGCGCGGCGGCAGATACTGCCGCGTCCCATGAAGGTCGAACCGATCAGCAGGGACGCCAGCGCGATGGTGACCATGCCGGTGCCGATGTTGATGTCCGCCGATTTCTGCGACTGCGCCAGCAGACAGCCGGACAGGCCGGTGAATGCGTTTGCGACACACAGACCGACCGTCGTCGTAAAGATCGGATTGATGGAGGACGAGCGCACCATATCCGGATTATTGCCCGTTGCGCGGATCGCCAGACCCAGACGGGTGTTGAGGAACAGGGTCAGGAACAGGACGACAAGCGCTACCGCAATCAGGGATACCACAAGAATGTGCTTTCCTTCCAGCGGGGTGTCCTTGAGCGCATCCTTGACCGCGCTGAATACCGTATCAACCTTATTCATATTCAGCAGAGAGGAACCGCCCATGACCGCGATATTCACCGAGTACAGGCCGGTATTGACAATGATGCCCGCGAGCAGGCTGTCGATGCCCATGCGGGTCTGCAGGACTGCCGTGATGAAACCGGAAAGCATACCGGCCAGCATTGCGGCCGGGAGAGATAAAAACGGATGTCCCGCGATGGCGACGACCGCACCGACAGAAGCGCCGAGGGTAAAACAGCCGTCGGTCGAAAGATCGCAGACATTCAGCATGGAATAGCTGAGAAACAGTGCGAGCACGGTCAGCGAGCAGATCAGTCCGAGCTCCAGCGCGGTCTGTCCCAGCGACAATGCGGTAGAAAGTGACACGAGAATGCCTCCTTATCCTAAAATTTCAGTGTGCACGTTGAGCCTGAAGACCGAATCCTCAGGCTCAGCATGTTCCGACTTGTTTGATCTGCGAAAAACTCAGCTCTCCAGATCGCCGAATTCTTCTGCCGTCGTGATCTCCTTGATCTGCGTGCAGTGCGGCTCAAACGCCTTCTTGACGGTTTCCAGATCCAGACCGATCGCCTCGCAGGTCTCGGCGTTGATGGTTGCGGTGCCGTTATCAAACGTCTTGACCGGAACCTCTGCCGGATCCTTGGCATTGATCAGGATATCGGCGACCATATCGGCCGTCTCGACGCCGAGGTTTGCATAGTCGACGCCGTAGCCGACAAACGCGCCGTTGAGGGCGAAGGAATCTGCGCCGGTGTAATGCGGGATCTTTGCGTCGATGAACTTCTCATAGATGCCGAACTCGGCTGTCATGATGGTGTTGTCCGTCGGGGTAAATACCGCATCGACGCCGTCGGCAATCAGTGCGTCCGCCGCGAGGGCAACCTCGTCGTTGGTCGTGCCGGTGCGCTCGACATATGCAATGTTATGCGCGTCCAGATACTCCTTTGCGCTTGCGATCGGCGCCGTCGAGGCGTCCTGACCCTGATCGTACAGCAGACCGATCTTCTTGGCATCCGGATTGGCCGCGAAAATCAGATTCATGACCGCCTCGGTATCCAGATAATCCGACGTACCGGTCAGGTTGCCGCCCGGTGCATCCAGCGACTCGACCAGCTCGGTGCCGACCGGATCGGTTACCGCGGAAAAGACAACCGGAATCTGGTTTTCTTCGGTGGCCGACTGCATTGCGGTGGCAACCGGCGTTGCCACACCGACCATCAGATCGACATCGTCCGCGGTGAAATCCGCGATGATCTGATTGAGGACGTTGGCATCCGCGTTGCAGTTGTCATACGAGACCTCAAAGACAACATCGTTTTCCTCTCCGAGCTCCTCCAGACGGGTCTCGATGTTCTCAACGATCTGGTTCAGCGATGCGTCGTCGACATAGTTGCAGATACCGACCGTGTAGGTGGTCTTTCCGCTGTTGTCAGCAGAAGCAGCAGAGCCTGCCGCATCGCCCCCGCCGCAGGCGGTCAGGGATGCCAGCATTGCCGCAGACAGGACAGCTGCCGCAGCTCGACGAGCAATTCGATTGGTTTTCATGGTTCTTTCCTCCGTAAAATAGATTGGACGTTTTGAATTGGGAACACAAAAAAGACTCTTATCCCCTATCTGGGACAAGAGCCAAACTCCTGCGATACCACCCAATTTGACGTAAAAACGTCCGCTCGCTTCCCGCGCCGTCACGCGTGCCCGATGGATAACGGGTGGGTTCCCGTCGGCGTCTACTGGGTTTCCCGTTCAAGCCGCCCTCCGGAGTCCATTCACACAGCCGCGCCCCGCTCTGATTCCACCATCCAGAGCTCTCTATCGGTTTGCCGCACCGGCTACTACTCTCCTTCACAGGTTTCAAGAATTGATTTGATTCTGACATACAGTATATGCCTGTGTTTTCTCTTTGTCAAGCATTATTTTTCCGCTTCCAAGCTACATTTGGAACGGGAACGCATTTTCAATATGCCGGATGGCGCCGTCTCCGGTGATGCCGATCACATCAAAGCGGCACGCCTGCTCCGCGCCCAATCCGCACGCGGCAAAATACCCCATCGCGGCGCGGCAGATGCGGCGCTGTTTCTGCGGCGTGACCGCTTCGAGCGGATCTCCGAACCGTGTGCCGGAGCGGTACTTCACCTCGACAATCACCAGCACGCCGTCCTTCTCCGCCACGATGTCCAGCTCGCCGTACCGATCGTGGTAATTGCGCGCGCGGATGGCGTAGCCGCGCTCCCGCAGGTAATCCGCGGCCTTTTCCTCATAAATGGCGCCGAGCGCACGGCGGTCCCGCCTCACGGATTCAGCACCTTTTTAAGGAAGGTTCTGCGGTGAATCGGACAGATGCCGTGCTCCGCAATCGCCAGATAGTGCGCCTTCGTGCCGTATCCCTTGTGCTTTTCAAAGCCGTATTCCGGATACTGCGCGGCAAGCGCGCGCATCTCGCGGTCTCGTGTGACCTTCGCCAGAATGGAGGCCGCCGCAATGGACAGCACCTTGCCGTCGCCGCCGATCACGCACTCCGCCGGAATGTCCAGACCCTGAATGCGGTTTCCATCGACCAGAGCATAGTCCGCGGAAACCGGAAGCGCCTCGACCGCACGGCGCATTGCGAGGAAGGTCGCCTGAAGGATATTGATCTCGTCGATCTCCTGCTCGCTCGCGCGGCCGATTCCATATGCCAGCGCGTTTTCCTTGATATAGTCAAACAGCGCCTCGCGCTTTTTCTCCGTAAGCTTTTTGGAGTCGTTGACGCCCGGAAACTCCGTACCCGGCGCGAGTATAACCGCTGCCGCAACAACCGGTCCGGCCAGCGGACCGCGTCCTGCTTCATCAATTCCGCAGACCGCCGCGTATCCCTCCGCGAGAAGCTGTTCTTCCATCTCCATGGTCAGATTGACCGGCTGTTTTCCCTTCATCGTACAGATCCTTCTTCCGTATATTCGTCCGGTGTCTCCAGCGTAATTCTGCCGAGCTTTCCGCTGCGGAATTCATCGAGCAGGATGTGTGCCATGCGCTCGGTGTCGATCTCTCCGCCACGCATCAGAAATCCGCGCTTCCGACCCGCCGCCTGCAGCAGCTCATAGCCCAGAAAGTCGATCTCGTCCCCGTTCTCCGGCACCTCCATTTTGTAGCGCTCGCTCAGCGCCTGCGGTGCGTGATGATACAGAATCTCCATCAGCCTGCACGCCAGTGTCTCGATGTCCAGAATATCGTCCTTGATCGCGCCGGTCACCGCCAGATAGATACCGGTGCGCTCGTCATCCAGCTTGGGCCACAGGATGCCCGGGGTGTCCAGCAGCTCCAGATTTCCTGCAACGCGGAACCACTGCTGTCCGCGCGTCACACCCGGCTTGTCCGCCGCCTTTGCCGCCTTTTTCCCCAGAACCTTGTTGATAAACGTCGATTTGCCGACATTCGGGATGCCGACAACCATGACGCGGACGGCGCGTCCGGTCTGTCCCTTCTGATTCCACTGCTCAATTTTCTCCTTGAGCAGGCCGCGGACCGCATCGCTGAAGCGACCCACGCCGCTTCCGGTCTTTGCATCCGTCGTGATAACCGCGTAGCCCTTGGCGCGGTAATACTCCGTCCAGCGGCGGGTCGAATCCGGGTCCGCCAGATCAATGCGGTTGAGGATGATCATGCGCGGTTTGGAACCGGCGATCGAATCCATATCCGGATTGCGGCTGACCTGCGGGATGCGGGCGTCGACGATTTCACAGACCGCATCCACCCGTCCGAGGTTTTCCACCATCTGACGGCGGGTGCGTGTCATATGTCCGGGATACCATTGAATATTCATTCGTACTGCTCCTTACTCAACCGAGCCAAACGAGTTCAGCGGATAAATCCGCCACAAAACCTTGCCCAGCAGATATCGTGTGTCCACCATGCCCAGACCGCTGTACCGGCTGTCGGTGGAGTTGTTTCTGTTGTCGCCGAGAACAAAAATACAGTTCTCCGGCACGGTCTGCGGAAAATCGACGTCAAAATACGTAAACGTCTCCTCCGCAATGTACGGCTCATCCTGAACGACGCCGTTGACGCTGACCTCTCCGGTCTCAAAATTGATATCGACCGTGTCTCCTTCGGTCGCGATAACGCGCTTGACAATCGGCACCGGCAGGAACGAATCCTTCGTCAGCACCACAACATCGCCCTTTTCCGGCGTGTATCCGACATTGGATACCAGCATCTGATCTCCATCGTGCAGGGTCGGAACCATAGACTCACCCGATACGCCGATAATCCGGACAAAAAATACAAAGATGACAATGACAACCGTCAGCGAGATCAGGAGCGCTTCGCCCCAGTCGAACAGCTCACTGTGAAACCGTCCCCGCGTCTCTTCCTCCTGCTGTCCGCGCTTTGCGTTCTTTTTCGCCACGATGTTCCCTTCCTTTCCAGCCTGCCCGCGCAGGTGTTTTTTCCCTTATTACAATACCAGCAGTTTCGGATTCTTGCAAGCTGTTTGGCGGGGATTTTTCAATTGATTCGTTTTTCCGACCGGATTTCCGTCAAAAACAGTGCAAAGAGACGGCTTTTGTATCTTCTGCGCTGCCTTTCAAAATTGTACCAGAAACACACGGGAAAACTTTACTTTTTCTTAACTTTTTCACTATTTTTTCCCGCCGCGCAATATGATATGATAGGATACGGATAATATTTGAACATCTATTCGGAGGTACTTCTGCTTATGCAAGCATTATTTGATTTTCTCAGCCAGCATGTCAGCGCGGATCTCGCGGTCTTTCTCGTTTCGATGATTCCGCTGATCGAACTGCGCGGCTCGGTCATCCTCGGCACGGCGATCGGCATGCCGTGGCTGCGGGTGCTTCTCATCAGTCTGATCGGAAACATCCTTCCTATTCCGTTTATACTGCTTCTCGGCGAAAAAATCTTCGCGTGGCTCCGGCATCAGCCACTGCTCAAGGGATTTGCCGCGTGGTATGAAAACCATCTGATGAACAAATCCGCGACCATCCGCAAGGTCTCGTTCCTCGGACTCATGATGTTTGTCGGCATTCCGCTTCCGGGAACCGGCGCATGGTCCGGCTCCTGCATCGCCGTCCTGCTCAGCATCCCGCCCAAGCGCGCCTTTCCGGCTGTGCTGTGCGGTATCCTGCTCGCCGGCGTCATCATGACAATCGGCTCTCAGGGCGTCGCCAGCTTGATCAGCCTGTTCTGAGTTCTATCACAAACAGTCAAATCCCGTCAGATTGTCATTCTGACGGGATTTTTGCATACAGCAAGACCTCCCGCTCAAATTACGAACGGGAGGTCTTGCTGTTTTATTGAATTACTTGCAGTACTTTGCAACGTGAGCCTTGGTCACCTCGGCAGACTTCCTGACATTCTCTTCCTGAGACATTTCGTAGTACTCCGGACGGAAAATCTCAATCGTGCAGCAGTCGCCGTCAAAGCCGATCTTCTTGAGCGTCTCCGCATAGCGTGCATGCGGCAGGCAGTCGCCCTCCGCATCCGGCCACAGGCGCTTCTCGTCGTTGTTGTAGTATGCACCGCACGGCATATCCTCCGTGCCGTTCAGATGCCAGACAAAGATCTTCTTGCCGTCTGCCTTCTCCAGCGTCTCCCAGCCGGAACCCATTGCGTAGAAATGGTACTGATCCAGCGTGACGCCGACCAGCGGAGAGTTGACCTCCTCGACGATGGCATAGGCATCCTCAAAGCGGTTGATGGTCATTGCCGGCTCACCGCAGAACTCCAGCGACAGCTTGATGCCGTGCGGCTCGACCTTCTTGACCATTTCCTTCAGAACAGCAACCGCGTCCTCGCGGATTTCCTTGCGGGTCGGCTGCAGACCGCGCTCCTTCATATCCTTGGACGGAACGACAACGATCATCTTGCATCCCAGAATGTTGCAGCGGCGGATGATCTCGTCCAGCTCTGCCATGACGGCGGCCTTCTCCTCCTCGGTCTGCTTCATGTTGAAGAAACACAGCGCATTGTAGGACAGCATGCTCAAATGATGTGTAGCAAACCACTCGCCCAGCTCCTCCAGCGTGACGACGCCGTTCTCCAGATCGCGGTTCAGGCACTCGGACTGAATGTCGATGCAGTCAAATCCATACTTCTCACACAGCTCCAGATCCTGCATGACGGTGTGGCCCTTGCAGAAACGGTCGTTTGCCTCATTAAATCCGATTCTCATACGAAATACGCTCCTTTTCTAACTCATGAGATACCGTGCATCTCCACGGCATCCGTTCGTTTTCCTATGGTATCTTTACCTTATCACGCCCGTGCATTTGCCGCAAGCGGTTTTGCGCACTATCTTTTTCCCGTGCAAAATCCCGTAATGATTGCCAAACCCGCACGGTTTTTTCTGGATAAACTCAACAAAAATCAAACTTTTCCCCGTCTCAGTCCGCGTGCATGTGTCTCAATTTCGTGCATTTGTACCATCTGGTCAGATCGTACCCTGTGTGGTATAATAAAGAAAAGGAGTTATGATACCATGGTAACCATGCAGCAGATCGCCGACGCCTGCGGCGTCTCCCGCGGTACGGTAGACCGCGCTCTGCACGACAAGCCCGGCATTCGTCCGACTGTCGCCGCGCAGATCCGTGACAAAGCACGGGAGATGGGGTATATCTCCGCACGCCTCATGCCGGCTGAGGTGAAAAAATGGAAGATCGGCGTTGTCCTGCACTCCGGCGCCTCCAGCTTTGTTCAAACGCTCGCCGCCAAGCTCGAGCATCTGCCCGATTCGGAGGTGCTCCCCGTTGAAATTGTCCTGCGGACGATGGAGGGTGCGGACATCCAGCATCAGCTTGCGCTGATCGACGAGCTGGTCGAGTTTGAACACATCGACGGTCTCGCGCTGATGCCGCTGGCAAACTCACAGATTCGGGAGAAAATCAATCAGCTGTCCGAAAAAAACGGTATTCCGGTCGTGACGCTGAACACCGATATCAGTGACGCCAACCGCATCGCCTATATCGGTCCGGACAACATCGCCTCCGGACGGTCTGCCGCCGCACTGATGGCGCTCGTCACGCGGGAGAGCGGACACATCCTACCGGTCATCGGCCAGCGGAGCGGACATTATGCGGACAGCCAGCGGCTCACCGGATTTCTCTCCGAGATGTCCGAGCACTATCCGGAGCTGAAAATCCTCCAGCCGGAATGCTGTTTCCTCGACGACCGCCTGTCCGAGCGGATCACCGCCCGCGCGATCGAGGCGGATGCCAATCTGACCGGCATCTATATTACCTCCGTCGGACGGCACGGTGTCGCAAGGGCGCTCCGGCAATGCGGACAGCAGGGAAAAATCCACGTGATTATGCACGACATCACCCCAACCAATCTGCAGTTCATCCGCGACGGCGTCGCCGATTTTGTCATCGGTCAGGATGTCGAGACGCAGGGCTCCAAACCGATTTATGTTCTGTACGACTATCTCTCCAACCGGCACATGCCGGAGGAGCGCGTACAGATCACTGATATCTCCATCAAATTCCGATGTAATATTCCAGAAATATAATCAAAGCCACTGGTAAAACCAGTGGTTTGCACAGCCCCGAAAAGGGGCATTACAGGCTAACCCTCTATTTGTTCTGGTGTTATGCCTCTATCCAGGAAACGTTTACAAACTGCTTTTATGTTTTCGCCAATCTCAATGATATGCTTGTCTGGGTCATAAATTCTAACTACTCGCTGTCCCCATGAATGTTCCATGATAGGGTGAACATATTCCACCTCACACTTTTACTTTTTTTCTCAACCAGTCAACCCACAAAATAAAAGCCTTTATTCAGATCAATGTTCTTTACATTTTCAGCTTACATACGGCCAATCCATATGGTATTTTTTCAGTTCCATATTGTAAATTACTCCTTCTAATCTCTCAAATCATCCCCTATAATGGTTATTATGCTTTATTCTCTATCATAGCATGCAATAATTGCAATGTTTTTTGAATCATCACACCGGATAGAAGTATTGTACAAATAGTACACATTCCAAACTTTCCGCCTAAGAACATACCGAATAGCACCACC
>JALFIV010000131.1 GCA_022775385.1 Clostridiales bacterium
CCTTCTCTTTGATAAGGTTAACTTTTAGTCTTTGGTGATATTCAGTTCAGCCTTCAGCTGTGCCATCATCTCATCATATTCTTCCTGAGACAGATGTACCGGATTCGGGTTGGTGATTTCAAAACCGCCGCCGAATTCAAAGCCGCCTTCATACTTCGGAACGATATGGAAATGTACATGGGGCAGCTTATCACCATATGCGCCCAGATTGATCTTGGTGCAGCCCCACAGCTTCTTTACTGCAGCAGCAACATCTGCAACATCATCCATATATGCATGGCGCTGCTCCGGCGTCAGGTCAGAAAGCTCAGCCAGATGCTCATCCACAGCAACAACACAACGGCCCTTGTGTGCCTGATCCTTGAACAGATACAGAACGCCTTCTCTCATCTTGCCGACACGGAACATAATTGCCTTGCGGCCTTCGTTCTCCGGATCACAGTAAAAACAACTCATCACAAATTTCTCCTTTTTCGAATGAATTCTCCCTTTCGGGACAATTCCAGTATAACGCACTTGCAGATTTTTTTCCAGATGTTCACGGAAAAGTGATATAAAAATTTGTCTCCCACGCCGGAACATAGGGATGATGCAGCATTGCGATCTGCGCATCCGGAGCAATCTGCTTCAGCAGGAGCGGCAGATCAAACAGATCTTCACTGCGGTGATATGCCGCAAGTTCAATTGCCGGGCGGCATCGGCGGATGGTCTCCCGCGCACCGAGCAGCGTCTCCCGTTCCGCCCCTTCGACGTCAATCTTGATGAGCGTGCAGTCTCGTCCCTCCATGACATGGTCGACGGATTCCACCGCGACAACAGCGGTATGCTGATCGTGCGAGACCTCATGGCGCACCGGCATGAGCGTGGAATTTCGTCCTCCCTTGCTCGCAAATAACAGTTCGCCCGGCTCGCTCCATGAACCGGCCTGAAACAGCCGCGCGCTGGGGACATTCTGTTCAGCATACTTTTTCAGCTTCTTAAACGTCTTTCGGTCGGGTTCCAATGCGGTAATCGAAGCAAACATGCCATCGGTATGTGCCAGCAGCTCCCGAATGGTATCTCCGTTGTATGCGCCGAGATCGACATAGTGTTCCTGTTCCGTCGGACGCAGATAATCCCGCCATGCAGTCTCACGTTCCTGTGTATACTCCCGTAGCCAGTGCAGTCTGCCGCTCAACTTGAAATTCACCGTTGCGGCGAATACCTCGCGTGAGCGTTCATCCGCAAGCAGCTCATAGACCTGTGTCAGCTGTTCTCCGTGCGCAAGAAGAAACTCCCAGTCAAACAGCGCCCCCTCCGCAACAGGGACATCCGGCGCGTATGTCGTGTGGGTTCTGTCCAAATCATCAAACAACGCCATAACCTCCGGACGCGACGACGCAAAGGAAATCAGGCAGACAAAATCGCCCAGCTCTTCCTCCAGCTCCCTGCGTTTTCGGACACGGAATCCCGCAAAGGAATGTCCTCGAACAAACTCATCTGAGGCGAAGATTCCCTGAATCGGAATGCCTTTCTGTGCGCACACATCCAGAATCTTCTGTGCACCGTCTCCCATGCCGTACAGCACAATTGGTCGGGTTTCGCGGCGCAGAACATCCCACAGATCCGCAGTCTCTGTGACAAAATCCGGTATCATTCCCATGTCTTCCAGATCTCCGGACAGTATCCGACCGTCGCCTGCTTTCCGTTTCGGACAATCGGCGTTTTGATGAGCTTGGGATTGCCCATCATCTTCTCCGCCTTCGCCTCGTCATCCGCCAGATACGGCAGCATTGCGGCATCCGGATCCTTGCTCTTGGGATCAATCATCGCCTCCAGACCGACGGCACGGCGCACCGAGGTAAACTCTCCCTTGCTCATGCCGTAGCGGAGCAGATCAATCGACTGATACTTGACGCGGCGCTCCTTGAAATAGCGCTCGGCTTTTTTGGTATCAAAACACTTGCTTTTTCCAAAGATTTGAATATTCATCGGTTTCCATCCTATTTCTCATCGGGTTTCTGATTTCAGTAAGAAAAGTATAGCCCGTGCGGCGCGTCATGTCAATCTCTCACAGAACAAGAGTCAACTTTTCGGCCGGATTCTTCGCGTTCATGCATTGTGAATTGCGGTCATTTGTGTTACAATAGCATGGTTATGGACTATAGTGATATTATTTGATCGGAGGCTTTCCCCTTGTCAGATTTACAAAAAGAAATTTCCAAGCGCCGCACGTTTGCGATCATTTCGCACCCGGACGCCGGTAAGACAACGATTACGGAAAAATTCCTTCTGTACGGCGGAGCAATCCAGCTCGCCGGTACGGTAAAGGGCAAAAAGAATACGCGTCATGCGGTTTCCGACTGGATGGAAATCGAGAAACAGCGCGGCATCTCGGTTACCTCGTCGGTCCTGCAGTTCGAGTACGCGGATCACTGCATCAACATTCTGGATACCCCGGGACATCAGGACTTCTCGGAGGACACCTACCGCACGCTGATGGCGGCGGATTCGGCCATCATGGTCATCGACGCCTCCAAGGGTGTCGAGGCGCAGACGCGCAAGCTGTTCAAGGTCTGCTCCATGCGCGGTATCCCGATCTTCACATTTATCAACAAGATGGATCTCGAATCCCGCGACCCGTATGATCTGCTGGACGAGCTGGAAAAGGAGCTCGGCATCGATACCTATGCGGTCAACTGGCCGATCGGCTGCGGAAAAGAATTCAAGGGCGTCTATGACCGTCAGAAAAACCATGTCATGGCGTTCGAGGCGGCATCGGTTGCCGGTACGCGCGAGGCAAAGTCCACTGTTTACGCCGTCGATGATCCGGCGCTCAAGCCGCTGGTCGGCGACTATCTGTGGGACACCCTGCAGGATGACATCGAGCTTTTGAGCGGCGCCGGTGAGGATTTCGATCTGGAGCGCGTTCAGGCCGGTACCCTGTCTCCGGTATTCTTCGGCTCCGCGCTGACCAACTTCGGTGTCGAGCCGTTCCTCCAGTACTTCCTAGATATGACGCCGCCGCCGGCTCCCCGCCTCTCCAAGGGCGAGGAAATCAGCCCGTTCGACGAGCACTTCTCGGCGTTCGTCTTTAAGATTCAGGCAAACATGAACAAGGCGCACCGCGACCGTGTCGCGTTCATGCGCATCTGCTCGGGCAAGTTCACCAAGGGTATGGACTGCTATCATGTTCAGGGCAAGAAAAAACTGCAGCTCTCTCAGCCGCAGCAGATCATGGCACAGGACCGCGCGATCATCGACGAGGCCTATGCCGGCGACATCATCGGTGTCTTTGACCCCGGCATTTTCTCCATCGGCGACACCATTACCACGCCGGGATTCGACTGCAAGTTCTCCGGCATTCCGACCTTTGCTCCGGAAGTATTCTGCCGTGTCCGTCAGAAGGATACGATGAAGCGCAAGCAGTTCATCAAGGGCATGGAGCAGATCGCACAGGAGGGTGCGATTCAGATCTTCCAGGAGCCGTTCGGCGGCATGGAAGAGGTCATTGTCGGCGTTGTCGGCGTCCTGCAGCTCGAAGTGCTGGAGTACCGCCTGAAGAACGAGTACAAGGTAGACATTGTTATGGAAAACCTGCCGTATCAGTATCTGCGCTGGATCGAAAACGACGAAGTCGATCCGGACAGCCTGAAGATCACGTCGGACAGCAAGGTCGTCCGCGACTACCGCGGCCGGTATCTCCTGCTGTTCACCAGCATGTGGAATCTCAACTGGGCTCTCGACAAGAATCCGGATCTCCAGCTCGCTGAGTTCGGCATGGCGGAAGAGTAATTCCCCTCACAGCAAAATAATCGGCGTTCAGTCTCAATCGACTGAACGCCTTTTCTTTAAGCGGTTTCCGGAATATGCTTGGGTGAGGGCAGCCAGACACGGATGGTGGTTCCGGTTCCTAGCTCACTGCTCAGCTCGATACGACCCTCATGATACTCCACGACATGCTTGACAATGGAAAGTCCCAGTCCGGTGCCGCCGGTCTGTTTGGAGCGGCTCTTGTCCACACGGTAGAACCGTTCAAAGACGCGCTGGCAGGACTCCTCCGGAATACCGATACCGGTGTCACGGACTTCGATCATCGCCTCGCCCTCCTGCTGGCGGGCGGTGATCCAGACCTGACCGCCCGGTTTATTGTACTTGATCGCATTTTCGGTCAGATTGTACAGCAGTTCGGTGATCATACCGGGATCACCCATCACGAAAGACGGCTCACAGTCCAGCGTGAGCGTAATATGACTGCGTTCTTCCGCAAGCTCGGCCAGTGATTCGCGGGTGTCCTCACAGATGCGCGGCACGGAGATCAGCTGGAACTCCTTCGGCAGTCCCTCCTCGATGCGGGAGAGCCGGATGATATCGCTGATCAGCGCGAGCAGACGGAGTGCCTCCTTATGGATACGGCGTGCAAACTCCTTTTGATCGTCCGCGCTCTGCACCATCCCGAGCTCGATCATTTCCGCGTAGCCGGAGATCGAGGTCAGCGGCGTTTTCAGCTCATGAGAGACATTGGCCGAGAATTCCTGACGCATCTGCTCGGCAAGACGCTCCTGCGTTACGTCAAGCACGATAACTACCGCGCCGTCCACCCGCTCACCGTGAATAATCGGGCTGGCAAACAGGCGGTATACCGAGCCGCGGCACCGCAGCTCGTCCTCCGCGTTCTCTCCCTTCAGCGCACGGTCAATGCAGTTATACCACGTTTGGGTTCGATTGAGCAGGAGGAAGGTTCGTCCGACATATTCGTTTTCCGTTCCGTGCGAGCCGGACATCATGAAAATCGCACTCGGATTGAGGGAGACAATATTCCGGTCTCCCGAAATCATCAGAATACCTTCCTTCATGTTTTTTGTCACAAGATTGAGCGTCTCGCGCTCCTTCTGCAGGGTGTTTTTCTGCTCATCGATCTCATTGCTCTGCTCGCGGATATGACGGATAAACGGCGCCAGCTCGTCGTAGATCTCTGCATCCTCAAAATTGCCGATGTGATCCGCCAAATGGACAATCGGACGGATCAGCCAGATAGTCAGGCGGCGCGAGACAATGATGGAAATCGCAATCAGGATGACAATCCAGATGGCGATAATGATCACGCTGTTGAAGACAATCCGGTACATGCTGGAATACTCACGTGCAAGGCGAAGGACATTGCCGTCCGACAGTTTTACCGCATAGTAATAAGTCTTTGTACCCAGTGTGGTGGAGTTGCGGGTTGTCTCTCCGCTTCCGTTGTGGAATGCCGCCTGAATCTCCGGTCGGTCAAAATGATTCTCCATGGAGGACGCCTCTGCCTCAGTCTCATAGAGAACGGTGCCGTCGCTGTCAATCAAAGTCACGCGGATATTGTCCGACAGCGCGTCCAGGAAATACCGGCAGTCATCCATGCTATCCCAGCGCGGATAGCTGGCCGCCAGACTCTGCGTCGTCTCCTGAAGCGTCCGCTCCACCTGTCTCATATTGACATGAACAGACAGCGCCGTGATGACCAGCGCGACGATCGACACGCTGATCGTACTGAAAATGGCAAGCGTGCGAAAAATTCGTTTTTTCATACAAACTTATACCCTACTCCCCGGACGGTCTGAATTCTCGTTCCGTCATCTCCTATTTTCTTGCGCAGTGTGTTGATGTGGATATCGACCGTTCGTGTCTCTCCGCTGTATTCAAATTCCCACACCTGCGACATCAGCTGTTCGCGCGTGAGCACGCGTCCGCGGTTTTCCATCAGCGTGCACAGCAGACCGAATTCCTTCTTGGTCAGCTGAACCGGTTCGCCAAACGCGATGACCTCGTGCTGGTCTTTATCAACCCTGATGCCGCCGTACTCGTAAACTGAAGGGTTTGTCTCTTCGGGTGCGGCGGAGGGACGGCTTGTCCGGCGCAGCAGCGCACGGATGCGGCTGAGCAGTTCCAGAATGCCAAACGGCTTTCCCATATAGTCATCCGCACCCAGATCCAGACCGCGAACCTTATCCATCTCCTCCGCTTTGGCGGTCAGCATCAAGACCGGTATCGCAGCCGTGGTATCCTGTCCGCGCAGACGGCGCAGAATGGACAGACCGTCCTCGCCCGGAAGCATGATGTCCAGCAGAATCAGATCCGGCGTCTCCTGCTCCATCTGCCGGAAAAACTCCTGACCGGTCTCAAATCCGACGGCACGGTATCCGTTTCCGGTCAGTGCATATTGAACCATCGAGCGGATATTCTCGTCGTCTTCTACAATATATATCAGTTTTGACTGCATAGACAGATTCCTCCATCATTTCATAATTCTGATTTTATTATACTCGCTCCCGTAAAACCGGTGTGTAAATTCACTGTAAAATTTCAGAGCAGTAACCCGACCAAAAAAGAGGGAGACTCCAATGAGTCTCCCTCTGATTTCAGGCTCCCAGAAAGCCCTTGAGATCTTCAATCAGATCGTCGGCATCCATGCCGTGCACCTCTGCCGCCTGCTCCAGCGATTCATTTTGTGCGGAAGGACAGCCGATGCAGTGCATCCCGATATTGGTCAGGATGTTACCCATCTCCGGGTCCATCTCAAGCAGCTGTCCGATGGTGGTGTTCTTGGTAATTCTCATGGTTTCTCTCCTTTGGGTTCTCGGTCTGTGGGCTCACAGATCGAACTCGTCTTTATTCTCGTCCTCGCCGATATCAATCTTTTTGATCTTGCGACGGAAGAGCAGATCATACATGATCGGGATAATAATCAGGGTCAGAATCGTCGCGTAGGACAGACCGCCGATGACGACAATCGCCATACCCTGACCAATCTCTGCACCCGAACCGTAGCCGAGCGCCATCGTCGACATCGCGAGAACGGTCGTCATCGCCGTCATCAGGATCGGACGGATACGCATCGTTCCGGCTTCTACCAGCGCGTCGCGTTTGCTCATGCCGTCCAGCCGGAGCCGGTTGACACAGTCGACAAACACAATGCCGTTGTTGACAACGACACCCGCCAGGACAATGAATCCCAGCATGCCGATTACTGTCAGCGTGTTGCGCGTAATCAGCAGCGCGAGCAGACCGCCGGTGAATGCCAGCGGAAGCGTGAACAGGACGATAAACGGACTGAGCAGGCTCTGGAACTGCGCCACCATGATCAGATAGATAAAGATGATCGCCAGAAGCAGCATCAGGACGAGATCTTTCATCGCTTCCATGATGGTCTCATTCTCACCGTTCATCTCGATGGTGTAGCCGTCCGGTGCTTCATAATCCTCCATGACCTTTTCAATCTCACGGCTGACCAGTGTGATATTGTGATCGTCATCGACCAGTGCTGTCACAGACAGCATACGCTGGTTGTTGCTGCGGTTGATCGAGGACAGGCTGGTGGACTCCGAAAGCGAGGCGATGTCGTCCAAGCGGACATCTTCCTTTTCTCCGGTCTCGGAATCGGTGGTTTCCACCGTCTGCCGCATCAGATTGGAGGTTGAGACCTTGCTCGGCTGAACGACAACAACCGGAATGTCCTCTTCCCCGACCGTGAGCGTGGTGGACTCCACTTCCTCCTTCAAATCGGCGGACAGAGAATTAAATACCTGCGCAACCGTCAGACCCTTGCGCATCGCGGCGTCCTTGTCCACCGTCAGAACCTTCTCGAGATCAGGATCGTCATTTCCGTCCGAGATATCCGTCAATCCCTCGACACTCTCCAGCTTTTCCGCCAGATCTGCGCCGATTTCCTGCAGTTTATCCAGATCCTTGCCGTAGATATCAATCTGAACACCGGTCGAAATCATCGCCGACATATCCATCGTGGAGGCAGAGACCTGCATCTCGCACGGCAGACCAGTGGTGTCCTCTTCAATATGCTTCTTAATCACATTGCCGTCCGCCTTCTTATCCGTGAGGATATAGAACGTGATCGACTGATCATCGCTCGACATCAGAGACAGGCTGTTTCCGGAGATCGCACCGACGGTCTTGACACCGTCCTGCTTTTCGATGATCTCGGAAACCTTAGCGACCATCGCTTCGGTCTCCTGATCGGTCGAATCCTCCGGCATCGTCATGGTTGCACTCATCTGTCCGGTGGAGGACATACTCGGAATGAATTCCATACCGATTTTCGTCATCATAAACGCGGCAAACAGGAACAGCGCAAAGGCCGCACACAGCGTCACCAGACGGTGATGCAAACACCATTTGAGCACGACACGGTACCGCTTGACAAACCGGTCAAACAGCGAATGCTTCTTTTCTGCCGTCTTTTTGAGCAGAGACGAGCTCATCGCCGGAACAACCGTCAGTGCGACGATCAGCGATGCCATCAGCGAGTAGGCAATCGTCAGTCCCATATCCGTGAACAGCTGACGTGTCAGTCCTTCGGTAAATACAATCGGGAGGAACACGCAGATGGTCGTGAGCGTCGAAGCAAAAATCGCACCTGCGACCTCGCCTGCGCCGCGCACCGCCGCTTTCGGAGCCGGCATACCCTGATTGCGCAAACGGTAGATATTTTCGATGACAACGATGGAGTTGTCAACCAGCATGCCGACGCCGAGCGCCAGACCGGACAGGGAGATCATGTTCAGCGTGATATTGGTGAAATACATCAGCACGATGGCAAACAGAACGCTCATCGGGATGCTGAAGGCAATGATCGCCGTCGGACGCACATCGCGCAGGAACAGAAGCAGGACGACAACGGCGAGCAGGCCGCCCAGAAGCAGATTCTGCAGGACACTGCCGACAATCATCTCAATATAATCGCCCTGATCCATCAGCGGCGTGATGTGAAGATCCGGATTGCTCTCCTGCAGATCCTCAATCTTCTTGTTGATCAGCTTGGAGACCTCCGAGGTGGATGCCGTCGAGGATTTGGAGAAGGTCAGCAGGATCGCGTCGTTTCCGTTGACCAGCGCATAGGAGTCCTCATTGTCATCCTTGGAGGCGTAGCGGACGGATGCGACATCGTTCAGCCGGATATCGCCGACCCCGTCCAGATCCATCGAAAACAGCAGGGTGCGCTTGAGCTGTTTGAGCGAGTCGTACTGTTCGCCGACCTTCAGAATGTACTCTTCATCGCCGCTTGAAATATATCCGGCCGGCATTTCAAAGTTCTCTGCCACCAGAATATTACTGATCATATCCGCCGTGACCAGTCCGCTGATGTCCGCGGACTCATAGGCTTCGTCACGCGCTTTTTCAAATTCCTCTGTTGCGGAATCAATCTGCTGCTGTGCGCTCTCGAGTGAGGAGCGGGTGACCTGAATCTGTGCCGAACCGGACGCCATCTGTACGGCGGACTGAAGCTGTGCCGCCTCGAGCTTGGCATAGCCCTCCTGCGCCTGCTTGAGTGCCTTTTCCAGCTCCGGCTTCATCGCTTCCACCGTTGCCATCTCGGTCTGGATATTCTTCAGCTCGGTGTCAATTTCACCGACGCGCGTGACCGCCTGCTCCGTCGTCGTGAGCAGAGTCAGGAAGTCCGAGCGGTTCATCCCGGCAAGCTGAGTGGTATCCGTACTTCCGCCCAGTGCGGCAATTGCCGCCGCCTTTGCTGTTTCAAACTCCTCATCCGTCATATTCTGAATCGTCGAATACGAATCGGACTCTGCCGGTAATGCAGTACCTCCCTGCTGTGCACCGCCTGAGGATGCCGCACCGCTGTCAACAATCGGAAGAGACTGCGACGGGTCTCCGGTATCGGCGCCCTCTGCGGCCGCGATGCTCTCGGACGCCTCCGCATCCTGCGTGACAATCTCGGATTCCTCGGCACCGCTGTCCGGTACGGTCGTATCGGGAATGTCAATTCCATCCGGAATGTCCGTATCCGGTGTCTGTCCGGTTCCGCCGGACGGAATCTGCGCTCCGCCTCCGGCCGCCTGTGCGTTATGCATGGCGGCAATCAGATCCGCGAGCTGCTGCATGCTGTCGTTCATATCCGCATACGTCTTCCAGCCCTCGCGCTCGGCGTTGAACGCCGCCTGATTGGCCTCCAGTGTCGTCTCCTGACTGAGCAGGGCATTGAGCTTGGCGTTGGCGGCGTCAACCTCCGCACTCGCCTGTCCGATCTGCGATGCCGCACTGGATGTACCGGATTTCAGTTCGCGCTCCGCCTTGTCCAGCTTCGCTTTTCCCGCGTCGATTTCATCCTGACTCTCATCCAGCTTTTTCTTGGAATCCGCCAGCTCAGAATTGACCGCGCGCAGAATCTTGTCGTTGACCTCGTCAATCTTGTCCTGATCCAGTCTGACGCGGACCTGATTGGAAATTGTACCGACGGTACCGACCGAGGCGACGCCGTTCAGACGTTCAAACTCCGACAGAAGCTCTTCCTCGAGGTAGTCCGACAGTTCTTCGATTTCCATGCCTTCTATGTCCACAGTTGCGACCATGACCGGCATCATATCCGGTGAAATCTGCATCATGATCGGCGCCTGACAGGTATCCGGCAGTGTGCTCTTTGCCTGATCCAGCGTGTTGCTGACTTCGATGCTGATTGCATTCATATCCGTCGTCTGGCCGAATTCCATAACGACCAGACTGAGGTTTTCGCTGGATATCGACTGAATCTGTTTCAAGTCAGTTGTGGTTCCCAGTGCTGCTTCCAGCGGCTTGGAGACGCTGCTCTCCACGCGCTCCGGGCTGGCGCCGGGATATGTTGTATACACAACCATATACGGCAGTTCCATATTGGGAAGAAGATCGGTCGCCATTTTGGTAAATGCCACCACGCCGAGTACAATGACCAGCATAATTCCTACCAATACGGAAAATGGTTTTTTGACACTTATTTTTGTCATTTGTTTCGTCCCCCGTCATACATCCTGCTCCAACTCATCCGCACAGAAATCCGGATTCATGATAACCTTCTCACAATTTCGCTTGTTTTACTGACTAAGCATAGTAAGTATATCATTTTTCCGATAAACACCGCAAGATATAACTGTTAATATTTGTACACCATGCTGACATTTTTGCCGTACTGATACACTTGACGCGCTGTTTGGATTCTGATACTGTAATCACAGAAAGCAAAAAGGAGAGCCTCGTATGAATCAGCCGAATCCCGCCCAGCGATTGATCACCACACAATTCAGCAAAACAATCTGGAATCCGTTTCGCACCGCAGTCCGTGACTACCGGCTGGTCGAGCCAGATGACCATATCGCCGTCTGCATTTCCGGCGGAAAGGACTCGCTCCTGCTCGGCGTCCTGCTTCAAATGTTTCAAAAACACAGCAAAATCCCCTTCCGGCTCACCGGACTCTCCATGGATCCCGGATACCTTCCCGCGGCACGCGCGCAGATCGATGCCAATATTCAAGCACTCGGACTGAACACCCATCAGTACAATACCAAACTGTTTGAAACCGTCAATCGTGAGACCGACAACCCCTGTTTTCTCTGCTCCCGTCTGCGGCGCGGCAGTCTGTACAGCAAGGCACAGGAGCTTGGATGCAACAAAATCGCGCTGGGGCATCACTACGACGATGTGATTGAGACCACGCTGATGTCCATGCTCTACGGCGGGCAGGTGCAGACCATGCTCCCGCGCATCCGCGCCAAGAACTACGAGGGCGTACAGGTCATCCGCCCGCTCTATCTCGTGCGGGAGCGCAGCATTCTCGCGTGGCGCGATGCCTGCGGACTGGAATGTCTCGCCTGCTCCTGCGCATTTGCGGAAAAAGCCCGTCAGGACAATCACCCCGAGACCTCCAAACGATACGAGATCAAAAATCTGATCGCCAGGCTCGAGGCCGGAAATGAGCAGGTCCCCGCCAATATCTTCAACAGCCTCAAGAACATCAACGTGCGCGATGTCCTCGGCTGGCACGACGGCGCGGAAACGCACAGCTTTTTGGACGAATACAAAACCGAATGAAAAAAATCCCTCAAAGCGGTCTGCTTTGAGGGATTTGCTGTGTTATCGATAGGACTGTCTGAGAATCTCGATGCAGTCCGCTTCGGTGAGCGGAACGCGGTCGCATTTGAACTGCGCGCCCATCGTTTCGCGCGCGTTTTTCGCGATCTGCTCAAACTCGTCCGGTGTGATGCCGTAGTCCGACATCTTCAGGTCGGCGACGCCGCAGTCCTTCTGCAGCTGTTCCAATGCGTCGACGAAATCCATCGGATCGTCCGCATTCTCCACGCCCATCGCCTTGGCCAGATCAATCATGCGGTCGCGGCAGACCTCCTGCTTGGCGAAGAAGCGGTAGTAGGCGAGGCTGATCATAATCAGACCCGCACCGTGCGGCAGATTGCTGTGATAGGCTGACATCGCGTGCTCAATCGAATGCTCGGAGGTCGTTGTGCCGACGCTCATGACAAATCCGCCGAGCGTATTGCCGAACGCAACCTTCTCCCGCGCGTCCTTGTCCGAGCCGTCGCTGACCGCCTTGGCGAGATTGCGTCCCACCATTTCCACCGCCTTGAGCGCGTACATGTCGCTCATCAGGCTTGCGCGGGTGGAGAGATATCCCTCGGTCGAATGGAACAGCGCGTCAAAGCCCTGATATGCCGTGAACTTGGGCGGAACCGACATCATAAGATCCGGGTCGACAATCGACAGAACCGGGAACGTGTTGTCGTTGCCGAATCCGATTTTCTCCTCGGTTTCTTCATTTGTGACAACCGACCATGCATCCGCCTCCGTACCGGTACCCGCCGTGGTCGTGATGGCGACGATCGGGAGCGGCTTGTTCGGCATGCGGTTTCCGCCGCCCGTGCCGCCGTATACATAGTCCCACAGGTCACCGTCGTTTGCCGCCATGACCGCAATCGCCTTTGCCGAGTCGATGCTGCTGCCGCCGCCGAGACCGATGACAAAGTCACAGCCTTCCTGCCGCGCGACCTGCGCGCCCTCCATGACCACCGATTTCATCGGATTCGGAGAAATTTTATCAAAAACAACCGATTCGACTCCCGCTTTGGCAAGCTGTTCCTCCACACGGTCCAGATAGCCGTTGGCACGGGTGGATTTGCCGCTGGAAATGACGATCAGCGCCTTGCATCCCGGCAGCTTTTTGCGCGACAAACGCTCCAGCTGTCCGCTTCCAAACAGAATTCGTGTCGGAATATAATACTGAAATCCCATTCTGACTGCTCCTCTCTTTGATTGTCCATGATGGTATTGGTTTTACAGTGCTATTATACCATAGTTCCGCACGGTTGTCCGCACAGATTTTTCGTCAACTTATTTTAATAAGACAGTTTACAACAGACCGAATTTGACGTATACTGTAAAAAGAAACAATTGGAGGAACCGGCAATGACAGTTGAACAGGCAAAACAGCAGGTGTTCTGTGGAGAACCCATCACAAAAGAGCAGGCGCTCGCGCTCGTCGAGGTGCCGCTCGACGAGCTGACGAAGGCCGCGGATGAAATCCGCATGCATTTCTGCGGCAATGGCTTTGACATCTGCACCATTATCAACGCAAAAAGCGGAAAATGCTCTGAAAACTGTAAATTCTGTGCCCAGTCTGCGCATTATCATACCCCGAGCGAGGAATATCCGCTTCTCTGCCCGGAGAAAATCACGGAGCAGGCCGTCTACAACGCCGAGCGCGGCGTGCTCCGCTATTCCCTTGTCACCTCCGGCCGCCGTCTGAGCGAGGACGAGGTCGACGCCGAGTGCGACTGCATCCGCGCGGTCAAGCAGAACACGGATATTGCGGTCTGTATTTCGAACGGGCTGCTGGATGAGGCATCCTATCGCAAGCTCCGTGAGGCGGGAGCCACCCGCGTACACAACAATCTGGAGACCTCGCGCCGGTATTTTTCTTCCGTCTGCACGACGCACAGCTATGATGAAAAGATCAACGCCATCCGCGCCGCACAGCGTGCCGGACTCTCGGTGTGCTCCGGCGGCATCGTCGGCATGGGCGAGACGATGGAGGATCGGATCGACATGGTGCTCGAACTGCGTGCGCTCGGCGTCCGCTCGATTCCGGTCAATCTGCTCAATCCGATTCCCGGCACGCCATATGAGAATCTCAAACCGCTCACCAACGATGATCTGTGCCGGATTGTTGCGGTCTTCCGGTTCCTGATTCCGGATGCTTCCATCCGACTCGCCGGCGGACGCGGTCTGCTCCCCGATCAGGGACGCGCCTGCTTCCGATCGGGTGCGAACGCGGCGATTTCCGGCGACATGCTTACAACCAGCGGCATCACGATTCAAAATGATCTCCGCATGCTTGACGAACTCGGCTATATCCCGCAGCGCTGTCACGACTGTTAAACATATTTCCCCAAACAATTTCCCCGAACAAAGACAGACGGAACCGTATGAGAAACGGCTCCGTCTGTCTTTTTTATTCTTCTGTATTGTATGCTTCCGTCGTGTTGGCATCTGTGTTGTCATCCGATGACTCCCCGGATTGCGACGTTTCTTCTTCGTCCTGAAGCGTCGCGTCGGTAAAATCACTGTACACGCGGCCCGGCTTCAGCTCGACACCCTTGATCTGCGCAAGCTCGGAGACCGTCACAAATGCGTAGCCCTGCTCCTGCAGTTCGTCGATCGCGTCGAGTACGCCCTCCACCGTGGTCTCATAGAGGTCGTGCTCCAGCACAATCGCGCCGTCCTCCGCGCCGTCAACAATCCGCTGTGTGACAAGCGATGCATCCCGATCCCGCCAGTCGAGTGTGTCGACATTCCAGAGAATGATCGGCAGACCAAGCTCCTTCATCGCCCTGCGGACGGCCTTATTGTGTGCGCCTCCGGGCGGACGCATGACCGTCGGGTTTTCTCCGAGATACGCACGGATGATGTCGTTGTTCGAACTGGTCTGTTCATAGCCGCCGTCGTCCGTCTGTGTCGTGTAGATCTTGTGGTCACGCGAATGGTTTCCGACCTCGTGTCCCTCCGCCAGATAGCGATCCATCATCGAATTGAAATCGTTGACACGATAGCCGCACAGAAAGAACGTCGCATGCGCGCCGCGCTCCTTGAGTCCGTCGAGCAGACGCTCGGTGCGTCCGTCCTCATTGCCGGTCGGTCCGTCGTCAAACGTCAGCGCGATGTACTTATCACCCTCCGGAATCGTGATTTCCGGTTCCTCCGGCTGAACCGGCAGCTGTTCTTCCAGACCGCCGGCCGGGACGGCAGAGCCGATGACGCCGGTCTCCTGTGCATCCATGGCATCCTCTGCGGCGAGCGCACTGCCGATCTCCTGCTCGGTACGGACATTCGACGCGGCTTCTGTGTCGTCCGGAACGGCAATCTCCGTCGGAAACATCGAACAGCCGAATGTTCCCATCAGCAGAATCACAGACAGCACAGATGCCGCAATCAGCAGACCGTGCCTTTTCCATTGCTTCATATGAAATTCCCCCTAACATGGTGACCGAAC
>JALFIV010000142.1 GCA_022775385.1 Clostridiales bacterium
CGGTCGCCTGCACAATCAGGCTGTACGCCTCACTCGGCGGACGAAAGACCCGTCCTTCATATCTCATAGGTTTCTCCTTTCCACGACAAAAGAGCGAGCTGTGGCTGTGTGTCACATTCCCGCCCTTTTGATTCTGTGTCAGCTAAACGATTTTATTCTCCTTCCGAAGACTCCCCCGGCTCTTCCTCTTCCGGTTCCTCCGCAGCATCCTCTTCCACAGACGGTGCTTCTTCTACCGGAATCTCCTCCGCAGGAGCCTCTTCTTCCGGAATTTCCTCCTCAGCCGGAGCCTCTTCGGCCTCAATGGTCTCTTCGATCTCGACCTGCTCCTCCGCCGGCTCGCATTCGCTTCCGCTTGCCGCACAAGCCTCTGCACATTCGCAGGAGCTGCATGCGTTTTCGTTCTCTGCGTTCATATCTTCCAGCTCGTCCATCGCCTTGAGTTCTGCCTCATGATAGACCTGCTCGCTCTTGGAGCGCTTGTAAACAGCAACACCGGCTGCGACAGCACCGGCTACTACACCTGCGGCAGCAACGCCCAAACCCAGCTTTTTCTTTTTACTCATACTACCATGCTCCTTTATGCCGCAACCGCAGCGGAATATTTCTTCTATTCATTGGAGAGAATCTCCCCTTGATTCTGAAAGTATGGTATCACAGTTCACATTTCAATGTCAATCTTTTCGTGAAATATTTCCATTTTCTTAACAATTCTCCGCCGTTTTTTGCCGAAACTTCCAATCTTCAAATCAGGTGTTGACCACGCCGGATAACGTGCTACAATAGGTCACGTGTATCATTACCTAAAAAAAGCATGACAAGGAGTCTTCCTATGAAATCACTCGACCGGCACAGACAGTTTCGCTTCGGCATGCGGACGACAAAAACTGCGATTTCCGTGATGATCGCGCTGACAACTGCCTATGCCGTCGGCAGTGCATATCCGGGCTTTATGGCCATCGGCGCGCTCGGTTCGATGGAGCGCTCGATTGTCGATTCCATCCGCAGTGCGCGCAACCAGAGCATCGGCAATCTGTTCGGCGCGATGCTCGCCACACTGGTTGTCCTGCTGTTCAATCACAATCTGCTTCCGACCTCCCTTCTGCCGCTGATCACTGCATTCGGCATCATTATCATGCTGATGCTCTGCAATCACTTCCGCATCCAGAGCGCAGCCAATCTGTCCTGCGTCGTCTTTGTCTGTCTGATGGTCGACATCACAGGCGGCGCCTCCATCACCTATGGTCTGTTCCGCTTTATCGACACGGTTGTCGGCGTTCTGATCGCCTTGATTGTCAATATCGTCATCCGTCCATACAATCATAAGCCGCGCATTTACTCTATGCTATCGGGAACGCGGGATGCCATGATGCCGCTGCTGGCGGAGCGCGTTCTGCGCTGCCGCATTCCGGATCTCTCCAAGCTAAACCGGACAATGGAACATCTCCATCACGAAATTGACACGGTTGCCAACGAGAAGTTCAACTCCACCCTGACCGAGAAAGATATCGCCCATATCAAGGGCTGTGAACAGCTGATCACCAAAATGCAGGAGGCGCTGGTCTGTATCTGCAGTCTGGATGCCCGCCCGTCCCCGAATGATCAGAACCTTGAGCGGCTGTATGCCTGCGGTCTGGAGCGGACAGAGCAGGACAATTTTCTCGACAGCAAATGCACCTTCGAGGACCGCACCGTACTCAACTACTATCTCAAACAGTTTCTGGACGCGCACGATTATCTGTGCGAACTGATGGAATTATGACAGAATCAAAAAAGCTGACCGAACGGTCAGCTTTTCTTTTCATTTTTTCTCAATCGAGATAACCGCATCAAACTCCCCCGAACTTCCTTCTCTCATCCCGGATGCAACATAGGTGACCGTCACCACATCGCCGACCTGCGCATCGCCCGGGAGCAGGATGCTGTCGACAGAATAGGAGGTCGGTCCGGATTCCGTCTGCACATAGTCCCCGCTCTCATCCAGCGCATACAGAACCGCTGTGCCGCTCTCAATCTGTGCGATTTCGGCATCCATCGTTTTGTGTCTGTATTTCTGAACCTGATTGAAAATGATGAGCACCGCAAGAACGGCATAAATCGCATATAATGCTTTTCGTCTGGTAATCTTCATCGTGTGCTCCCCTGTTTTTTCTTAGTATAGCATGAACTGCCAGCCGCTGTCCATGCTTTCCAAACGGGAACAGACCGCACCACGGTTCCGTGATGCGGTCTGTTTTTTTCTTATATTGGGGATAGAATCAGTTGATCAGGGACTTGCCGTCCATCTCAGCCGGCTGCTCCAGACCGAGTACCTGCAGCATCGTCGGTGCGATGTCAGCCAGACGGCCCTCATGCAGCGTGCCCGGATAGCCGACCATGCAGAACGGAACCGGATTGCAGGAATGTGCGGTGAACGGAGAAACCTCGTCGTCCTCGAGCATCTGATCGGCATTGCCGTGGTCTGCGGTGATCATCGCAACGCCGCCCATCTCCTGAATGGCATCAACGGTCTTGCCGACACAGCTGTCGACTGCCTCAACCGCCGCAACCGCCGCGTCAAAGACACCGGTGTGTCCGACCATGTCGCAGTTTGCATAGTTCAGGATGATGACGTCGAACTTGCCGCTCTTGATCTCCTCAACAACCTTGTCGCATACCAGATAAGCGCTCATCTCCGGCTGGAGATCGTAGGTTGCAACCTTCGGGGATGCGATCAGGTCGCGCTCCTCGTTCTTGTACGGTGCCTCGACGCCGCCGTTGAAGAAGAACGTAACATGTGCATACTTCTCGGTCTCCGCGATGCGGAGCTGCGTCAGACCGTTTTCTGCGATATACTCGCCGAACGTGTTGGTCAGCGACTGCGGCTTGAATGCGATGTTGACATTCGGCATGGTCGCATCATACTGCGTCATGCAGACATAGTTGACCGGGAAGAATCCCTTCTTGCGCTCGAAGCCGTCAAATTCCGGATCGACCAGCGTGCGGGTGATCTCACGGGCGCGGTCCGGACGGAAGTTTGCAAAGATAACCGAATCGTTGGCGTCGATGGTTGCGTCCTTGGTGATGACAACCGGAACGATGAACTCATCGGTGATGCCGGCGTCATACGATGCCTGCATCGCCGCAACCGGATCGGGATTGTACTCACCCTCGCCGTAAACCATAGCGGCATATGCCTTTTCTACGCGCTCAAAGCGGTTGTCGCGATCCATTGCGTAGTATCTGCCCTCGATGGTTGCGATCTTGCCGACGCCGGCCTCATCCAGCTTCGCCTGCAGTTCCTTGATATACTCAAGACCGGAGGTCGGCGGAACGTCACGGCCGTCCATGAAGCAGTGGACATAGACCTTTTCCAGACCGTTCTTCTTTGCCAGATCGATCAGGCCGAAGATGTGCTCCATGTGAGAGTGAACACCGCCCGGGCTCATCAGACCGTAAATATGCAGCTTGCTGTCGTGCTCTTTGCAGTTGTTGATTGCACCGAGGAATGCCTCGTTCTCAAAGAAGTCGCCGTCCTTGATGGCCTTGGAGATACGGGTCAGCTCCTGATAGACAACGCGGCCGGCGCCGATGTTGGTGTGACCGACCTCACTGTTGCCCATCTGACCGTCCGGCAGACCGACATCCAGACCGGATGCCCCCAGCTGGGTCGTCGGATTCTCGGCGAAAATACGGTCGAGATTCGGCGTCTTTGCGGCATGGATGGCATTGCCCATGTCGCTGCTGCGCAGGCCAAAACCGTCCATAATAATCAGAATCAGTGGTTTTTTCATTTGTTTGTTACCTCACTTTAGTAAAAAGGGCGAGCTGATATTCAGCCCGCCCTCGTGGTATATCGTTCGATTACTGGTTCGCAGCTTCGATGATAGCGTGGAAATCGTTCGGCTTCAGGGAAGCGCCGCCGATCAGGCCGCCGTCAACGTCCGGCTTGGACAGAAGCTCAGCAGCGTTCTTTGCATTCATGGAACCGCCGTACTGAATGGTGATTGCACGAGCAGCGCGTGCACCGTACAGGCCGCGCAGGCACTCACGGATGGTCGCGCAAACTTCGTTTGCCTGGTCAGCAGTAGCAGTCTTGCCGGTACCAATTGCCCAAATCGGCTCGTAAGCGATAACAACCTTCTTGACATCCTCAACCGGAACGTCCTTCAGTGCGATCTTAACCTGCTTGCGGACAACCTCGGACCAAACGTCCTGCTCGCGCTCGTCGAGGGACTCGCCGACACAAACGATCGGACGGAAGCCGCTCTCCAGAGCAACCTTAACCTTCTTGTTTACGGTCTCGTCGGTCTCACCGAAGTACTGACGGCGCTCGGAATGACCCAGAACAACGTACTTGATGCCGCACTCCTTGAGCATATCAGCGGAAACTTCGCCGGTGTATGCGCCCTTCGGCTCAAAGTGCATATTCTCAGCACCGATGGCAATCTTGGAGCCCTTTGCAGCCTTGACAGCGGCAGCGATGTCAACGAACGGTACGCACAGTACCATCTCACACCACTTAACCTCCTTAACCAGCGGCTTGAGCTCTTCGATCATAGCCTTGGTCTGGCTCGGCGTCATGTTCATCTTCCAGTTGCCTGCGATAATAGTCTTACGATATCTGCGATTCATAGTTGGTTTCCCCTTCCTCTAGTGGAATGATCCTAGATGAAAATTTCATATATGTCAGCGCCCATGTGGGCGAACTGATCTTACTTGTCCTGCAGGCAGGCGATGCCCGGCAGTACCTTGCCCTCCATAAACTCCAGAGAAGCGCCGCCGCCCGTGGAGATGTGGGTCATCTTGTCTGCGTAGCCCAGCTGCTGAACTGCTGCTGCGGAGTCGCCGCCGCCGATGATCGTGATCGCATCGGTCTTGCTCAGTGCCTCGGCAACTGCCTTGGTGCCTACTGCAAACTTCTCAAATTCAAATACGCCCATCGGTCCGTTCCAGATAACGGTGCCCGCATCTGCAACTGCATTGCAGTACAGCTCAACGGTCTTCGGTCCGATGTCCAGGCCTTCCCAACCGTCCGGAATCTCGCCTGCAGTAACAACATCGGAATTGGCATCCGGTGCAAACTTGTCTGCGATGACGGTGTCAACCGGAAGCAGGAGCTTGACGCCCTTGTCCTTTGCCTTCTGGATCATCTCGAGGGAGTACTCCTTCCAGTCCTCCTCCAGCAGGGAATTGCCGACCTTGCCGCCCTGAGCAGCAGAGAAGGTGTATGCCATGCCGCCGCCGATGATGATCGTGTCAGCGATCTCCAGCAGGTTGTTGATGACGCCGATCTTGGACGAAACCTTGGAACCGCCCAGAATAGCAACCAGCGGACGCTTCGGAGCAGCCAGTGCGCCGCCGATGACATCCAGCTCCTTCTGAATCAAGAAACCGGATACTGCCGGCAGATATGCCGCAACGCCTGCGGTGGAAGCGTGTGCGCGGTGAACCGTGCCGAATGCATCGGAAACATAGATTCCGTCCTCACCGGCCAGATCAGCCAGCGCCTTTGCAAAGTCCGGATTATTCTTGGTCTCGCCTGCATCATAGCGCAGGTTCTCCAGCAGGAGGATCTGACCCGGCTGCAGTGCCGCCGCCTTTGCCTTTGCGTCCTCACCGACAATATCCTTTGCCAGGATCACTTCCTTGCCCAGCAGCTCGCTCAGACGTGCCGCAACCGGAGCCATGGACAGTTCCGGCTTCCACTCGCCCTTCGGCTTGCCCATGTGGGAGCATGCGATAACTGCTGCGTTGTTCTCCAGCAGGTACTGAATGGTCGGGAGAGCCGCGCGGATACGCTTGTCATCCGTGATAACGCCGCTGCCGTCCTTGGCCATCGGAACATTAAAATCGCAGCGAAGGAGGATCTTCTTACCGTTTACGTCAACATCCTTGACGCTCTTCTTGTTATACTCCATGTGAACAACTCCTTTATCACTTGGTTCGTGTTACTCTCGTCGGAAATGCATCATAAAAATTGTCTTTCCACTGAAAAATTATACCGTTTTATAGCGGTATTTTCAAGGCTGTTTTTTTAAAAAATACCCGTTTTTGCAATTTTTTATGCGAAACTTTCCGTTTAGACGTCGGATCTCCGGTAAAATCCGACTGCAATTGAGAGCGGACCGGTGTTTGTCGTGACCGCCATTCCCAGCGGACGGCGCATTACTCCGCCGAATCCTGCCGCCAGCAGGCGCTGTTCCGCGTCCGCCAAGCGTTCTTCCTCAACCTTTGCGTGGAACAAAAATGCCGTCTGCTTCTCCGGATGTTCGGCTTCCGCCGCCGCCAGTTCAACCAGTTTGGGCACCAGATTCTTTTCGCCACGCACCTTCATGACGACATCGACACTCGCATTGTCGACCAGCATCACCGGTTTCATGCCCAGGGCATCGCCGACAAATGCCGCACCGCCCGAGATGCGTCCGCTCTTGCGCAGATGCTTCAGGTTATAAACGCCGAGATACGCGCGGATGCGGCTCAGACGATCCTTGATGTCCGCGACAATCGTATCAAACGATGCGCCGTTCTCGCGCAGCTTTGCCGCTTCGATGATGACCGATCCGTACAGATAGGCATATTTCTCCGAATCAATCAGCTCAATCTTCATATCCGTGCCGTGCTCCTCATAGAACATGTCGCGGATGATACACGAGGTCTGATAGGTACCCGAGCCCTTGCCATTGATCAGCAGACCGATGCAGTGGGTGCATCCCGCCTCTTTCGCCATGCGGTACTGCTCGGCAAAGGACTCCATCGCCACCTGTGTGGTGGACGGAAGCTCCTGCTCCCGCTCCAGAATATCCCAATACTCCTCTGGGGTAATATCATAAAACTCGCGGTAGGTCGTTTCACCGACATTGACGCGCAGCGGCACAATGCCGATATTCCATCGTTCGGCCTCCTCATGCGTAATATCACTGGTGGAGTCCGAGAAAAGCCATATTTTCTCACTCATTCGTTTTTCCCTCCGTTATTCTGTCGGAAAATCTCCCGCAATCTGCAGATGCTCAAACTCATGCTGCCGCAGTGCCT
>JALFIV010000009.1 GCA_022775385.1 Clostridiales bacterium
GTTCGGCGTCAGCTACACCTACACCGGCTACGCGATGACGCGGCAGGCGCGCGAGATGATCGACAACGGAGAGATCGGCAAAATCACCTGCATTCAGGGCGAATACCCGCAGGAGTGGCTCGCGGTCTCACTGGTATCCGATCACTCCGAGCAGGCGACCTGGCGTCAGGACCCCAAGCGCTCAGGCGAATCCGGCTGCTGTGCCGATATCGGCACCCATGTCGAATGCCTGATCTCCCGCATGACCGGTCTGCATCCGACCAAGGTCATCGCACGGTTTGACTCGATTCCGGCGGACATCCCGCTCGAGACCAATGCGATGGTCATGTGTGAATTTGACGGCGGCGTGCCGGGTATGATCTGGACCTCTCAGGTCGCCATGGGCCACGAGACCGAGCTTACCGTCCGTATCTTCGGCGACAAGGGCTCGATTGAGTGGACGCATCTGCGTCCGTGGGAGCTGCGTGTCACGCGCATCAACCAGCCGCCGCAGACCTACACCACCAACCGCGACTACTTATATCCGGCGGCAAAGGAGCTGTGCCGTCTGCCCTCCGGCCACATCGAGGGATTCTATGAAGCGTTCGGCAACATCTACCGCGGCTTCTGCATCAATCTGATTGCCAAGAAAACCGGCGGCGACCCGGGCACCTTCCGCTATCCGACGGTTTCTGACGGCGTCAAGGGCATCGAGTTCGTCGATGCGTGTCTGGAATCCAACCGCAATAATAATGTCTGGGTTCCGGTCGGACGCCACGAATAACCGAGGAGGTCACCCACTATGATTACAATCGTCGCAAAGCAGATCATCCGCAAAGACTGCATCGAGCAGTACCATGCGCTCGCCAAAGAACTGGTCGAAAAGTCCCGCGCGGAGGAGGGCTGCATCTCCTATACCTCCAACCAGAGCATTCAGGATGAGCGCATCCACTGCTTTATCGAGGTCTGGAAGGATCAGGAGGCCATCGACATCCACAACGCGACCGAGCATTTTACCCGCATCGTTCCGCAGTTCGGTGCGATGTTTGACGGTCCGGAGGTTGTCGATCTGTACACCGAATCCGTGTAAAACGATCTGTAAAACTCGTTTTCTCACAGCAGTCCTCGATTCCGGGGACTGCTGTTTTTCGTTATTGGACACTGCTCTTTCTGCAAAGGAGGGAAATATTATGCCGCTTCGCATTGGTTTTATCGGTACCGGAGGCATGGGACAGCACCACATTGAAAATATCCGCTCGGTAATTCCGGGCGCGCAGGTCACCGCGGTCAACGACGCGGACGAATCCGTCGCACGCGCGGTCGCGCAGTCCTGCGGCGCACGCTACATCCCCGACCCCTATGACCTCATCCGGTCGGATGAGGTGGACGCGGTCATGATCGCCTCTTGGGATCCGACCCACGAGGGATTCTCCGTCGCCGCCATCGAGGAAGGAAAATACGTATTCTGCGAAAAGCCGCTTTCGGATACGCCGGAGGGCTGTCTGCGCATCATGGAGGCCGAACAGAAGGCGGGAAAGCGCCTGCTTCAGGTCGGATTTATGCGGCGGTTTGACGCGGACTACCGCGAACTGCGCGAGGTGATCGCCCGCGGCGACATCGGCATCCCGCTCGTCGTCCACGCACAGCACCGCAACCTCGCACCGGCCGGCGGCGCCAAGATCACGAGCGATATGTCGGCCACCAATGCGCTCGTCCACGAATTTGACATCACGCGCTTTCTGATCGGCGACGACGACACCTACATCTCCGCCCAGCTGGTCGCGCCGCGCTCCTCGCGGTTCTGCGGCGACGATCTGATCGACCCGCAGCTGGTCTATCTTGAGACCAAAAACGGCGTGCGCGTCGAGCTGGAGATCTTCTGGTACTGCCGGTACGGCTACGACATCCGCTGTGAGGTCGTCGGTGATCTCGGAACAGCCAGTCTGCCGACGCCGTCGCACACAGTCGTCCGCCGCGACGGATTACACGCATCCAAAATCGTCCCGACGTGGCAGGAGCGCTTCGGCGGCGCCTATGTCACCGAGCTGCGCGAATGGATCGCCTCCGTGCAGGAAGGTGTCATCACCGGTCCGTCGGCATGGGACGGCTATGTCGCGAGCGCGGTCGCCGCGGCGTGCCGCAAATCCCGCCTGACCGGTCAGATCGTTCCCATCGAGCTGATCGACTGTCCGGCATTTTACAAAAAACCGTAATCGCAAAAAATAAGACGGGAAACCACTTCGGTTTCCCGTCTCTTGTTTTATCCCTTGAGCTGCTGAATCAGCTTGACGATGCGCAGCATCTGCTCGTCCGGCACCAGCCGTCCGGCGACCAGACCGAGCTGGGTCGTCCATCCCGGCACAATCAGCAGCTTGCCGCGCAGGGTATCGCGCACCGCAATGCGCGCAACCGCCGCGCTGGATTTCGGCTTGATTCCGAACTTTGCGCCTGCGACCTGATTGAACTCGGTGTCCACCGGGCCGGGACACAGACAGCTGATTGTGACCGAACTGCCTCTGCTGCGCAGCTCCTCCGCCACCGCCTCACTCAGGCGGACAACGTAGTTTTTGGTCGCGTAGTAGGTCGACAGCAGCGGTCCGGGCAGAAAGCCCGCCGCCGAGGCGACATTCAGAATCCGTCCCTCGTCCTTCTCGACAAAGTCCTGTACAAACCGCTTGGTGAGAATATGCACCGCGCGGATGTTGACATCGATCATGCGCAGTTCGCGGTCGAGCGACGTCTTGACAAAA
>JALFIV010000017.1 GCA_022775385.1 Clostridiales bacterium
ATTCAGGAGGAATTTACTATGCGTGCAGTTGTTACCGTAGCCGGAAAGGATCACACCGGCGTCATTGCAAAGATTGCCACGACGCTCAGCGAAAATAATGTCAACATCGTCGACGTTCATCAGAACATCCTCGGCGGCGACCTGTTTGCGATGACCATGCTGGTCGAGCTGGAGGGCTGCACGGTCAGCTTCCCGGCGCTGTCGGCAAAGCTGGAGGCAGACGGTCTGGAACTCAATATGAAGGTTCATGTCATGCATGAGGATATCTTCAATGCCATGCACCGCATTTGAGGGAGGGACAACGCGAAATGCTGAATAATTTTGACATCTTAGAGACAATTAAGATGATTGAAGAGGAGCATCTGGACATCAGAACCATTACGATGGGAATCTCTCTGGTGGACTGTGCGGCCGATGATATCAACGTGCTGGCGGACAAGATCTACGACAAGGTCACCCGCCGTGCGGAGAAGCTGGTTGCAACCGGTGAGCAGATTGAGTCGGAGCTGGGTATTCCGATCATCAACAAGCGCATCTCGGTCACGCCGATTGCGATGATCGGTGCGACCAGCTCGGCGGACTCCTATGTCCCGCTCGCACAGGCGCTCGACCGCGCCGCGGCGACCACCGGCGTCAACTTCATCGGCGGATTCTCCGCCCTCGTGCAGAAGGGCTTCTCCAAGGGCGATGAGATCCTGATCCGCTCGATTCCGGAAGCACTCGCGACCACCGAGCTGGTCTGCTCCTCGGTCAATGTCGCATCCACCAAGACGGGCATCAATATGGATGCCGTCCGCATGATGGGAGAGGTCATCCGTCAGACGGCGGAGCTGACCGCCGACCGCAACTGCATCGGCGCGGGTAAGCTCGTGGTTTTTGCCAATGCGGTGGACGACAATCCGTTTATGGCGGGCGCGTTCCACGGTGTCGGTGAGCCGGAGTGTGTCATCAACGTCGGTGTCTCCGGACCGGGCGTCGTTCATTCTGCCATCCGCAGAGCGGGTTCGGACTGCTCGATCAACGAGATCGCGGATATCATCAAAAAGACCGCGTTTAAGATCACCCGTATGGGTCAGCTGGTCGGCTCGATTGCCGGTGAGCGCCTCGGCGTTCCGTTCGGTATTGTCGATCTGTCTCTCGCACCGACGCCGGCTGTCGGCGACTCGGTTGCGCGTATCCTTGAGGAAGTCGGTCTGGAGTGCTGCGGCACCCACGGCACGACGGCGATTCTTGCAATGCTGAACGACGCGGTCAAGAAGGGCGGCGTTATGGCATCCGCCTCGGTCGGCGGTCTGTCCGGCGCATTCATCCCGGTCTCGGAGGACGAGGGTATGATCCATGCGGTGCGCGAGGGCGCGCTGCACCTCGACAAGCTCGAGGCGATGACTGCGGTCTGCTCGGTCGGTCTGGATATGATCGCCATCCCGGGCGACACGCCGGCAGAGACCATCTCCGCCATGATCGCGGACGAGATGGCAATCGGCGTGGTCAATACCAAGACCACTGCGGTTCGTGTCATTCCGGCAATCGGCAAGAAGATCGGCGAGGAGCTGGAGTTCGGCGGTCTGCTCGGATCGGCTCCGGTGATGGATGTTCATCCGTTCTCGTCCGCGGGATTCATCCGCCGCGGCGGTCGTATTCCGGCGCCGATGCATTCGCTCAAGAACTGAGACGGAAGATTCAATGGGAAACAAAAAGCAAGGCAATCTGCCTTGCTTTTTGTTTCCCATGCAACGTAGTCAAACACTCAATCATTCTGAGCACAAAAAGGGCTGCCCCGAGCGGGACAGCCCTTTGTATATGTCGGATTATCAGAACTTACTTTCTTGCGATAACCTTCTTGACGTTTGCGATGATCTCTGCAGCGGTCAGCTTGTAAGCCTCCTGCAGGAAATCCTGAGCGCCAACCTGACCGAACTGATCATGTACACCGACCATCTCAACCGGAGTCGGAGCCTTCTCAGCCAGAACGCGAGTAATCGCGGAGCCCAGACCGCAGGTGCAGTTGTGGTTCTCAGCGGTTACGATAGCGCCGGTCTCCTTGGCAGCCTTGACGATCAGATCCTCGTCGAGCGGCTTCCAGGTGAACATGTCGATAACGCGGACAGCGATGCCTTCCTCAGCCAGAGCCTCGTAAGCCTTCAGTGCCTCATCAACCATGATGCCGGATGCGATGATGGTAGCCTGATCATCAGCGGACTCCTTCAGGGTTACGCCCTTGCCGATCTCGAAGTCGGAACCGTCAGCGTAAACGGTGGTGAAGCCCTTACGGATCATACGCATATAGGACAGCTGCTCATCAACAGCAGTCAGCTTCTTGGTCAGGGAGTAAACCTGTGCGTAGTCAACCGGATCGATAACGATGGAGTTCGGAACAGACAGATACAGCGCGCAGTCCTCGAACGGCATATGAGTGCCGCCGTTGTATGCAGCGCATACGCCCGGGTCAGAGCCCAGAACCTTAACACCCAGCTTTGCATATGCAGCAGACATGAATGCCTGGTCAAATGCACGGCGGGAAGCGAAGCAGCCGAACGAATGGATCCAAACCTTCTTGCCGGTTGCGGTCAGACCAGCAGCGATGCCCATTGCATTTGCCTCAGCGATGCCGGCATTGATGGTGCGGTCCGGATACTTTGCCATCAGCTTCTTGGTGTTGATGCAGCCCATCAGGTCGCAGTCAACGTGGCAGACAGTCGGATCAGCTTCCATGAGCTCCAACATTGCCTCAACATAAGCGTCGCGGCAAGCGCGCTTGTCCTTCTCGTGCTTTCCAATTAAAGTAATACTCATTTTGCGTGCCCTCCTTACTTTGCAGCCTTAACAGCAGCAAGCTCTGCTTCTGCTGCAGCGATTGCTTCTTCCCACTGCTCCGGAGACGGCTGAGAGCTGTGTGCACCGCTCGGCTCAGCGAAGGTAGCACCCTTGCCCTTAATCGTGTTCAGAACAATGCAGGTCGGCACGCCCTTGGTAGCGTAAGCTTCCTGTACTGCGTCATAAATCTGCTCTACGTCATTGCCGTCTGCAACGTCGATGACATTCCAGCCGAATGCATCAAACTTTGCGCCGATGCCCTTGCCGTGAGACATAACGTCTGCAACCGGGCCGTCCAGCTGGTTCTTGTTGTTGTCTACGAAGCAAACCAGGTTGTCGAGCTTGTAGTGAGCAGCGAACTGTGCTGCCTCCCAAACCTGTCCTTCATCAGCCTCGCCGTCGCCGACGAATACGAATACGTGATTGTCACGTCCGTCGATCTTGTTGCCCAGAGCAGCACCGGTAGCGGTGGACATGCCCTGACCCAGAGAACCGGTGGTCAGGTCGACACCCGGAGTCTTGGTGCGGTCGGTATGGGACGGGAAATTCGTGTTCGGCTTGTTCAGCGTGCGGGTCTGGTCAAGATCATAGAAGCCCTTCAGAGCGAGGGTTGCGTATGCGCACGGACCAGCGTGACCCTTGGAGAGAACACACCAGTCGCGGTCTTCCCAACGCGGATTCTTCGGATCAACCTTCATCACATCGCCGTACAGGACAGCCATTGCCTCGACAATAGACATCGAGCCGCCAACGTGTCCAAAGCCAAGCGAAGCGATGGTCTTCAGGGTCTCTACACGGATCTCAGCTGCGAATTCCTTGAGAGCCTGCATCTTTTCTGCTTTCTGCATTGAATACACCTACCTATTCCTATTTCATATTGCATGTTGCAACGTTCCCGCAGGAAGACAGACGTATCCCTGCAGTTTATTAAATTCTACCATTTTCAAAATCAGATTTCAATGCTCGGGCATATATTTTTCACGAATTTTTCTCACTCCGGGGAACTGTGCGTTTTTTGGCTATTTTGCCCATAGCTCTGTGCTCTTTTATCGCTTTTTGAGTATAAGTTGATGTACTCCGGAAAATTTTTTGTCGTTTTTACTCAAAAACCCTTCCATTTCACCCAACTTCCTGTTATTATATAACTGTATATCGTCTGGTTATTTTTGAAAACACCGGACGAAAATACAGCAGCGACAGGCTGTTTTCTCACTGTATGTTTTTCCCCGTGCTTCATCGCAGAAAGGCTTGTACGAAACGAATATGAAGATCAGCAGATTAAATGCAATTGAAGAATACGTGCTTACCAATAAGACCGCCGGCATCGACGAGCTGTGCGACGTCTTTCAGGTATCTAAAAACACCATCCGGCGCGACCTGAGCGAGCTGGAGGCCCGCGGCCGCATTGCCAAGGTATACGGCGGCGTCACTGCGGTCATCCCCGAGGATGTCACTCCGCTCCCCATTCGTTCCGGCATCAACTCGGACGGAAAGGAGCAGATCGGCGCGCTCGCCGCTTCGCTGGTTGAGGACGGCGATACGATTTTTCTCGACTCCGGCTCCACCACGGTCTGTCTGCTGCGCCATCTTTCCGACCGCCGCAACGTCACGGTTGTGACCCATTCGCTCACCGCGATGAATGAAGCGGCGAAATACGACAATCTCCGGCTGATCGCGCTGGGCGGACAGTTCAACACGGCGACCAGCTCGTTCGTCGGCATCTCCGCCCTCAATTCCTTGACCGACCTGTGCATCAGCAAGGCATTCATGGGCGCCACCGGCGTCACGGTGGAAAACGGTTTGAGCAACACCACTTTTCTTGAGGCGGAAATCAAGCGCAGCGTTGTGGCGCATTCCAACCGCGTTGTGCTGATGGCGGATCACTCCAAGCTCGGTCACGAGGCGCCGATTTCGTTCTGCCGCCTGTCAAATATCGTCGCGCTGGTCTCCGACGCCCCGCTGTCGGATAAGTTTTCGGATTTTTGCCGTGCACACACCGTCCGTGTCCTGACGCCGTGACCGCCTGCTCTTTCGTTTTCTGCAGCTGAATTTTGATATACTGTCTGGAAAATCGAGGATTTCCTCGGTTTTCCGGACTTTCTTTTTGCCTGTCCGCCAGTTGTCGTTTCTTTTGTTCCGACACCGCCTGCCGTTTCCGGGGAAAACAAGAAATTTTTTGCTCTTTTTCCCCCAGCTTTTTGCAGGCGAATTCTTGAAAGCACCAACATGTCATGATATAATAACAATAAATTATGCAAGGTGGGGCAGACTGTGCTCTTTGCAAATTGTTTCTAATTCTGCCGGTTCGTCCGGCGTTATGAGAAAGGTGTGTTGTTACTATGTACATGGATATGGATGTCAAGCGCGGCTACAACGAGTACCTGCGTTTGGAAGACGGCCCGGGCAAGGCCGGCATGATGGACGTCGGTCTGCTGGTTATGGAAGCCGGCGACGAGTACGTCATCGAGGAGCCGAAGAAGGAAGTTGCGGTTCTGATGTTTGACGGCGATATCAACCTGTCCTGGGATGACCAGAGCGTTGATATGTATCGTCCGAATCCGTTTGATACCAACCCGTGGTGCCTGCTGGTCCACAAGGAGACCAAGATTGTCATCAAGGCAAAGGGCACCTCGAATATTTACATTCAGAAGACCCTGAACGACAAGACTGCTCCGGAATTCCCGAACAGACTGTTCACTCCGGAAGAGACCGATACCTGGGCACGCGGCACCGGCGGCGTTCTGCAGAACTGCATCAAGCGTGATGTTCGCACCTGCTTCGATCTGAATAATGCGCCGTACTCCAACATGGTTCTCGGCGAAATCATCAACCTGCCGGGCAAGTGGACCTCTTACCCGCCGCACTATCATCCGCAGCCGGAAGTTTACTTCTACCGCTGTGACAAGCCGCAGGGCTTCGGCGCAGGCTGGGGCGACGGCGAACTGTACGAGACCCATCACAACGGTCTGGCTCTGATCACCAAGGATATCCATCCGCAGGTTATGGCACCGGGCTACACCAGCTGCATCGCATGGGGCATCCGCCATCTGCCGGACAATCCGTGGGACAAGACCCGTATCGACGACCCGACCCACGAGTGGCTGGTCAAGGACGACGCGGACGACCACATCTGGAAGTGCCCGACCGGTTATTAATCCGGGGTAACATTCGTCTACAGATATTCGTTTTACAGAATATTTTAGTGGGAATATTTAGAGGAGGAATTATTCTATGAAACACATGGAAACCGTCCGTCTGACTACCAGCCAGGCTTGCATCCGCTTCCTGGAGAACCAGTATGTCAGCTATATTGATATGGACGGCAATGAAGTTGAGCACAAATTTGTCCGCGGTATCTTTATGATCCCGGGCCACGGCAACTGTGTCGGCTACTGCAACGGCATTGAGCAGGAGATCAAGGACCTCGAGGTCTATCAGGGCAAGAACGAGCAGGGCATGGCTCTGGCCGCTGTTGCATTCTCCCGTCAGCTGCGCCGCAAGCAGATCTTCGTCGCTACGTCTTCCGTAGGTCCTGGCGCCTGCAACATGATTACCGCAGCCGCTACCGCTACTGCAAACAACATTCCGGTTCTGCTGATGCCGGGCGATGTTTACGCATCCCGTCAGCCTGACCCGGTACTGCAGCAGATGGAGCAGCCGCAGAACCTGACCATTTCCGCACACGACTCCTTCCAGGCTGTCTGCAAGTACTGGGGCCGTGTCAACCGTCCGGAGCAGATCATGACTGACATGATCTCCGCATTCCGCGCAATGACCGATCCGGGCAACTGCGGCGCAGTTGCTGTCTCCATTCCGCAGGATGTTCAGGGCGAAGCATATGACTATCCGGTTGACTTCTTCAAGAAGCGCGTATGGCACATCGAGCGCCGTCCGGCAACCAAGAGAGCTGCAAAGGCAGCTGCTGAGATCATCAAGGGCGCAAAGAAGCCGCTCCTGATCTGCGGCGGCGGCGTACGCTACGCAGAGGCGCACAAGGTATTCCGCGCATTCGCTGAGAAGCACGGCATCGCATTCGGCGAGACCCAGGCCGGCAAGTCCGCAATCGAGTGGACCCATCCGCTGAGCCTCGGCGGCCTCGGCATCACCGGTACCGAGTGTGCAAACGCATTTGCACATGACGCAGACGTTGTCATCGGCGTTGGTACCCGTTACACCGACTTCACCACCGCGTCCAAGTGGCTGTATGACGTCAATGCAAAGTTCGTCAACATCAACCCGTCTGAGTTCCAGTGCCTGAAGATGGACGCGTATCCGGTTGTCGCTGACGCAAACGAGGCACTGACCGCGATCGACGAAGAGCTGGACAAGCTGGGCGGCTATCACACCTCCGAGGAGTACGCTGCTGAGCTGGCTGAGCGCCAGAAGGCTTGGTGGGCTGACGTTGACCGCATGGATCACACCGAGTACGTTGACGCTGAGTCCTACGTTCCGGAGATTCAGGACGCGAACCGCCGTGCGGTTGAGCATTACATCGAGTCCATCGGCTCCAAGCTCACCCAGACCGCTGCTCTGGGCTACATCAACCACAACATTGCACCGGACTCCATCGTTGTCGGCGCTGCCGGCTCCCTGCCGGGCGACCTGCAGGCACTGTGGAGAGCTTCCGTTCCGAACACCTATCACTGTGAGTACGGTTACTCCTGCATGGGTTACGAGGTTGCGGGTGCTTACGGCTGCAAGATCGCTTGCCCGGACAAGGAAGTTTACGCAATGTGCGGCGACGGTTCCTTCGACATGCTGCACTCTGAGCTGATCGCTTCCGTTCAGTACGGCTACAAGATCAACGTCATGCTGTTCGACAACGCGTCCTACGGCTGCATCAACAACCTGCAGGTTGGTCAGGGCAACAAGTCCCGCACCACTGAGAAGAACATGCACATCCCGGGCACTCCGTACGATGGCTGCGATCTCGGTCCGGCAATGAAGATCGACTACGCTGCAGTTGCTGCTGCTTACGGCTGCAAGACCTACACCGTAACCACCATCGACGAGCTGGCTGCTGCACTGGAGGATTCCAAGAAGCAGACCGTTTCTACCCTGATCGACATGAAGGTTCTGCCGAAGTCCATGTCCAAGGAGTGGGAAGCTTGGTGGCGTGTCGGCGTCGCTTCTGTTTCCGAGAAGCCGGAGGTTCAGGAAGCTTACAAGAAGCTTACCGATCACCTGTACGAAGCACGTCATTATTAATCTGGAGTTTCCGGATTATTCCGCAAAACCAAACAGAGGGGTATCGGATTTCCGATACCCCTTTTTCTTGCGTCAAAAAACAAAGAAACGAGAAAACCACCGTGTTTCCACGATGGTTTTCCCGCAATACAACAACAAACGTGCAGGAGAATCCTCCCGGCTGTGCTGCCGGAACGACCTCTTCCATAACACACCGTTAGCATATCATATTTTTCAATGTAATTCAATGGGGAGTCATGTCCGCTCGAATGGATTCTGCCTCTCCGCTCACTTCAGATAGCGGCTCCGGTTTTGGGATGTGTTCTTGTGGAGTTTATATGAGACATTGGTGCATGATTTTTTTCCGACAAGTGCGCGCAGCTGACGGGAGAACGAACTCTTGCTGATGGAATTCCAGCGATTGGAGCTGTATTTCGCATAGGAATAGACGAAGTTCGGCGGCTTGATGGAATCCGATCCCGACTTGCGCAGCTTATACGTCCGTTTTCCCTTGGACAGCCGGCAGTACTGCGTGATCTCCGAGCCTCCGCCCATGTAGTACAGCAGAAAAACGCCGGTCTTGCTGTAATAGGACGCGCTGTCTCCCAGATTTGCAACAAAGCGGACTTTTCCGTCCCGATAGGTATAGAGGCTGTAATATCCCTGCGCATGCGATGCCTGCGGGTTGGATACAATCAGCTCCGGAACGCTGTCGCTGTCCACCGAGACAAGGCGGAACTCACAGTTTTTGGTGCTGATTTTGGTGCTGCCGCATCCATGCCAGGTCAGTGTGGACTTGGTCAGCATGGATTTGTAAGCACGAACCGCTTTGGTTCGGGTTGAGACCGCCTGCGCCGGACTGCCGAGCGCAGAGATCACAAGAACAACAGCAAGCAGCGAAAGCATGATGCCGAGCAGCTTTTTTCTCATTGGTATCTCTCCTTTGCAGTGAAATGGTACGTATGGTACTTTTAGTATACTACAGCGGGAATGCAAAACACAATAAAAAAACGGACGAGCCATACGGTTCGTCCGTCTGTTGTATTTTAGTCTGACAGTCCAAACGCATCCGTCAACGCGTCGATATCGCTCTGCGACAGGGTGTACCGGTATCCGCTGCCGTCGACATCCGCGAAATACTCGCGGGAGCCGCCCTTGGCAAGCGAGACGGTGTGGGATGTCCCGTCGGTCAGCTTGACCGTCAGCGTCATCAGGGTCTCGGCATCCGCCGGCGTGTCGCGCACCGTGACCGCATACAGCGTCGTGAGCGCGGTATACAGCCGGTCAATCTCCTCGCTCGAGAGATCCTCTCCTCTGAGCGTTCCGGTCATCGTATCCGTGTCGGAGTCCTCATTCTCGTCCGCCGGGACGTACTTCAGCTTCGCTGTATGTGTCGTTCCGTCCGCATCCGTCAGCTTCGCACGGGTGAGCTGGGATTTGGCGAACGCAAGCAGCTTTGTGGAGCGGTATTCCGTCCAGTCCTCATTCAGGAAGGCAAAGGAATCCGATGCACAGGCAAAAATGGTCTTGTCGCCATCCCGCATGACGTAGGTGGTATCGTCGACAGTCTTGCCGACCAGCACGGTGTCCTCGTCGTTTTCAAACACGAGCGTGATCTCCGATACCGGATTGTCCAGCCCGTACTTGGCAAGATCGTCCGCCTCCGCTTTTCGCACAGCGATGGACTGTGCGGTCAGTCCGCTCTGCAGGTCGCCGAGAATTCCGTCGGACAGTGCGTCGTCATCCGCGTCACAGGATTTCGGCGCGGTGATCACAAAATCGGAGTAGGCGCTGGTCTGATCCTCCTCCAGTCCGCTTGTGTCGCGGCGCTCGATGGTGAGCGTCGTCCCGTCCGACAGCGCATTCACTGTCAGTCGGTTGAGGTCGGAGGATAAGCTGTAATAGGTGTGCAGGACACGCAGGGAGAGATAGTCGCTCTGCGGACGAAGCAGTGTGTCCGCGGTGGTGGAGGACACAAACACGACGTCCGTGCTGTCCTCGGTGCGGCAGTACACGCCGTCCAGCGCATCGGAGTGCAGTCCGAACAGCAGAGTGGTCTCCGTATCCTCGTCCTGCGTCACGGTGATCCGGTCGACCTCATCCTCGTCCGACAGTCCGTAGTCGGCGAGATCGTCGCCGGCATCCACCGCGGTGCCCGACACGGCGCACACCGTGTCGAGCAGAGAGGACAGTTCCTCCTGATCATAGGCGCCGTTTTTGTCGCCGCGCATCGAATAGCTCGTGCCGGTGTCGTCCGAGGTGCAGCGGACGGAGAATTCCTCCCCGCCGCGCAGGGAAACCGCGATATTGGTCACATCCTCCGTGTCGATGCTCGTGAGCGAGGCGGTGGCACCGTCCTCGTCAGACGGCGCGGGATGGGTGAGCAGCAGGGCGTACACGCCGCCCAGCAGCGCCGCCGCGGCACCCGCCGCAATCAGCCGTTTTACCGCGCGCGTCATCACAGATTCCTCCTGTGGAAGAAGATCAGAATCGCATAGCCGAACAGCACAAGCGGAATGAACAGCAGGATCAGGAATACGATATAGGTCGCAGTTGCGCTCAGCGTCAGCGGCTCCGCGCTCATGGACTTGGAGTCGATGGAAATCAGCGCAACCTCCGGCTGCATGGAGGAGATCGTATTGCTCAGGAAATCGCTGTTGAGCAGACTGGACGACTGCATGAGCTGGTCGGTCATCATGAGTGCGGAGGAGCAGACCATGATCTGACCGCCCTTGTCGTTGCCGGTGTACTCC
>JALFIV010000041.1 GCA_022775385.1 Clostridiales bacterium
TATTACGAGACAGTCTGCGAAAAATTCAAAGATGCCGGCTTTGAGCAGGGAAAAGAGACCAAACAGGATAACAGACGGAGCATCTATTATACCCTGTCCGGAAAATGGAGTATTCAAGTGGAGTACAATCCGATATACCATCATATTGAACTGTATTGTAATCCGTTATAACAACAAAACACAAAAGGATCAACAGCCTGTGGAAAACCGCAGGCTGTTTTTTTGTATCAGCTGTTTCCGTCTGGAAAACAGTTGAAAAGCAATTCTTCCGCTGTGTATAATACAATCAGAAAAAACACAGGTGGGGAGGGATGTGTGTGAAAAACTGCATGGTCTGCGGCAATCAGCTGCCGGACGAGGCGATGGTATGCGGCCGGTGCGGATTTCCGGCAAAGTGCCGATGGTTTTTGTCCGAGCGGCATTATCGGGCGTGGATACAGGAGACGGTCGAGCCGGCGCGGCTGAACTGGCAGAGACAGGAGCTGGAGCGGCAGAAGCGGCTGTTTGCGGAGCAGAGAGAAGAGACAGCTTGATATTGATACTTCAAACAGCGGCTGGAATACCGATACCGAGAAGAAAGAAAAATTGAAGAAGGAACAACCGTCTGGTGATCAATCCCAACAGCGGGAAGATCGAGAATACAGACGGAATCGATCACGTGCTGAGCCTGCTTCATTTCCGCGGATATATGACGGGAGAATCCGCTGCATGGACGTATTATGACGGCAATGAGCAATATTATCTGGCGGAGGACAGTTTACAGAGAATCCTCTGTATGGACGTGAGTGAGGACACGGTTGAGAATGATATCGAAATGATTCTCTCCCTGCTCACTGAATGGAATCCATCCGGAGAGCAGAGTATGGAGGACTGGCTGACCGAGAACCACTGTGCGTGGGAATGGAACGACGATGACAGTCAGTATACGATCACTGCCGGAAACTGGGAAGGCACTTTGTTTGATGATGACGATAAACTTTCTTTGTGCAGGTATGTGGGTAATCCGGACGATTACTATTTGGAGCTGAATTCCCGTCTGACCGAGATGGGATATACGAAGAATGAGGAGACGACCAAGCGGTTGTCCACGAAAGTTCCGCAGGATACAGAAGTTTCCTGTGTTTATAAAAAGGGCGAGGATGAGATCTGGGTCAGCTGTGATTTTTCCATGCATTATTTGCAGATTGCTCTTTAACCGCTATTCCCATTGTCCCGATTCTACGGTATAATAAAAGACAATGTTGTGAATTCTAAAAGAATGCTATGATTATGAGGTGTTTTCTGCCATGAGAGATGGATTTATCAAGGTTGCGGCCGCGACGCCGGAGATTCATGTCGCGGACTGCGTGTTCAATGCGGACAATATTCTCGCGCTGTGCCGCGAGGCAAATGAACAGGGTGTACAGGCGGTCGGCTTCCCGGAGCTGTCCCTGACCGGTTATACCTGTTCCGACCTGTTCCTTCACAATACCCTGCTCGAGGGCGCCAAGCAGCAGCTCGTGCGTATCGCGCAGGAGACTGCGGAGATGGATATGCTAATTCTGGTCGGTGTACCGATCGTCGCGCGCGGCTCGCTGTACAACTGTGCGGCAGTTCTGCACAAGGGCTCGATCCTCGGATTGATCCCCAAGCGCAATATCCCGAACTACACAGAGTTCTATGAGATGCGCCACTTTACGGAGGCGTCGGCGGATCTGTGTGAAGAGGTTGAGATCGGCGGCGAGTGGGTATCTTTGTGTCCGCGCACCGTGTTTACCTGCAAAGATATGCCGGCGTTCTGCGTTGCGGCGGAGATCTGTGAGGATCTGTGGGTGGCAAATCCGCCGTCCTCCGAGCTGGCACAGGCGGGTGCGACGATCATCTTCAACCTGTCCGCATCGGATGAGGTGATCGGCAAGGCGGCATACCGCCGCAATCTGGTCAAGATGCAGTCCGGACGCGGTCTGTGCGGTTACTTGTACTGCGACGCTGGTCAGGGCGAGTCCACCACCGATCTGGTGTTCGCCGCACACAATCTGATTGCGGAAAACGGTTCGCTGCTGGCGGAGTCTCCGCGCTTCCGAACCGGTCTGACGATCTCCGAGATCGATGTCGACCGTCTGACCCATGAGCGCCGCCGTCAGAATACCTTCCGCACGGACAGCTGCTGTGATGTCTGTGAGGTCGAGTTTGATATGGCAATCCGGGAGAATACGCTCACCCGTCCGATTCCGATGACGCCGTTTGTTCCCTCTGACAAGGAGGATCTGGCGGAGCGCTGTGAGGAAATCCTTGCACTGCAGGCGACCGGTCTGGCGACCCGTATCCGTCACACCCATGCCAAGACCTGCGTAGTCGGTCTGTCCGGCGGACTGGATTCGGCGCTCGCGCTGATTGTCACGGTTCATGCAATGGACATGCTCGGACGCGACCGCAAGGACATCATCGCGATCACGATGCCGTGTTTCGGCACCACGAGCCGCACCAAGAACAATGCGCTGACGCTGGCGGACGCCTATGGTACGACCTGCCGGACGGTGGAAATCGGCGCGGCAGTCACCCAGCACTTTGCGGATATTGGACACGACATGGAGGATCACTCGGTCACGTTTGAAAATGGACAGGCACGCGAGCGCACACAGGTGCTCATGGATGTCGCAAACAAGACCGGCGGCATGGTCATCGGCACCGGCGACCTGTCCGAGCTGGCGCTCGGCTGGGCAACCTACAACGGCGACCACATGAGCATGTACGGCGTCAACGGCTCGATTCCGAAGACGCTTGTTCGCTATCTGACCGCCTATGAGGCGGAGCGTGCCGGCGGTGAAACCGGACGCGTGCTGCGCGATGTACTGGCAACGCCGGTCTCTCCGGAGCTGCTCCCGCCGAAGGATGGCGAGATCTCGCAGAAAACCGAGGAGCTGGTCGGTCCGTATGAGCTGCACGACTTCTATCTGTACTACTTTGTCCGCTTCGGCATGGAGCCGAAGAAGATCTATCGTCTGGCGAAGCAGGCGTTTGCCGGGACGTATGACGACGAGACCATCAAGAAATGGCTGACCATCTTTGTCCGCCGCTTCTTCATTCAGCAGTTCAAGCGTTCCTGTCTGCCGGACGGCCCGAAGGTCGGCACGGTTACCCTGTCTCCGCGCGGCGACTGGAGAATGCCGTCGGATGCGGTCAGCGCACTGTGGATGGCACAGTGTGAGGCGCTGTAAAAATCTTTTGATATCTTGCGAAGACACCCCGAATGCGTTGAAATTCGGGGTGTCTTGTTTTTGTATGCCGGAAGCAAGGGGCGGATGAGGCTTGGATACGGATTTGACGGCGCGAGCAACAGTCGGCAGGCAGCGGAAACGGCGTTTTGCGGCGTGGAATGGAAACCGTCTATTTGTAATTTTGTAATTATATTATACTATACGTATATATCTTGGGATGAGCACACCGATGCACGCAGGAGGGTCACAGAGGAGAATACGAATCTGGCAGAAAACTGGGAGAAACTGTGTGGCGAAATTGACAAAAATTTGGCTGAAAACTGTTTGTTGATTTTTGGTAAAGTTATGGGCATTTAGTATTACAAATAGTAAAAAAGAGGGGAACAAGGCCATTTTAAGCAAGATTCCACAAGAATTTAGACAAATTTGAAGCGTGAAATTATTGACAAAGTTTTCGTCTTGGTTATAATAGTATTGGATGCACATGTAAGAAGCGTGCGTCCGAACAACCGATATTCCGCAAAATACAGGGTTTGTTTTGTTACAGTGATTGTGCGGAGCGTACCCCTGTGTTTCAATTATCTGGAATTCATTTTTGGGAGGTTTACTGGTATGGATTTTAGACTGACAAAAGAGCAGGAATTGGTTCAGAAGATGTGCCGCGAGTTCGCGGTTAACGAAGTTGAGCCGATCGCTGCAGAAATCGATGAGCAGGAGCGTTATCCGTTTGAGACCGTTGAGAAGATGCGCAAGCTCGGTCTGATGGGTATCCAGTTCCCGAAGGAGCTCGGCGGCTCCGGCGGCGACACCATCTGCTATTCTATCGCAATTGAGGAAGCATCCCGCTTCTGCGGCACCACCGGCTGCATTATCTCTTCCCATGCTACTCTGGGCGCTTGGCCGATCTTTAAGTACGGCACGCCGGAGCAGAAGGAAAAGTGGCTCCGCCCGCTGATCGACGGTCATAAGACCGGTGCGTTCGGCCTGACCGAGCCGAATGCCGGCACCGACTCTGCTGCTCAGCAGACTGAGGCAGTCAAGCAGGAGGACGGTTCCTACATCCTGAACGGCTCCAAGGTATTCATCACCGGCGGCGGCATCGCAGATACTTATGTCATCTTCGCTATGACCGACAAGAGCAAGAAGAACAGAGGCATCTCTGCATTTATCGTTGATAAGGACGATCCGGGCTTCTCCATCGGCAAGATCGAGCATAAGATGGGTATCCGCGGCTCCCAGACTTCCGAGCTGGTATTCGAAGATGTTCATCTGCCGGCGGACCGCCTGCTGGGCAAGGAGAACGGCGGCTTCAAGATCGCAATGACCACCCTGGACGGCGGCCGTATCGGCATCGCTTCTCAGGCACTCGGTATTGCACAGGGCGCACTGGATCAGGCTATTGCTTACATGAAGGAGCGTGTACAGTTCGGTCGTCCGATCTCCAAGTTCCAGGGCCTGCAGTGGATGGTTGCTGACATGGCTACCAAGATCGACGCAGCTCGTCTGCTCGTCCGCCGCGCAGCATTCAACAAGGATCACGGCCTGCCGTACAACAAAGAAGCTGCTATGGCAAAGCTGTTCGCATCCGAGACCGCTATGGAAGTAACCACCAAGTGCCTCCAGATCTTCGGCGGCTACGGCTACATCCGTGAGTACCCGATGGAGCGTATGATGCGTGACGCGAAGATCACCGAGATCTACGAGGGTACTTCCCAGGTTCAGCGTATGGTTATCGCGAACAACGTACTCGGCAAGTAAGAAGATAGGGAGGATACAGTATCATGAAATATATCGTTTGCGTAAAGCAGGTACCGGATACTTCTGGTAAGGTAGCTGTCAAGCCGGACGGCACGCTGGATCGTGCTTCGATGGCAACGATCA
>JALFIV010000109.1 GCA_022775385.1 Clostridiales bacterium
TTCCATAGACCACACTCGCCGATATGCCGAACACCAGCACCGGTCCGGCAATCGTGAACATCTTCGCCGCTGTTCCGAGCACCAGCCCTTCACTCTTGAACTCCAGCGCCGCCGACGCAATCGAGTTGCTGAATCCCGTGATCGGCACCAGCGTTCCCGCACCTGCGTGCTTGGCGATTTTGTCGTACAGATGCAGACCGGTCAGCAGGGCGGCAAGCGCAATCAGGGTGATGGATGCCGCTGTCCCGGCTCCGGTCTGATCCAGACCAACGGATTTCCACCCGTTCAAAATGACCTGTCCGAGCAGACAGATCAGTCCGCCGCTGACAAACGCGCTCACCATGTCCTTCCACAGCGGGGACGGATCGCTCGCCTTGTCCACCATCTCCTGATATTCCTTCGGTGTCAGATGCATAGAGACTCCTCCTTGTTCTCTCCGGTACGTTCTGACAAAAGTATGCGCCGAATCGTCTGAAACCATGCACAGCAAAGGAAAACCGCCCCTGACGGAGCGGTTTTCCTTGTTTTGATTCGATTTATTCGCCGACCAGCGATGCGTACAGTTCTTCGTACTTCTTTGCGGAGGATTTCCAGGAGAAATCCTTGTCCATGCCGCGGCGGATGATGCCCGCCCATTCCTTCGGCTGTTCGTAGAAGATCTTTTCGGCGTAGTAGATGGTATCCAGCATCTCGTCCGCATTGTAGTTCGCAAAGGAGAAGCCGGTGCCGGTCTGCTCAAAGCAGTTGTACGGCTCGACGGTGTCGCGCAGACCGCCGGTCTCACGGACGATCGGCACGGTGCCGTAGCGCAGAGAGATCAGCTGAGTCAGTCCGCACGGCTCAAAGCGCGACGGCATCAGCATCGCATCTGCCGCGGCATACAGCCGGTGCGCTCTCTGCTCGTTGAACAGGATGTTTGCAGAGACCTGTCCCTTGCGCGTCCACTCATAGTGGCGGAACAGGTTTTCATAGCGCGGGTCGCCCGTGCCGATGATAACCAGCTGAATGCGGGACTGCAGGAGGCGGTCGATGACCCACTCGACCAGATCCAGACCCTTCTGGTCGGTCAGACGGGTGATCATCGCGAGCATCATGATCTCCGGATCCTCCGGCATGCCCAGTTCGCGCTGCAGTGCCAGCTTGTTCTCAAGCTTGCCCTTGCGGTAGGTTCTTACCGTGTAATTCTTTTCGATCATCGTGTCGGTCTTGGGGTTGTATGCATCATAGTCAATGCCGTTCAGGATGCCCCACAGAGAATCCGAGCGGGCGTTGAGCAATCCGTCCAGACCCTCGCCGTAGTACGGCATACGGATCTCTCCGGCATAGGTATTGCTGACGGTCGTGATGCGGTCGGCATAGACCAGACCGCCCTTGAGCATATTGGCGTCCTTCTTGAACTCCAGACGATCCGGCGTAAAGATGCGCTTGGGCAGACCGGTGAAACGCATGAGCGTCGGGATATCCCAGACACCCTGAAACTTCAGATTGTGGATGGTCACAATCGTGCGGATGCCGTGGTAGAACGGATTGTTCTTGAACATCTCATGAAGGAATACCGGGATGAGCGCCGCCTGCCAGTCGTGGCAGTGGATGATATCCGGATGGAATCCGATCACCGGAAGCATGGACAGCACCGCCTTGGAATAGAAGCAGAACTTCTGAATATCCCAGAGCAGGTCGCCGTACGGCTTCATTCCGTGGAAGAAATGCTCGTTGTCGATGTAATAGTACTGAATACCGTCAAGCTGACAGGTCATGATGCCGACATAATAATTGCCGATATCACCCAGATCCATATAGAAATTACCGAAATAGGTAAAGCGATTTCGATATTCCGCCGGGATGCAGGTGTAGTCCGGGATGACCACGCGGACATCGTACTTTTCCTTGTCAATTGACTTGGGAAGCGCACCGACTACGTCGGCCAGTCCTCCGGTCTTGATGAACGGGACACACTCGGAAGCAGCAAACAAAATGTTTTTCATAGAACATCACGATCCTTCCTCTTCCAGCCCTGCATTTTCTTGTAAGATTCATACAAAACCAGAAGCCAATTTCAATTTCTTTTTTACACTGTTATTATATACCAGCAATCTTTTCAAGTCAACGCAGAAAGCCGTATTCTCCTGTATTCAACAATCTTTTTCCTGATTTGTGCGGAATTCTGCGCAACAATTCAGCAAGATACGTACAAAACAAACCCAGTTTGACATCATGAGCCGTTTTGTCTGCCGGACGCGGTTACATCATACTGCCGGCCGTCAGTCCGATTCCGCCGGTCAGGTCGGAGGTGAAGTAGGAATACAGTGCGAGCAGAACCGAGATGAGCAGAATAATCCCAATCACGAGCGACACTGCAGGATGGGAGGATTCCTCTTCCACCATCCAGTCCTCATTCTCCGGATCAAAGCCCTCCCAGTCGTCCTCGACATCGCGCGCGGCTTTTTCCGCCCATTTCTGCGAGGAACTCGGGACATATTTGGCTCTGGCATAGATCTCCGGAATGCGCAGATCCGGGAAATCATCCTGTTCCTCCTGCGGCAGGGAGGCGAGCGCCTCCTCCACATTGATATGAACGGTGCCCTGCTGCTCCAGCATACTGCGCTTCTCCGGCTCAGCGTCCGGCTTCGGCCGTTCGGGTTCAGCTGCGTTCTCCTCCGTCCGCGCTTCCGGCTCGGCTTCGGTTTCTTGTACCGGCTCGTCCGCCGCATCCGCTGTGTTCTCCTGTGCGCTCTTCATTTCATCCAGCTCTGCAACCAGAGACTGTACCAGCTCCGCGTTCGGATCGCGGATCTCCTCGACGGTCACATCATTTTTCTTCTTTTTCTTCCGTTCCTGTCTGCGCCGCTCCCATTTTCCGCGCGCGCGCTCCTCCCGCGTCAGCATCTGCGCGCCGCAGGACGGACAGACCGATTCCGATTCCGGAACCGGTGCTCCACAGTTTGGACAATTCATCGTTCAAACCTCTTTCATTCTTCGATAGATTCTATATTTTCTCACACCGGCTCCTGCGCGGGAGTCAAATCCAGAATCTCCCCGTCGTCCGGAATAATCAGCACGCCGTCATATCCGCCGCGCTCCGCGCCGTACCGCGCCTTGCGGTGCGGCAGGTCGTTGTCCTCGGTATGCCACAGTACGAGCTGTCTGACTCCGAGCGACTGCGCCAGCGCACAGGCATCCTTTGCGGTGCTGTGGCTGATCTCATACGGACGGAAAATCTCTCGATCCTCATAGCAGCAGAACGCCTCGTGCAGTAGCCAGTCCGCCCCCTCGGCATACCGCCGGTTTTTCTCTCCCAGCGGTTCGTCGCCGGCGAAACACAGCGTTCCGCCCTCGCGCAGGTGGATGCGGAATCCGAACTGCTTCATCTTGACCGAACCGAGATCAAAAAATGTCAGCTCATGCCCGAGAATCGTGCTGTTTTCTCCGTCCGCAACAATCTCGAACACAATCCGGTCGTCCAGCAGACGGCAGAGCTTCGGGGTCGGGAACGTGATCTCACACAGCGTGTGCAGCTGCTGTGCCAGCTCCCTGTGGCAGTAGACATGAAGTGTCCCCGCATAGTTATCCTTCTTCATCGCCTGCGCAATCATCCGCATAACCCAGATGACGCCTAGTACATGGTCGGTGTGCGCATGGCTGACAACCAGATGGTGAATGCTTGTCAGCGGAACATCCATCTCCCGCAGAATGCGGAGAATTCCGTTTCCGCCTCCGGCATCGACCATCAGATAATCGTCGTCCGCCCGCAGAGCAAAGCAGGTGTTATAGCAGTTGACGGCCTGCGCATTGCCGGTTCCAAAGACATAAAGCTGCTGCATATTGTCACTCCATTATTTGTTGTGTAAAACCTCGGTCCGGATGTACGCAAACGCGGCATCCTCGCCCTCGTCCGCGAGCTTTTTGAGCATGGACTCCAGCAGTTCACGCGTGTTGGGATGCATCAGATAATGCGACTTGGAACTGCGGTAATAGTCCCACGGATCGCTGTCCCGATAGGCGTCCTTGCGGTAGGTTTTGCTCGCCGCAACGCGGTCGCAGAACATCTCCACGACATAGTTGACCGGCATTTCCATACCAGCAAGCGGGCTCTGCTCCCCCAGTGCGTAATCAATCCAGTACTCCAGATGGTGTTTGTTGCGTCCTTTGTGGTGCAGCCAGGCGCTGCTGTATCCGCGATCCATGCGTTCCGCATTGTTCGGACTTTGAAATCCCTGAAAATACTTGGCGCCGACGGCAAACTCCACCGGAGAGTATTTGGATAAATCGTGCAACAAGCCCTGACGATACAGTCCGACGCGGAAGCAGTGTTCCCGCACCAGCCGCCGGTGACGGTTGACCGTCATCAGATGCTTGTACCACCGCGCATTCCGAACCGCGTCCTCCGCCGGACGGATTTTCTCCCGCACCGGCTCGAGCGCCTCGCGGACCGTGTCCATATTCAGATCGATGTCCACACGCTTCATCCGTCAGCCCTCCTCGCAGGCGCGCACCAGCGTTTTATCGCCGGTCAGTCCGAGCGACAGCGGCTGTTCCAACTCATCCAGTCTGGTATCTGCCGGAATCGGGAAAAGCTCCGCGCCGTTTTTTCCAAACCGGCAGCGGCAGAGCGCCCAGCGCTCACCCTCCAAGTGCAGCTGGCGGGCGACAAACCGCGCGGTCTGCGCCAGCGTGGTCTCCGGCGCCTGCTCCGCCATCTTCTCCATGTATTCCGTCCGCAGAACCACGGACTGGTCATCCAGACAGATCAGAATCGCTTCCCGCTGGATTTTTTCCGAAATTGTCACGGTTTTGTTCCTCCTTTTGCTCAGAAAAGCAGATTGAGCAATCCCAGAATAAAGCCGACCAGCGCGCCCAGATTGATGACCGCATTCAGCTCCTTCTTCATCACGGACAGCACCAGTCTCTCCAATTCCTCCGGTTCGAGCGCCTCGATGCGCCGCTGTGCGATGCCCGCCAGATCGACCGCCGACAGCATATCCGCCAGACGGCTGCCGACAACCAGATGATACAGCTTGACCGTGAGCGCCGCGAGATCCAGCGAGCTGTCCGACACGCGCTGAACCAGCGAGCCGACCGACTTGTGCTCGAGCGCATCCAGCTCTCCACTCACGACCGGAGCGAGAATCATATCTCCGTTTTTGCTCACATATTGATTGATTTGAGAGGCAATCGGCTGGGCAAAGCCCTCGAGCATCTCGTCGCTGAGCATCATCGCCAGCAGCGTGCCCTGCACCTTTTCCTTGACCGCGAGCACGACCTGACCGGCAATCGCCGTTCCCAGATCCAAGCTCGAAATGGTCTCCGCCAGATGATCGGTCACATCGCGGTAGATCGTTTCGCGCTCCAGCCGGTAGGCTTCCTCACCCACGAATCCGGAGAGCGCGGTCTCCAGATCGGTTTCGTTTCCGCACTGCTCATCCAGCAGTTTCTGCGCCGCGCGATAGATCTTTTCATCCATCTCCGGCGACAGCAGGGTCTTTTCCAGCTCCTCCTGTGTCAGCAGTTCGTTTCCGACTACGCCGGCCGCCGCGCGTGCCAGCCGCTCCTGCCCCTTAGGAATGATGCCCGGGGTAAACGGGAGCGTGTGCCCGAACAGCTTGATCGGACGGAGCGGACGAAACAGCATTTTTACCGCAATATAGTTCGTACAATAGCCAATAACCGCACCGATCATCGGGCGCGCCAAAGTTGCAAGTGTCATAACAACCGTTCCTATCTTTCTGATTTCGTGTTCTTTACCGATATTATATACCCCCTGCGCACAAAGGGCAATGATTACTCCCTCACGTTTTTTCTCAAATTGCTCCTCTTTCGGGGTATTTCTTTCTCATTTGCATCCCAAATGAAGGAAATCTGCCGAATTTCCTTGAAAAAATTGTATAACAATTGACACTCTCGCCCCTTCCACTGCGGCGGAAGTCATGTTATAATGACACATTATAGGGAAAAACCTTTCTCTGACGTCTTCTGCACAGACGAAACCCATGATGTGAGACTCTTCGTATCGTATCAGCCCCACACCGCCGGAATCAAGCGCCAGAGCTGTCGTGCAGAGCCAGCTGACGAGGCGGAAGTGATCGAATCCTTCGGCGGATGCTTCCCGGCCGCGGCACACGGACGCAGGCGCCCTACAAATCGCCCGGACAACCGGACGGACAAAAAGGAGCGCAATCGTGCACGAATCTGAAACTCTGGAGGTATACTATTATGTGTGGAATTGTAGGCTTTGCCGGAAAGCGTCCGGCTGCCCCCTTCCTTCTGGACGGCCTGAGCAAGCTGGAATACCGCGGCTATGACTCGGCCGGAATCGCCGTTTTCTGTGACAAGATCCGTACGGTCAAGTCTCAGGGACGTCTGGCCGACCTGCGCGCCAAAGTGGACACGGTTTCCCATCTGGACGGTACGCTCGGCATCGGACACACCCGCTGGGCGACCCACGGTGCGCCGAACGACATCAACTCCCACCCGCACACCAGCATGAGCGGACGGGTCAGCATCGTTCACAACGGCATCATTGAAAACTACATCCCGCTCAAGCAGGAACTGGAGGCGGCCGGCGTGGTCTTCCGTTCGGAGACCGACACCGAGGTTGTCGCGCAGCTGTTTGATTACTACTACGAGGGCGACATGATCGACACCCTGATCCGTGTCATCGGCCGCATCCGCGGTTCGTATGCGCTCGGCATCCTGTGCTCGGATCATCCGGACCAGCTGGTTGCCGTCCGCAAGGACAGCCCGCTGATCATCGGTCTGGGCGAAGGCGAAAACTATATCGCCTCGGACATCCCGGCTGTTCTCGAGCATACCCGTGACTACTACCTGCTTGAGGACAACGAGATCGCAATCCTCAAGGCGGACTCCGTCGAGCTGCTCGATCTCAACAAGAATCCGGTACATCACGACGTCTATACCGTTACCTATGACATCTCTGCGGCGGAAAAGGGCGGCTACGAGTACTTCATGATGAAGGAAATCATGGAACAGCCGCGCGCCATGCGCACCTGCATCGGCTCCCGTCTGACCGAGAACGGCGAGGTTAAGCTGGATAAGATCCGTCTGACCGAGGAGCAGATCCGCAACATCGGACGCATCCACATCGTCGCCTGCGGCAGTGCATGGCATGCCGGCATCGTCGCAAAGTACGTCATCGAGGAGATGACCCGCATCCCGGTCGAGGTAGATCTCGCATCCGAGTTCCGCTACCGCCGTCCGATCCTCTCGCGCAACGACCTGTGCATCACGATCAGCCAGTCCGGCGAGACCGCCGATACGCTCGCGGCTCTGCGCGAGGCGCGCGCAAACGATGTCCATGTCCTGTCCATCGTCAATGCGGTCGGCAGCTCGATCGCCCGCGAGAGCGACGATGTGCTGTACACTATGGCAGGACCGGAGATCGCCGTCGCAACCACCAAGGGCTACTCCACCCAGCTTGCGGTCATCTATCTGATTGCCCTCAAGTTTGCGGCGATCCGCAAGACGCTCAAGCCGGCGCGCATTCAGGAGCTGACGCAGGCGCTCATCAACCTGCCGGATCAGATCGAGGCACTGACCAAGATGGATCAGCGTCTGCGCGAGATGGCAACCGAAAACGCCGACAAGAACGACGTCTTCATCATCGGACGCGGCATCGACTACGGCGCTTCGATGGAGAGCTCGCTCAAGCTCAAGGAAATCTCCTATGTCCACTCCGAGGCCTATGCCGCCGGTGAGCTCAAGCACGGCACAATTTCCCTGATTGAGGACGGTTCTCTGGTGATCGCCGTCGCAACGCAGGATGCGCTGTACGAAAAGCTGGTCAGCAACGTCAAGGAGATCAAGGCGCGCGGCGCTCATGTCATCGCCATTGTCAAGGAGGGCTGCACCGATGTCGAGGAGGTCGCCGACGAGGTCATCTACATCCCGTCCACCGACGATCTGTACACCTCTTCCCTCACGGTCATCCCGATGCAGCTGTTCGCTTACTATGTGGCAATTGCACGCGGCTGTGATGTCGACAAGCCGAGAAATCTTGCAAAATCCGTTACGGTCGAATAATTTTTTCCAAATTTTCCACGCACTGTGTTTTTTGCACAGTGCGTGTTTTTATTCTGTTGTCACTTTTATAAAATGTTTCCATTTGTTCAGTCGCTGAACAAAACTTTCTATCCCTCGAATCTTGGCGATAATGAACGATTTTACAAAAATTTTTTCCATTTTTCCCATAGAAATGCACAATCAGCACTGGAAATTATCGGTCAGGCATGGTATACTTGATTTGTGTTAAAAATAACACAGACACATTTAGGAAATTCAGAATTGGAAAAGGTGGAACAAAATCATGGCTATGGAATTAAAAATGACCGGTCTGACTCCATTTATCAAGGAGTATGAGCTGGAGAATATGGACCCGCTGATTCAGGTGTGCAACGACATGCTGCTGAACAAGACCGCGGTCGGCAACGACTTCCTCGGATGGGTTGATCTTCCGGTTGACTATGACAAGGAAGAGTTTGCCCGCATTCAGGCAGCTGCCAAGAAGATTCAGGACACCTGTGATGTTCTGGTTGTCATCGGCATCGGCGGCTCGTATCTCGGTACCCGTGCCGCAATCGAGTTTGTCAACGGCCAGATGTACAACGCTGTCCGTCCGGAGGGTATCCCGGAGGTTTACTTTGCAGGCAACAACATCAGCTCTGCTCAGCTGAACGATATCGTCAAGATTATCGGCGACCGCGACTTCGGCATCAATGTCATCTCCAAGTCTGGTACCACGACCGAGCCGGCAATCGCGTTCCGCTTCTTTAAGGCACTCTGTGAGAAGAAGTACGGCAAGGAGGGCGCAAAGGACCGTATCTTTGCAACCACCGACAAGGCACGCGGCGCGCTTAAGCAGCTGGCAACCGACGAGGGCTACGAGACGTTCGTCGTACCGGACGATGTCGGCGGCCGTTTCTCCGTCCTCTCCGCAGTCGGCCTGCTTCCGATTGCCGCAGCCGGCATCGACATCGCCGAGATGATGAAGGGTGCTGCCGAGGCACGCGAGGCATTCACCGGCGGCTCCACGCTCGAGAACGACTGCTTCCGTTACGCGGCACTGCGCAACATTCTGTACCGCAAGGGCAAGGGCACCGAAATTCTGGTCAACTACGAGCCGGCCCTCACCATGTTCGGCGAGTGGTTCAAGCAGTTGATGGCGGAGTCCGAGGGCAAGGATCTCAAGGGCATTTTCCCGGTATCTGCAAACTTCTCCACCGACCTGCACTCCATCGGCCAGTTCATTCAGGACGGCACCCGCAACCTGTTTGAGACGGTTGTCTGGGTCAAGGAAGCCCGCTCCGAGGTTACCGTAGACGAGATGGACGGCGATCTGGACGGTCTGAACTATCTCGCAGGCAAGACCATGCAGTTTGCAAACTCCAAGGCATACAGCGGCACCCTGCTCGCCCATGTCGACGGCGGCTGCCCGAACATCCTGCTCGAAATCGACCGCGCGGATGCCTACCACTTCGGTTATCTGGTTTACTTCTTCGAGAAGGCATGCGGTCTGTCCGGCTATCTGCTGGGTGTCAATCCGTTCAACCAGCCGGGTGTTGAGAGCTACAAGAAGAACATGTTCGCTCTGCTCGGCAAGCCGGGCTACGAGGATGCCAAGGCTGCTCTGGAAGCTCGTCTGGCAGACTGATTGCTCTGACTTATACCCCAAAAAGAATGATCGAACGCTCCCAAGTTTCTGCTTGGGAGCGTTTTTTCTGTTTTCTTTCGAATTACAGAAGGAAAATCCGTCCTGAATGGGAACATTCTTAAAAACCGCAAATTATCCATAGATATTTTGCACAATTTTCAGCTAGATATCTTGTGCATATCGCCGTATAATAAGGAGCAATCAAAGAATTCTGATTTCATCTTGTTTTTCTTTTGATGAAATTCCGCACAACTTCGGAGGCAGTTACTTCATGAATAACATGACAAGCGGTTCCCCGCTCAAAATTCTCATCACGTTTTCTCTCCCGATGCTGCTGAGCATGGTCTTTCAGCAATTGTACAGTGTCATCGACAGCATCATCGCCGGCAACTTCATCGGTGTCGACGGTCTGGCTGCGACCGGTGCATCCTATCCGATCACCACCCTGTTTATTGCGGTAGCAACCGGCGCCAGTGTCGGTAGTTCGGTTGTCATTTCCCAGTTCTTCGGCGCAAAGCTGATGGAACGTGTCAAGGGTGCCATCTACACCGCGATTATCACGCTGTTTGTTCTCGCACTCGTGCTCACCGGTATCGGTCTGCTCAGCTGCAATTTCCTGCTGTCGGTCATCGGCACGCCGGAAAACATCTTTGCGGATTCCTCCTCTTACCTGCGCATCTATGTCTGTGGTCTGGTGTTCCTGTTTCTGTACAACGCGACAACATCGATTTACAACGGATTGGGCGACTCGCGCATGCCGCTGTGTTTTCTGGTGTTCTCCTCCGTACTCAATGTCATTCTGGACATTCTGTTTGTCTCGACGTTTTCCATGGGCGTCGCCGGACTTGCCTGGGCAACCTTCCTTGCACAGGGAATTTCAGCTCTGCTCTCCATTGGCACACTGATTGTCCGCATCCGTAAGATTTCGGTAAACGGCAGAGTTCCCCTTTGGAATCGCGGTCTGCTCGTCAACATGATGTACATTGCCATCCCGAGTATTTGTCAGCAGTCGTTCGTCTCAATCGGCGTCTTTCTGGTACAGGGCGTCGTCAACAGCTTCGGTTCGGATACGGTTGCTGCGTTCTCCGCCGCACTCAAAATCAGCACATTCGCCCTTATGGTCATGAATACGATGCCGAATGCGCTGTCCAATTTTGCGTCGCAGAACATCGGTGCGCACGAACTGGAGCGCGTCCGTCAGGGTCTGCGCATTTCCATCGTGATCGCGATGATCGTTATCGCCGGCGTGAATCTGCTGTTCCTCTGTGCCGCTTCGCAGATCCTTAGTCTGTTTATCCCGGACGGAGGGAGCCGCACAGTTATTCACATCGGTGTTCAGTTCCTGCACACCATCGCACCGTTCTACTTCCTCGTCGGCATCAAGAACTGCTGTGACAGTGTTCTGCGCGGCGGCGGCGCGATGAAGCCGTTTATGGCGACCACATTCTCCGACCTGATCATTCGCATTGCTTTCTCCTTCCTGTTCGCCGGCGCCCTCGGCTTTACCTCCATCTGCTGGGCATATCCGGTCGGCTGGATTTTCGGCACCCTGCTGTCCATCCACTATTACCGGACCGGTGTGTGGAAAACGCACATCCCGGAACCGCACGCGATGAAATCACTGGTTCACAAAAACGCTTAATCAAAAATGCTCTCATCCAAATGGGATGAGAGCATTTCTTTTTTACGTGTTCTTTTCTCTGATACAGCGCACCGCATATCGGCTCTTGCCGCCCACCGTGCAGGTGAATAATGTGAGCTCCCAATTGTCCGCTGTGATCATCGTGGAAATCTCCTGCGCGCCAAGCGTCTCGATATGATCCACGGTATAAGAGATTTTCTCCCCCGCTGCGGTGGTAAGGACAACCGCGTCTCCGTGCTCCAGCGTTTTGAGATCCTGAAAATGACCGGAATAGTTATGTCCGGCAATCACAAGGTTGTTATCAGACACCGAACCTGTATACCGGCACGGAGCAGTCCGGAGGTTCTCGTAGTTCCACTCTGCCATGACCGGCAGCTGCAGATCCAGAGAGGGAATATTCAGCAGACCCAGATACTGTGTTCCGTCCAGCTCGACAGTCGTTATTTTCTCGCTGTTTTTTTCTTCGTCCGCATTTGCGTCCTGTTCGCCTGTATCCGCTGGTTTCGCATCTTCTGTATCGGAATCCTTCGGAATCTCATGGAGCAGCTGCTGCGCGATTTCCTGCGATTCTCTGCCGGCGCGTATGCCGTCCCAGATATTATAAGCCGCTTTTCCCAGTGCCGCCGCAATCAGCAGAACTCCGATTAGAATGAGGATTCTTCCGGATTTCTTTTTTTTCTTTTTCATCTGCGTCTCCCCCCTGTTGCGTATGGTTCAGTATATCACATTCCGTCCCGTCTGACAAATCGGGCAAAACAAAAGAGACAAGTCAGAATGACTTGTCTCTTTTGTGTAGGCATCGACCTATCTTCCCGGCTCGTCTCCAAGCAAGTATTGTCGGCGTAAATGAGCTTAACTACCGTGTTCGGAATGGGAACGGGTGTACCCTCATCACAAATAACACCTACTATTTTGTTGTCGCTCTCTTTCGAAAGCTCTCTCAGTATAGCATACTCACTATACCTTGT
>JALFIV010000121.1 GCA_022775385.1 Clostridiales bacterium
CAGTTTTATTTAAAACTATTTTGGAGGAATCGCAATGACAATGACAGACGTTGTCCTGTTTCACCGGAGCTCGCTCAAGCTGTACGATTCCCTGCTGAAGGAAATCTGCGACAGCTGTGATCTGTCCGGTCTGGAACTCACCATCATCAGTTTTCTGCACAACAATCCCGAATATGACACGGCGAAGGATATCTCCGTCTTCCGCATGATCCCCAAGGGGAATGTTTCACAGGGGGTCAATTCACTGATGGAAAAGGGACTTCTTCTGCGCAATCCGGATGCAAACGACCGCAGAAAAATCCACCTTTCGCTCACCGAACAGTCGATTCCGCTGGTGGAAAAGGTGGAAAATGCAAAAAAACAGTTTATGGATCTGGCATTTCATGGATTTTCTCAGGAGGACTGGGAGAATTACACCCGGTACTGTGATCGGGTGTCACAAAATGTCAGGCAGGGTCTGGAAAGGAATCAGAACAAATGAACGAAGATAAGAGCTTTTTGGGAACCGAGCCGGTGGGAAAACTGCTGTTCCGACTTGCCATCCCGACGCTGACCGCACAGGTCATCAACATGCTCTACAACATTGTTGACCGTATCTATATCGGACATATCCCCGGAGACGGTGCGCTCGCACTCACCGGCGTCGGCGTCTGCATGCCGTTGATCATGATTGTCTCCGCCTTTGCCGCGCTGGTTGGATTCGGCGGCGCACCGCGTGCCTCGATCTTTATGGGGCGCGGAGACAACAAGACATCGGAGAAGATTCTGGGCAACTGCTTTTCCGCTCAGCTGATCATCTCTGCTGTTCTGACAGTCCTGCTTCTGCTTGGAAACCGAACGTTTCTGCTCGCCTTTGGCGCCAGCGAAAACACCATTTCCTACGCGGTCAGCTATATGAACATCTACGCCGCCGGCACACTGTTTGTCCAGCTGACACTCGGCATGAATGCATTTATCACGGCGCAGGGGTTTGCCAAGACCGGCATGGTTTCGGTTCTCATCGGCGCGGTATGCAACATTATTCTCGATCCGGTGTTTATCTATGTATTGGGATACGGCGTGCGCGGCGCGGCGATCGCAACGGTGATCTCTCAGGCGCTCTCCACCGTTTGGGTACTGTCTTTCCTGCTCGGCAAACGCACGGTGCTCCGGCTCCGGCTGAAAAATATGGTGCTGTGTCCGGACATCATCCTCCCCTGTCTGGCACTCGGTCTGGCAAACTTTATCATGCAGGCGAGCGAGAGCATCATCTCAATCTGCTTCAACTCCTCCCTGCTGAAATACGGCGGCGATGTCGCGGTCGGCGCCATGACCATTCTGACCAGTGTCATGCAGTTTGCCATGCTCCCGCTTCAGGGCTTCGGTCAGGGTGCAATGCCGATCATGAGCTACAATTACGGTGCGAAAAACAGCGCCCGGGTCAAGTCCGCGTTCCGCCTGCTGCTGAAAATCAACATGATCTACGCCGTCACGCTCTGGCTGTGTATCATGCTGTTCCCGCAGGTGTTCGCCGGTATGTTTACCTCCGATCCGACGCTGCTGCATTTCACCAAAACCGTTCTGAGAATTTATGTCGCCGCCATGTTCCTGTTCGGTATTCAGACCGCCTGTCAGATGTCCTTCACCTCATTGGGCAATGCAAAAGCATCCATCATCGTTGCGGTTATGCGGAAATTTGTCCTGCTCATCCCGCTGATCTATCTCCTGCCGCATATTCTGACCGGAAATCAGGTCTATGCGGTCTATCTCGCGGAGCCGGTCGCAGATGCCATCGCAGTAACCTTTACCACATTTTTCTTCTCCCACCAATTCCGAAAAACCATGAAGGAAATCGAGCCGGACGGCTCCACGTCATAAACGTCAAAAGCAAATCCCTGCCGAAGCAATGGATCGGCAGGGATTTGTTCATTTTTTGCTTGCAGTTTAGTGAACGGTCCCCACTGGAAGAAATTTCGGGAACCGTTCAATATATGAGGAGACAAAAGACTTATACATCGACCCAGACATTTCCTTCCGCGTTGCTCTTTACACAGGCATCGATGAAACGAACGCCGTCAACGCCGTCGGATACGGTCGGGTAGGTAAAGGTATCTGGTTCTCTGCCTTCTTTCTTGGCGATGAGAACCTCCATAAACGAGCGGTAAATATTGCCGAATGCCTCGAACAGACCCTCTGGATGACCCGGATTGGTGCGGGACAGACGGATGGATTCCGGATAGTTATACGGGGCATCGGCCGAGTAGTACTGAACCGGTCCGCCTAGTCTGGTGAACTTCAGTCTTCCGGCATCCTGATGCTGCCATTCGATCGCACCCTTTGTGCCGAACACGCGCAGACGGATATCGCACTCGTGTCCGATGGCGACCTGAGACGCCCACAGCAGACCGGTGACATTGCCCGGATACTCGCACAGGATGGTGGTGTTGCTCTCCATCTCCAGTGTCGGCGGGATTTTATCAAATTTCGCCAGTACACGCTTGGGTGACATGCCGGTTGCCGCCTTGACCAGATATTCGATATGCGTGCCAATGTCCGCCGTCGCCTGCGATTTGCCGGCGCGTTTCGGGTCCAGACGCCACATCGCGTTTGCACTGTTCTCCTGAATCAGGGCATTTGCCAGCCACTCCTGCGGATACTCCGCGGTGATGTAGGTGATTTCTCCCAGCTCGCCGTGGTCAATCAGTTCTCTCGCCTGACGAATCATCGCGTAGCCGGAATAGGTGTAGGTTACCGCAAACAGGAGATCATTCTTCTTTGCCAGCGCCTCCAGCTCTTCCGATTCCTCCACGGTCAAAGCAAGCGGTTTGTCACAGACGATATGGAATCCCTTTTCCAGAAACAGCTTGGCGATCTCATAATGTGTATCGTTCGGCGTCACGATAGAGACAAAGTCCAGCCGGTCATCACCGGTCTTTTCCGCCTCTTTTTCCGCCATCGTTTTGTAATCCGGATAAACACGATCCAAATCACGGATGCCCCACGCATCAGCCTGCGCCTTATTCCGTTCAAAATTACGGCTGAAGCATCCGGCCGTCAGTTCCGCCATCGCATCGATAATCGCGCCGCGATAGTGCATCGGGGAGATTCCGCCGCCGGCTCCACCGATCATACCAAATTTTAATCTCATAATCCCACTCCTTCAGATTTCAACATGCTCCACCGGTTCATACTTGCCGCTCTTAGCCGATTTCGCCGCAGCTTCGGCGATCAAAACCGCCTGCAGTCCGTCCCATCCATCGACCGGAGACGGAGTGCCTTCGTTGACTGCCTTGGCAAACGCCTGCAGTTCGACCTTATAGGCATCCTTATAGCGCTCCTGGAAATGCCACGGCGCCTTTGCGGTGTGATAGCCCTCGGCATCGTAGAAATGGACGTTATTCTGGAACACGTTGTCATCGGTCAGCAGGCCCTTGCTTCCCAGCGCCTCAATGCGCTGATCATGTCCAAAGGTAGCGCGGCGAGTGCTCTCCAAAACGGCGATAACACCGTTTTCAAACTTGACAATGGCATGACCGCTGCCGAAATCTCCCTGCTCGGCGATCTCCGGATCGCAGACGGTGGTACCGGTGGCGAAGACACCGACCGCCTCGCTCTGAGTCAGGAAGCGCGCCATGTCGAAGTCATGGATCATAAAGTCTACAAAGATTCCACCGGAACTGCGGATGTAGTCCATGGACGGCGGCGCCGGATCGCGAGAGGTAATCTTGACGACCTCGACATCGCCGATCTTTCCGCTGTGCATCATATCCGCCAGTGCGCCGTGATGGGTGTCAAAACGGTGCATGAAGCCAACCTGAAGGACAACTCCCGCCTGCTTGACAGCACGAACCGCATCCAGAATACGCGGAACATCGTGATCGATCGGCTTCTCGCAGAAAATATGCTTTCCCGCCCTCGCCGCGCGAATGATAAAGTCCGAATGGGTGTCAGTCGTCGAGCAGATCACGACGGCATCAATATCCGGATTGGAAAAGATGTCCTCGGGATCTCTGGTACATGACGCGAGACCCATCTGCTTGAGTGTCTGCTCACGTTCCTCGGACAAAAACGGATCTGAGCCCATCACAATTTCAAATTCCGGCATAGCAAGGATGTTTTCTACATGCATGATGCCGATGCGCCCCAAACCCAAAACACCAAGACGAATTTTCTTTTCCATAATACACCTCTTTCTCACTTGCTTCGCAGCGAATCCAATGCAACTGCAAAAATGATAACCAGACCGATTGCGATCTGCTGAATATAAGACGAAACGTTGAGCAGATTGAGTCCGTTGTTCAGAACACTGATGAACAGTGCACCGACGATGGTACCGGAAAGTCTGCCTTCGCCGCCGGTCATGCTCGTGCCGCCGATGACGGTCGCCGCAATCGCCTGCATCTCATAGCCCTCGCCGGCTACCGGCTGTGCCGCGTCCAGACGTCCGGTCAGCATGACGGCTGCAATACCGGACATGATACCGCTGAACAGATAGACGAACATGATATACTTATTCGTGTTGATGCCGGACAGGCGGGTTGCCTCGAGGTTGCCGCCGACCGAATAGACATACCGTCCGGTTCTGGTGTACCGCAGGATAAACATGCCGACCAGAAAGACCACGATCATGATCAGAATCATAACCGGAATACCCAGAATACTGCCCGAGCCGATAAACTTCATACCCGAGCCGAGACCCTGAATTGAGCGTCCGCTGGTCTTAGCCAGTGCAAGACCGCGTCCAATACTCATCGTGCCAAGAGTCGCGATGAACGGCGGGAGCTTGATCTTGGTGACCAGCAGTCCATTGATGATGCCGGCAACGCCGCCGATGAGGATACTGAGAACAATCGCCAGTGGGAGTGCCATTCCGCCCTTCACAAAGGTACCGAGCATAACACCGACAAATGCGACGACCGAACCGACCGACAGGTCAATACCGCCTGTCAGGATGACGAAGGTCATGCCGCATGCCAGTGTGGCGTTGATCGTACACTGCAGAACCGCATTGACCAGATTTTTCTGTGTCAGGAAATACGGGGAGGCAATGGATAATACGATACACAAAATAATGAGTGCAGCCAACGTAATCAGTGTTGTTGGAATTTTGCTGAAACTGATCTTCTTTGTTTTCATATTACTTTCCTCCTGTTGCGTAGTACATGATCTTCTCCTGAGTGGCTTCCTCCCTCGGAATGTCCGCGCGAACCTCTCCGTTGCACATGACATTGATGCGGTCGCTCATTCCCAGAATTTCCGGCAACTCCGATGAGATCATAATAATCGCCATTCCCTGCTGCGCCAGACTGCTCATAATGCGGTAGATTTCCGCCTTTGCACCGACATCGATGCCGCGCGTCGGCTCGTCAAAAATCAGGACGTTCCCCTCCGCCATCAGCCATTTCGCGACGACAACCTTCTGCTGATTGCCGCCGGACAGGAACTTGACCCGCTGCGACAGTCCCGGTGTCCGGATGTTCAGATCCTTGATATACTTCTCTCCGATCTTCTGTTCGGCCTTATCGCGTACAATGCCAGACGACATGACCTTCTTCAAATTGGCGAGCGTGATGTTCTTTCCGACACTCATGCCCAGAATCAGGCCCTGCTGTTTTCTGTCCTCCGGTACGAGTCCGATGCCGCGCTTGACCGCATCTTCCGGACGGCGGATTCGAAGTTTCTCGCCGTTCAGAATAATCTCTCCCGAGAGAATCGGGTCCGCACCGATCATTGCACGGGCAAACTCGGTCCGTCCTGCACCCATCAGTCCGGCGAGTCCCAGAATTTCACCCTTTCTGACATACAGGGAACAATTTTTCAGTTTTTCCTCTGTGGAGAAGCTTTTCGCCTCAAAAACAACCTCTCCGATATCCGCTTTTTCCTTCGGATACATGTCTGTCAATTCTCTGCCGACCATCATCCGGATCATTTCATCGGTATCACAGGAATCGACGTCCACCGTTGCGACATACTTTCCGTCGCGCATGATAGTCGCACGGTCACAGATCCGCTTGATCTCATCAAAACGGTGCGAGATATAGATAATTCCAACGCCCTTGTCCCGCAGATCGCGCATAATCCGGAACAAGCTTTCGATCTCCTTATCCGTCAGCGACGAGGTCGGCTCATCCAGCACGATGACTTTGGACTCCAGACGTACTGCTTTCGCGATTTCAACCATCTGCTGCTGTGCGACACTCAGCGAACGGATTTCCGCCCGTGCCGGAATGTCCACGCCCAGATTTTTCAGCACTTCTTCCGTGTCGGAATACATGCGTTTCCAATCAATCACTCCGTTTTTCTTCGGCTCATGTCCGAGAAAAATATTTTCCGCAACACTCAGATACGGAATCAAGTTCAATTCCTGATGGACGATATTGACGCCTGCTTCCTGCGCTTCCTTGGTTGTGCGGAACTCAACCGCCTTTCCGTCCACATAGACTTCACCGGAATTCCGCTTGTATACACCGCTCAGGACCTTGACCAATGTCGATTTGCCGGCGCCGTTCTCTCCAAGCAGTACATGGACTTCTCCTCTGCGGAGAGAAAAAGAAACGTCATCGAGTGCCTTTACGCCCGGGAACTGAACCGTTATGTTCTTCATGACAACAATGTTTCTTTCATCCATCAGCTCACGACCTTTCTCTTTTTTTACATTTAACGAAGGGTACAAATTGTACCCTTCGTTATCTCATCTGTTTATCCAGCGTTTTCCTCGGTTACCAGTTCTACGTCGATTGCAATTTCTGCCTCGCACTTGCCCTCATCCTTCAGCTGCTGAAGAACGTCCAGTGCAGTGGTGCCCATGAGATCCGGAGACTGAGCGACGGATGCGTACATTCTGCCTTCCTTGATTGCTGCCTTTGCATCGTCGGTCGCGTCAAAGCCGATGACCGTGATCTGATCACTCAGGTTCATATCTTCGATCGCCTTGACTGCGCCCAGTGCCATCATATCGTTTGCACAGAACACACCGGTGATATCCGGGTTTGCCTGCAGAATGTTCTGGAATACCGTGTAGCCAAGCTCCTGATCCCAGTCAGCCGGCTGAGATGCTACGATTTCCAGACCGCCGAGTTCCTTCAGCTTGTCCTTGAAGCCGCCAACACGAAGTTCGCCGGACTCAACGCCGCTGATGCCTTCGAGTACGGCAACCTTGCCCTTGCCGCCGAGCTGATCGTACAGTGCCTGCGCTGCAAGCTCGCCGCCCTGATAGTTGTCCGAACCGATGAAGCAGTCGATGTGTGCACCTGCCTCCTTGAGGTCCTCCTCTGCGATTCTTGCATCCAGGATGACAACCGGGATATTCTCATCGTTTGCCTTCTTGATTGCCGGAACCAGCTCCGCCGAGCCATTCGGTGCAAGTACCAGTCCGTCGATCTGCTGAACAACCAGATTCTCAACGATCTGCATCTGCTTTTCGGTGTCGGTCTCTGCCTCCGGTGCCTGAAGAACCATCTCCAGACCCATCTCGTCTGCCTTGGCCTCCATCGCCTCCTGCATGGTTACATAGAAAGGATTGGAAAGCGTTTTGAGTACAACGCCGACCTTCATGCCTCCGCCGTCAGCTCCGGCTGCCGAACCTGCCGGTGCAGACTCAGAGCCGCCGCATCCGGAAATTGCCGTTGTCATAATTCCCGCTGCCAACAGGACAGCTGCCATTCTCATTTTCTTCTTAAACATTGCTTTTCCTCCCTGCTTTTCATCGAATTTTTTCGAACATTTTTCGGATTTTTTTCGAAAATTTTCTGTAATCCTATTAAAACACAAATGAAACACTTTTTCAATGCACATTTTCTACAATTTGTAACTAAAAAATTATACGAAATCGTCACTGTATATTTTCAAAATTTTTTCGAAATTTCGAAAATGTTTTTATTTTTTCGATTTCTCTATGGACTTTTTCTCAGTCAAACTGTATAATAAGATCAACCTTTTTATAAGGAGGAGCAGATATGACGCTTAGAGAAATATCCGACGTCGCCGGTGTCGCCACCTCGACCGTCTCTCTTGTACTGAACAACAAGCCCGGCGTGCGCAAGGACACGCGTGACCGCATCACAAAACTCCTCCTTCAGAACGGATATACGATCCGGAACACCGATTCCGGTGATTCCAAAGGAGAAATCAAATTTCTCCGCTATATCGCAAGCGGCCATATCAGCGAGCGAAACGAGGACTTTTACGTCCGACTGCTCAACGGTGCGGAAAGCCGTGCGCGGCAGGAGGGCTACAACCTCAGCATCGCCAACATTGGTATGGATGAACTGCCAAGCTTTCTGAGTCAGCTGGAAAACCAGCACAACATCCTCGGTGTTCTGGTTCTCGCCAGTGAGCTGCAGAAAAAGAACATTCCGCTGTTTCAGAACTTCTCGCTTCCGCTCATCTTTCTCGACCGACAGCTCGATGAAGCCAATGTAAATACTCTTGCTACCAGCAACATTGCCGGCGCGTACGAGGCGGTTCACTATCTCTACCGGCTCGGCCACCGCAAGATCGGCATGCTGCGCGGTCAAGTGGATATCGGCGGTATCGTCGAGCGCTCGGTTGGATACCGTCGGGCTCTGCGCGACCTGAATCTTCCCTACAACGAAAACTATATCGTCGATATCGATATTATCTTCAACACCGCGGTCAAACAAATGGAGGAATATCTCAACTCCGCCAAGGATTTGCCCACCGCTTTTTTCGCCGCAAACGACATCATCGCCGCCGGCTGTATCCGTGCGATTCAGGACTGCGGCTACCGTGTGCCGGAAGATATTTCGGTTATCGGTTTTGATGACGGCTCAATCTGCAGCTTCACCTCTCCTCCGATCACGACCATGCGCGTCCCCTGTGACCGCATCGGTGCGATTGCCGTTGAGCGTCTGCTCTCCATCGCATCCGGTTCGCAGGAGATCATCAAATCCTGTGTGAGCACCACACTCATTGAACGGCAGTCAACCGCGCCGCTTCAGGGCTAACAAGTATCAAACACAAAACCAGCGTCAGGATTGTCAGATCCCGGCGCTGGTTTTTTCTCAAAATATTGAAGCTGCGTCCACCGATCCAATGACCGGCAGACGCAGCTTTTTGTGAAAATAGATCCCGTGTCAACTCGACACCAAGTGAGAAAGAAGAGGTAGTTGTACTGCAGAAGTGCAGCTGTCCTCCTGCATCCGGTTTGCGTTTTTTGGGGAGATATAGTGATATTGAAGATTTAAAACATGGATTGTGGATGGTCTGGATACAAGAGGGCAACTATTCTTCTGCAGTTTGACGGAACCCCTGCCCGCCGGAGCGGGCAGAGTATTCCAACGTCAATCAAATAGGAGGGTGATGTCTCTTATCTCTGTACGCGACCGGAGCCGTCGCCGCCGGCGAGCTTTTCGACCTCGTCGACCGAGACGCGGTTGTAATCTCCCTCGATCGAGTGCTTGAGCGCCGATGCCGCTACCGCGAACTCAACCGCCGCCTGCGTGGACTTACCGGACAGCAGGGCGTAGATCAGACCGCCGCCGAACGAGTCGCCGCCGCCGACGCGGTCGACGATGCGCAGATGGTACTCCTTGGAGAAGCAGTAGTTCTCGCCGTCGTACAGCATCGCCGCCCAGTCGTTGTCGCTCGCCGAGATCGAGGTGCGCAGGGTGATTGCGACCTCCTCAAAGCCGAACTTGTCTGCCAGCTGTTTCGCGACCGACTTGTATCCGTCCTTGTTGAGCTTGCCGCCGTAGATGTCAGTGTTCTCCGCCTCGATACCGAATACGTCCTTCGCGTCCTCCTCGTTGGAGATGCAGACGTCGACATACTGACACAGATCGGTCATCGCCGCTCTCGCCTGCTCGCGCGTCCACAGCTTGCCGCGGTAGTTCAGGTCACAGGAGATCTTGACGCCCTTCGCCTTTGCCGCCTTGCAGGCGTCGCGGCAGATCTCGACGACGTTCTCACCGAGCGCCGGCGTGATGCCGGTGAAGTGGAACCAGTCCGCGCCCTCAAAGATCTCATCCCAGTCGAAATCCGACGGAGATGCCTCCTGAATCGCGGAGTGCGCGCGGTCATAGATGCAGACCGAGCCGCGCTGGGATGCGCCCTTCTCGAGGTAGTAGATTCCCACGCGGTCGCCGCCGCGGACGATGCCGGAGGTGTCGACACCCAGTCCGCGCAGCGAGTTGACCGCCGCCTGACCGATGGCGTGGGTCGGGAGCTTGGTGACAAATGCCGCGTCCATGCCGTAGTTTGCGAGCGAGACTGCGACGTTTGCCTCGCCGCCGCCGAAGGTCGCCTGCATCTGATCGTTCTGGAAGAACCGGTAGTATCCGTTCGGTGCCAGGCGAAGCATGATTTCGCCGAAGGTAATTACTCTTGCCATTATGCGCGTGCCTCCTTTACGATGTCGCGGGATTTCTTACACAGATCGGTGATCTCGTCCCACTTCTGGTTGTCAATTAAATCCGCGGTTACCATATACGATCCGCCGCATGCGGCGATGACCGGACTGGACAGGTAGTCCTTCAGGTTCTTGAGCGATACACCGCCGGTCGGCATGACCTTGAACTGCGGGAACGGCGCGCTCATCGCCTTGATCTTTGCCAGACCACCCGACTGCTCCGCCGGGAAGAACTTGAGCACTTCCAGACCGTACTTGAGCGCCTGATGGTAGTCCGTCGGCGTGGTGCAGCCCGGATAGATTGCAACACCCTTGGACTGCGCGTATTCGACGAGTTCCGCGTCAAAGCCCGGCGTGACGATAAACTGCGTGCCCGCCTCGATCGCCTCGTCGATCTGTGCAGTATTGGTTACCGTGCCTGCGCCGACGATCATGTCCGGGCAGGTCTCCTTCATGGTCTTGATTGCCATCGGTGCGCCTGCTGCACGGAACGTTACCTCTGCGACCGGAACGCCGCCCGCACACAGGGCTTTCGCCAGCGGCGCGGCGTCGCGCTCCGGATGGTTTAACTTGATGACCGGCACAACGCCGATTTCAGAAATTGCCTGATTCATTGCATTCATTTCTCATTTCCTCCTCAGTGGACGTACTTCTTGAGCGTCGCACGAACCGCGCCCGATCCCGCCATCAGTTCCTTGAAATAACCGATGACCTGATCCGCCAGTCCGCAGTCGTACAGATTGACCGCAAAGATGGAGGCGTCGGACAAAATCGGACGAAGCTGTTCCGCATCAATCGAACCGCCGAGCGTCATGCCTGCGAGCTTCTCCTGCATCGCCGGCAGCAGCGGGTCGGGACTGATCTCAAACGGATTTCCGTCGTCGTCCACGCCGATCAGATAACGCAGCCAGCCCGCCAGCACCAGCGGAATCAGCTTCAGCTCGGACGCCTCGCGGTCAGGCGATGCGATATACGCCTTGATGGTCTCGCCGAAGCGGATGGACAGCTTCTGCGACGTGTCGGTTGCGATGCGCTGCGGCGTATCCGGCATGAACGGATTCGGGAATCGTGCGGTCAGCACCTCATCGAGGAACTGCTCCGGATCAATCACGCCCGGGTCGACGACGAACGGCATGCCCTCGACATGGCTCATCTGATCGATAAACGCGCGCAGCTCCGGATCCTTCATCTCCTCCGCGATGGAGGTATATCCCAGAATACAGCCGTAGACCGCCAGACAGGTGTGCAGCGGGTTGAGGCAGGTGCAGACCTTCATCTTCTCGACCTTGTTGACGATGTCACGAGTTGTGATGATGACGCCTGCCTTCTCCAGCGGCGGTCTGCCGTTCGGGAATTGATCCTCAATGACCAGATACTGTGTCTTTTCCGCGTTGACAAACGGCGCGGTGTAGGTATGCTTGGATGTCGTGAACGGGCTGATGTCCTCCAGACCGTCCTCGATCAGCTGCTTTTCAACAACCGGATGTGGACGCGGCGTGATCTTGTCGATCATCGACCACGGGAATGCAACATTGTTCTCGAGATAGGCGTATTCGTCAGCTGTGATCTTGCCGCCTTCCAGCCATGCCTTTGCGATCTCCATGACCGCAGACTGGAGCTTTTCGCCGTTGTGCGAACAGTTGTCCATGGATACCAGCGCGAGCGGCTTTCCGCAGGCATGCATTCTTCCGAGGCACATCGCGGCGAGCTGCGCCATGAACGACTTGCAGTTCTCCGATCCGTTTGCCATGTCCTCAACAACTGCCGGAACCAGCTCATGCTTTGCATTGCGCAGGCTGTATCCCTTTTCCGTGATGGTGAACGATACCATCTGCAGGGACGGCTGCTTGAAGATCTCCGCGATGCGCGCGCTGTCATACAGCATGGTCAGGCTGTCCGCCATCGAGCCGATGACCTCCTTGTCCAATTTGCCGTCCGCATTCAGCGTGACCGCGATGGTCAGATTGTCATACGGGCGGAAGCACTTGGTGATGACCTCGTCGTCATAGCTCTCACAGCAGACGATACCGGTGTCCATCTCACCCTGCTCAATCAGACGCTGACACAGCGCCGCCGGGAAAATCCGGAAGATATTGCCCGAGCCGAAATGCAGCCACTGCGGATTGTTTTTTGTGTTCTCCGCGATGACAGACGGGTCAAACGACGGAAGATGATAGCCTTTCCACGCATCCTTGTTCCGGATGGAATCCAGTGAAAGCTTCATAATAATCTCATTCCTTTCCTATCGGTGTGAGACCGAAACCGAAATAGTCGTTGGTGTTGTTCCAGCACAAGTCGGTGACCAGTCGGGTCAGCTGTGCGCGGTCATTCGGATATTGTCCGCTCTCGACCCACTCGCCGAGCAGTTCACAGAGTACGCGGCGGAAGTATTCATGGCGGGTGTAGCTCAGGAACGAACGCGAGTCGGTCAGCATGCCTACAAATCGTCCGAGGACGCCGTTTGCGGCGAGGTCAGTCAGCTGCTGCCGCATGCCCGTCCGGTTGTCATTGAACCACCATGCACTTCCCTGCTGGATTTTTCCTGCGACGCCGCCGCCCTGAAAGCACGCCATGATGGTCGCAATCGCGGTGTTGTCCGCCGGATTCAGCGAATACAGAATCAGCTTGGGCAGTCCGCCGTTCTCCGAGAACGCATTCATCAAAGGAGACAGGTTTTCCACCCCCGAGCGGCTGTTGACTGCGTCATAACCGGTATCCGGTCCGAGCAGGGCGAACTGCGGCTTGTTGTTGTCGCGCAGACAGCCGAAATGGATCTGCATCACCCAGTTTTTCTCGGTGTATTTCTTTGCGCACGCGATTGTCATAAGTGTTTTGTACGCATCCGCCTTCTCTTTGGAGGGATGATCTCCGTGCATCGCCTCAGCAAACGCCGTATTGGCGGTTTGGCTGTCCGGTTCGGCGTACATACAGTAGTCCAGACCATGGTCGGCACAGAGGCATCCGTGTGCGGCAAAATAGTCGATGCGCTCACACAGTGCCTGTGCGACGTCCTCCGCCGAGTTCAGCTCGCGTCCGACGGTATCGGAAAGTTTTGCAATATAGCCGGCAAAGCCATCCTTTTCGATGTTAATCGCCTTGTCCGGGCGGAACGCCGGAAGGACGCGGATGGAGAAGCTCCCGTCCGCCGCAATCTGATCGTGCCAATGCAGATCATCGCTCGGGTCATCCGTCGTGCAGACAGCCTTGACATTGAATTTGTCCATCAGCTGACGGGCGGAATACTGCTTCAGCTGTTCGTTGCACCGGGTGTAGATGCGGTCGGCGCTCTCGGGTGTCAGCGGCTCGGTGATGCCGAACGCGCGCTGCAGCTCGAGATGACTCCAGTGGTACAGTGGATTCCCGATGAGCGACGGCATGACCGCGGCAAACGCACGGAACTTCTCCTCCGGCGGCGCGTCTCCGGTGACCGTGTCCTCGGTTGCGCCGTTTGCGCGCATCGTGCGCCACTTGTAGTGGTCGCCGCCCAGCCAGACCTCCGAGATGTTGTCAAATGTCCGATCCTCGGCGATCTCCTGCGAGTTGATATGGCAGTGATAGTCGATGATCGGCAATTGTTCCGCGACGTCGTGATACAGCCACTTTGCTGTGTCCGTGGACAGCAGGAAATCGCGGTCCATAAACTCACGCATTACGCATCAACCTTTCCCTCGGTCTTTTCGAGCATGTCCCAGCATCCCCACAGATACATGATGCCGAGCGCGCGGTCATACAGTCCGTAGCCCGGGCGGCACTGTTCACCCCAGATATGACGTCCGTGGTCCGGACGGACATAGCCCTGAAAGCCGCAGTCATGATACGCCTTCATGATATCCAGAATTCGGACATCGCCGTCGCAGTCGCGGTGGGATGCCTCGGTGAAGTCACCGTTCGGATAATGTCTGACGTTGCGGATGTGTGCAAATGCGACGCGGTCACAGTAGGTGCGGATGATATCCGGAATGTCATTGTCCGCGTTGGCTCCGAGCGATCCGGAACACAGGCACAGACAGTTGTGTTCATCGTCGACCATGTTCAGGAACCGGCCGATCGATTCCTTGTCCACGAGCAGTCGCGGCAGACCAAAGATATCCCACGGCGGATCGTCCGGATGGATCGCCATTTTGATGCCGGTCTCCTGACAGGTCGGCATAATCGCTTCAAGGAAGTACTGCAGATTCTCCCACAGTTTTTCCTTTGTGACCGGCTTGTACTTTTCAAACAGGTCATCGAGCTGTGCCATGCGCTCCGGCTCCCATCCCGGGAAGGTCATGCCGTGCAGGTTCTCGAGGATATACTGCGCCATCTGCTTGTAGTCCTCCTGAATGCGGGAGGTCTCGTAGAACAGCGCGGTGGAACCGTCCTCCAGCGGATGGAACAGATCGGTTCGCGTCCAGTCGAAGATCGGCATAAAGTTGTAGGTGACAACCTTGACACCGAACTTTGCGAGGTTTCTCAGCGTTGTCTTGTAGTTCTCAATATATTTGTCCCGGGTCGGCAGACCGATCTTGATGTCGTCGTGAACGTTGACACTCTCAACGACGTCCATGTTGAAGCCCGCGCCCTCAATCTGACGGCGTGCCTCCTCGATCTCCTCAACCTCCCAGACCTCGCCCGGCTGCTTGTTGTGAAGCGCCCAGACAAGACCGGTGACACCCGGGATCTGCTTGATCATTTCCGGCGTGATGCTGTCGTTGCCCTCGCCGTACCAGCGAAATGTCATCTGCATAAAATCTCCTCCTTCATTTCTGTCTTACATACGGCTGCTGCGTTCCGATTCCTGCAGCCTCCTTGTATTCGCTCTGATCCGGACGGATCAGCCGCCCAGATTGCCGATAAATTGTTCGATTTTCTCCTGCTGATACTCCCCCGCATAGGTACCGTTGACCAGCTTGGAGAGTCCCACAGCGGAAAACTCCGCCCAGCTCTCGGTCTCGTGTCTGACCAGGATGGGGAAAAACAGTACGCCGTTCCTGCGCGCCGCCTCCAGATCACCCGGTGCATCCCCGCACATGAGCACCCGGCTCGACACATAGCCTTTTTTCATCAGTTTTTCAATGCACGCCGCCTTACTGCCTGCATCCTGCGCGAGCACCATATCCGTGTGCTCCAGCAGTCCGTAAAAATCCCATTCGTCGAGGACCGCACCCAGATTTTCGCTGGAGAGCACCGCGATATCCGCGTACCGGTGCGCATAGGCAAGCGCCTGACGGACTCCCTCGAATGGTCTCTTTTCCTCCTGCGCCAGACGTTCAATCGACCGGTTGACCGCCTGACTCCAGTGGAGGGCTTTTTGCAGGCAGATACTGCTGTTCTCCTGAACCGTCCGCTCCAATGCAGGATTGGACAGCTCGGGACTGGTCTGCACCCACGCTGTGAGCGCGTCCAGATCCTCGATCGGGCAGTACGTCTCCCGCACCTCCTGCAGCATCCGGCTCAGACCCTGAAACCGGTTGATCCCCCGTGTCATGGAATACAGATTGATCTCGTTCCAGCGCGTCAGAATATCCGTACACCAGTTCTCCAATCCCCATTCTTCCACCATACAGGGGCCGAAGCAGCGGCGGTGTTTGATCTCCATGGTGTCCATGGCACAGCCGTCGCTGTCGACACAGATCAGATACTCCTTTTTCTTTTCATACGCAGCAAAAAAATCTGACATGGAACGCTCCTTTCCGGATGCGATCCCGCCGGAGAGGGAACAATTCCCTCCCCGGAAGGCCGCATGATACAGGGGAAGATTTTTTGGTTACGCCTCGCCGCGGCGGCGCGCCAGCTCCGCGACGTTGCTCTCCACCTGCTTCTTGTTCAGCGGATAGATGAACAGCAGCGCCAGCGCGACCAGAATCAGACCGGCGCCCGGGATGATGCACGACCAGTTGAAGATGCCGCTCAGCACATCCGGATACGCAGCCGGATTTGCCGCGACCTCAGCCGTGTAGCCGATTGCCGACAGCACCGCGCCGATCAGACCGGAGGACAGCGCCTGTCCGAGCTTTCTCGCGAAGGAATAGACCGAGTAGATCGTGCCGTCCTCGCGGATGTTGTTCTTGACCTCGGCGTCGTCGATGACGTCGGTGATCATCGCCCAGATGATGGTGTTGAAGAAGCCGATGCCGATCATCGCCAGCGTGGTGAATACAACATATCCCATTGCGCTTGCCGGACGGAGGATCATGCAGACAAACCACAGGATGCCGCCGATCAGGCAGGAGACAACCGACAGCTCCTTCTTGCCGAATTTCTTGGACAGCTTGACGGCGAACGGTGCGCAGATGACCAGAACCGCAATCGAACCGGTCAGGGATGCCATGGACTGTGCCGATGCGCTTCCGTAGTAGACCGGGAAGACATACGGCTGCATGCCGGTCATACCCAGCTGACCGAGCAGCAGCAGAATCGCAGCGGCGATGATGCCGAGCAAGGCGCGGTTGGTGAAGATGCTCTTGAGCATTGTGCCGATATTCAGCTTGGTAGTGTTCTGCGGAACCTCAATGCGCTCGCGGACGAGGTTGAAGCACAACAGGTAGCAGACGATGCACAGAACGGCAAATACGCCTGCGATGACGGTCATACGGGTACCGGACAGAACGGTTGCACCGTTGACAACCTCATACGCGAACATCGGAGTGCCGACGCCGATAACCAGCGATGCCAGCGTTGCGCCGATGGTTCTCCAGGTGGAAAGCTCCGCACGGTCGGTCGGGTCGGACGAAATGGCGGATGCCATCGAGCCATACGGGATGTTGATCGAGGTATAGAAGATGGAGCCCCACAGAATGTAGGTAAAGAACATCCAGAATACCTTAAAGCCGTATGCCATATTCGCAAACGCCGACTGGTAAATCAGGAAGGACGCGATTGCGACCGGTCCGCACATGCGCTTGATCCACGGACGGAACTTGCCGTCCTTGGTCGGCTTGGAACGGTCGACGATCTGACCCATGGTGACGTCGGTGAACGCATCGACAAAGCGCGCGAGCATCATCAGCATACCGACCAGACCGGCTGCGATACCCATGACGTCGGTATAGAATTTCATCATGAACATGGAGGACAGGATAAAAGTAAAATCGTTGCCGAAATCACCGAACATATATCCTACTTTGTCCCGCATGCCAAACGGACGAGGCGATGTAGATTTCGATGCCATAATTGTTTCTCCTTTTCACAGTGACTCTCTCAAAACAGAGGATTTCCTCTCTGTCCTACTCTTGATACAAAACCCGGCTCACGCCAGATCAATCTTGATGAGCTTGGCGTTCAGACTCTCCAGGAATCCATCCGGCATGTCGGTGGACATATCCATCATGCCGCTCGGCGACATCGACTTCATCATGTTCCACATGCCTTCTCCCGGAATGATGTCGAAATTGGTCGCCAGCTTGACCGCCTTGGAGACAATCTCCAGCGCCTCCGGACTCTTTGCCAGCTCCTCCATCGTGTAGTTGACGTTGTACTTGCCCTCCGGGAACTCCATCGGCGCCTTGAGATCCAGATCGCCCATGAGCTTGAACCAGTTGGCGACGCCCTCCTGTCTCTCTCCGTACTCCGGCAGGACGTAAATCGACGGCTCGGTTTCGACCTTCTCGATCGTCATGGTATCCTTGATGCCGTTCGCCTCGGCGGTAATGAGGTTGACGCCGTCCTTCAGTGCGACGGTGAAGCAGAATACCTTATCACCCGCCTGTACCTCGGCGAGTTCGCCGTTGACCGTGAGCGAAACCGGAGACTGGTTGGAATAGACGCGGATCTCGGTGGTGTCTCCCGCACGCATCGCGTAACGCTTGCCGCACAGGTGAACCATCGGCTCTTTGTTCCAATATGCCTTGTAGATATAGTAGCTGTCCTTCTTGGTCTTGCGGTCCATCGTGACCAGACCCTTGTTGTTGCGTCCGGCGACGCCGCCCTCGTTGCGCGCCGCGCAGCCGAAGTCGAACATATTCCAGACATGGCTCGACCAGAGATACGGACGCTCGTCCAGCACCTTTGCCATGTGCTCGTGGTAGCGCGCCTGATACTCCTCGGAGTAGTCCTTGCAGGCCGGATTCGGTCCATGATAGGTCATGATGCCCTCGCAGCCGTACTCGGATACGCCGACACAGATGTCCGGATGCTTGGCGTGAAAGTCGTCAAACCACGGTCCGTTGTCCGTCATCTTGCCGGTGTACCATCCGAAGTAGTGGTTGTAGCTGATGACGTCCGTGATGTGGTGCATCGGGCTGTCCACCGGTGTCATGGAGACATGAGCGATGGTGGTCAGACGGGTCGGATCCAGCTGCTTGCACAGTGCGTTCAGCTCCTTGTGGTTCTCCACCAGCTGCTCGGAGATTCCGCCGATCAGGATCTCGTTCGAGATGCCCCAGAAGCAGATGCTCGGATGGTTGTAGTTCTGAATAATCAGCTCCTTCATCTGGCTGATGCAGTTCTGATGCGCCGCCGGGTCTTGATTCATGACGCTGATGAACGGGATCTCCGCCCAGATGACAAAGCCCATCTCATCACAGGCGTCGTAGAAGTCCTGCGAATGCTGATAGTGCGCCAGACGGATTGTGTTCGCTCCCAGCTCCTTGATGATTTCCGCGTCCTCATAGTGATCCTCGCGCGTCAGGGCGTTGCCCTTGTACAGCTTGTCCTGATGACGACTGACACCGCGCAGCGGCGTCGGCACGCCGTTGAGGATGAAGCCCTTGTCCGGGTCGCAGGAGAAGCTGCGGACACCGGCGCGGACGGAAACCTCGTCATAGGTCTCGTTGCGGCGGATGAGCGATGCGGTGACCGTGTACAGATACGGACGGTCGATCTCCCACAGCTGAGCATCCGGTACGGAAACCGTAACAGCGGTATTGTCCGCCGGACGGGATGCGCAGGCGACCTCTCTGCCGTCGGCATCCTTGATGGAATACTCCACCGTAAAGTTCTCGTCCGGATTGACCACCCAGCTCGTGAGCTCGAACACCGCGCCGCCGCAGTCGCACGGCTTGGGTGTGACCTGGAGTCCCGGTCCGCCGTAGTAATCCAGATCAAAGTGCGTCTCCGGCACGCTGATCAGATTGACGCCGCGGTACAGACCGCCGTAGAACGTGAAGTCCGCCGCCTGCGGATACACGCTGCTCTTTTCCTCGTTGCTGCACGCGATGACCAGCAGATTCTCCTCGCCGTCCTTGCACAGATCAGTGATGTCCGCGCGGAAGATGGAGTAGCCGCCCTCGTGATAGACCACCTCCGTGCCGTTGACATAGACCGTCGCCTGCTGTCCCGCCGCGAGCACCTCGACATAGGTGCGTCCGCCGGCGAGCGGCTGCTTCGGTGTCGGGAAGGTCTTGGCATACCAGCACCGTCTGCGGTCGTAGCCTCCGTTGCCGTCGTGACCGTCCACTGCGTTCCACGTGTGCGGAAGCTGTACCGTCTCCCACTCGGTCGGGAGCGCGTTCGGCAGTCCGACGTCCTGCTGGATAAATTTCCAGTCCTCGTTCAGACAGATAATCGTTCTCATTGGTAAATCCTCCTTCATTGTTTGGTTATGAGTACGGTTTGTTTTTCGCATGACAGTGCCGTCTGTCATAGCGTAACCGTTATTCACTCTTAAAATTCATCGGGAGCGCTTCCCAGCGCTGTTTGAGATAAAATGCCGCGCGTTTCGGCTGGCGCTGGCGGGTAAAGATTCCCTTTTTGTTGCCGTCCATGCGCATGATGCCCTCGGTCGTCTGGAAGTCTGCAAAATTCCAGACCTGCTCACCCTTGACAAACGGATAGCTGTCAAAGACCCTGTGGCACATCTCCAGACACTCGATCTGGTATTCCTGACTCCACATGACGCTCGGCAGCTTGTCGATGCCGCCGTTGGTGTCGCCGCCGTATTCGGTGAAAACCATCGGACGGTCGCCAACCAGCTCCGCCCACTGATCCATCTCCTTGCGGAACGCGATCTCGGCGCTCTCGATATCCGCGCCGCCCAGCACGTACCAGCCGAAGTAGCGGTTGAGCGAGAGGAAATCGGACAGCTGCCAGCACTTGCACTTGTCCGGCGTACTGTTCATGAGCAGTGAGAACGTCCTCGGACGCTTCTGCGGGTCGAGCGCACGGCAATGGTCGAAAATCTTCTCAAAGTAGACCGTGGACGACTCGTCCAGCGTGTCCGGTTCGTTGAGCAGGCTCCACGCAAAGACGCAGGCGTGGTTCTTGTCGCGCGCGATCATCTCCTCGATCTGAATCAAATGGTTTTTCTGCAGCTGCGGTGCGGTCTCCCGCGCGAAGAACGCGGTGTCCTTTCCGGTCGACGCCTCGGCGAAGTTCATCAGGCTTGGGAACATACCGACCGCCGGAACCTCGTCCGTGACCAGAAAGCCCTCTCGATCCGCCATCTGGTAGATTTCCTCGCTGTACGGATAGTGGCTCGTGCGGAAGCTGTTCGCGCCGATCCACTTCATCAGCTCGAAATCGCGCTTCATCATGCCGATGTGGAAGCCGCGTCCGACGATGTCGCTGTCCTCATGCTTGCCAAAACCCTTGAGATAGACCGGCTCGCCGTTGATGAGAATCTGATTGTCCCGAACATCGACCGTGCGCACGCCGATCTCCTGCGTGTACTCGTCGACGACGGTCTCTCCGTCCAGAATGCGCACGGTGAAGCGGTACAGATACGCATCCAGCACCTTCCACAGGCGAACATTCGGGATGGGGAGCACGCCGCGCTTTCCGTCTGCCGATGCGACCGTCACACCGTCCTCGTCCCGAACCTCGACCCGAACCGCGCTCTCTCCGTTCGTGACGACCTCGTAGCGCACACGGGCGTCCGCGCCGTCCAGCTCATGGGCAACCGAGAAATCAAAAACGGATTCCTTGGGCGTTGCAACCAGCCAGACCGGACGCTGAATGCCGGCGTAGTTATAAAAATCAAAGTACGGCTTTGCGATCTTCCGTCCGCTCGGCAGGGTACCGACCGTGCCGCACGGGAGCGTCGTCTCGCTCAGTTCATTGTTCGCAAGCACGACCAGACGATTCGGTACGCCGAAGCGCGCAATCTCGGTGATTCGTGCGCAGAACGGCAGAAATCCGCCTTCGTGGGATGTGACCTCCACACCGTTGAAGTACACCGCCGCGCGATGTGTGACGCTTCCGAACCGGATGTCGATCTCTTTTCCCTTCCATTCCTCCGGAATGTACAGCTCAGTCTCGTACCAGAAGTCGCCGCAGTATTCGCGCGTCTCCTTGTCCGTGTAAAAGTCACAGAAGCTCGCGGGAACCGGGATTCGGTCCGGATCGGGCAGTCCGTCCACCCATCCTTCGATGATGCCGGATGAGTTCGGGTCGAGCTGGAATTTCCACATTCCGTCCAGACGCACAGCACGTCTGCTCACGGAGTCCTGCGGATACAGCATGGATGATTTCAGCATGGAAAAACCTCCTCTTTTATGTTATAATTTAGAACATAACGATTGCGCAGACCTGCGGTCCGGGGAATAAAACCGCAGCGCCGGCGGAATCCTTTTGATGACACGGAGGGAAAAACAGGATGGCTTTCTTGTGAATCCGCACAAGATCCGGTGTCTGTTTTCCCTGTTCTTTGAGCTGATTTTATTGTGAAATCCGTCGATTGAACAGGGACAATTTTCACCTGTTTTTGTTTAACTTTCAGATTTCGGCAAGTAATCTGAAGATTGTCCATGTTTCTCTGAAAATTATTCAATGATTCTCTCCGCATTTTGTATTATCTTAAATATGGAAGAATTTATCTGTTACTGATTTCCATTTTCCATTCGGAACACTGCGAAACACTGTAATATGATATGCGGGAGAGGAATACTATGTATCTCGAATTTATGCAGGAATTGATGGAGTCGATCGGTGTCTCTGTGCATCGGATCAGTCCACCGTACATCGTGGAAGAATGGATGGATCTCGGCCTTCGCGCGGAAATCCTGAATATTTCTGATCCGAATGCGCTGCTGTCCGATGCGCTCAGCCAGCTTCCCGAGCGGACGATTCACCACTTTACCGATGAGTTCCTGTGCAACTATACGACGTTTCTGCTGCCGGACAGCGGCGAATGCTTCCTCGCCGGTCCGATGCTGTTTGAAGCAATCAGTGAGAGCCGGCTGGACGAATTGTGCGAAAAGCTGTCTCTTCCTCCCGAGCTGAGGGGCACGCTGCAGAGCTATTTCTGCCGCATTCCCGTGCTCGCCTCTCAGCCGATGTACGAGAGCACCATCAATGTGCTGGCAAAGCATCTGTTCGGCGACAACGGCTTCGGAGTAGTCTATTCCGATCCCGCTGATATGGAAGGTTGGTATCAGTTCAGCCAGAACTACCTCCGCATTCCGGAAAAGCCGTTCTTGAGCATTCAGGTGATCGAAGAACGGTATGCTGTGGAAAACGGACTGATCACCGCAGTGACAAACGGGAATCACACAAAGGCGATGGAAATGCTCTCCAAGCTGACCAAGAATACTCTGCCTCCGCGCATGCCGAATGCGCTGCGCGACCACAAGGACTACACCATCACCATCAACACGCTGCTGCGCAAAACCGCAGAGGGCGCGGGCGTCCATCCCATTCACATCGACAGCTTCTCCAATCAGAACGTCAAGGAGATCGAACAGTGCATCAGTCTGGATCAGCTCACCTCTTTCCTGCGGAAAATCACAATCGGATACTGCCGTCTGATCCGGCAGTACAGCCTCAGGAACTATTCCCTGCTTGTACAGAAGGTCATTACCTACATCGATACCGATCTCTGTGCGGATCTCAGTCTGAAATCACTCTCCGAACAGCTGTCCGTCAATCCGAATTACCTGTCCACCCTGTTTAAAAAGGAGATGGGCACCTCTCTGACGGACTTCGTCAACCACCGGCGCATCACCCATGCCCAGCGCCTGCTGCTGAGCACGGATATGCCCATCAAGCTGGTCGCACAGAACAGCGGCATTCCGGACATCGCCTACTTCAGCCGGCTGTTCAAGCGCATCACCGGCATGACGCCCAAGGTCTTCCGCGAGACAAAGACGTATCAGGAATTTCAGGAGTGCGGCAAAGCAAAATAAGCGCAAAAAAAGACCTGCCGCATGCAGGTCTTTTTTTCTGTTCCCCATACAAAACCGCCCGGCAGGAATTCCCGCCGGACGGTTTTGTACCGTTGTAACCCATCATGTGTCAGGTTGATGGTCTTCCTGTACGCAAGTGCCATATTGCTGTCAACCGGCGGGGTGCCGAAGCATCTGAGGGCGGAGATTCCCATGCTGTATGCCTTGCCGTTGTCCGACATTTCCGTATACGCGATCTTACCGAATACGTCGATGCGATCGAGAGTTTCACAGTGTATTCCTCCAATTATCTTTTAATTCTCATTACTCTCCATTCAGTTAAAATCTGTACTGCCTCCACCTCGGCACAAAAAACAGACCGGAAAATCCGGTCTGTCTCAATCAATATGAATTCATTCTGCTTCTTCCATCTGCCGCTTGACAAAATTCCAACTGTCCCGGCACATCTCTTCAATTGTAAACCGTGCCTCCCAGCCGAGAAGCTCCTTTGCTTTTGTTGTATCGGCATAGAAAGCCGGAAGATCGCCGGCACGTCGCGGCTTGATCTGATAGGCAAGCTCATGACCGCAGGCGCGCTCATATGCATGGAGAATCTCCAGCACGCTGCTGCCCCTTCCGGTGCCGAGATTGACCTCCAATACGCCCTTATGCCGTGCAGCATAGTCGAGCGCCTTGACATGACCGGCAGCAAGATCAACAACGTGGATATAATCACGCACACCGGTTCCGTCCGGCGTGTCGTAGTCATTACCGAATACGCCGAGGCTCTCCAATTCTCCGGTTGCAACCTTCGCAATATACGGAACCAGATTGTTCGGAATGCCCTGCGGATCCTCACCGATCAGTCCGCTCGGATGCGCGCCGATCGGATTAAAGTAACGCAGCAGAGCGATGCTCCACGCGGGCTGTGCCGCGCTCAGATCGCGCAGGATCTGTTCGATCATGACCTTGGTCCATCCATACGGATTGGTCGCCTCATTGGTTTTCATTGTCTCGACATATGGAATCGGATTTTCCGGACCGTAGACCGTCGCAGAAGACGAAAAGACCATCATGCGGCAGCCGTACTGCTCCATGACCTCCAGCAGAGTAATGGTTCCGGTAATGTTGTTCTGATAGTACTTCAGCGGCAGTTTCACCGACTCACCGACGGCCTTGTAGCCGGCAAAATGAATGACACAATCCACGGAATTCTCTTCAAACACGCGGGAAAGCGCAGCCCGATCACGGATATCAATCGAATACAGCTGTACTTTTTTTCCGGCGATCTGCTCGATTCTCTCCACACAGATCTGTTTGGAGTTACTGAAATTATCCACGATAATGACATCATGGCCATTCTCCAACAGCTCCACACAGGTATGCGAACCAATAAATCCGGCGCCGCCGGTTACCAAAACGTTCATATCTTCCCCCGCTTTCTCTTATTCCTCGACCACAGACATCCGGTGCTCCTGTGCAACCTCCTGAACAATGCGCTTCATGTCATCGTACTTGCGGAGCATATCCTGCACCAGTGCAAGCTGGCTGCGGGCACGAATCAGATTATGTCCCGGATAATTGACCTTAAAGTACTTATCTCCGGTGATATAGTCGTCCAGGAAACGGACGGCAAGCTCGATGGTAATCGTGACGGCACCCAGTGCCATCGTATCGATTTCCGTCTGGGTAAGAGAATCCACGGTGACGCCGATAAAGCCCTCGGCAAATGCGCGGTAAAGATCCAGATCCAGAGAGACCTTGCTGAGATCCGCCTCATCTTCTGCCGCCGTATTGGCCGCAAAACGGACAGCATCACCGAAATCGTGCACCGCGAGACCCGGCATAACCGTATCCAAATCGATAACGACCAGCGGCTCCAGCGTGGTCTTGTCCAGCAGAACGTTATTGCTCTTGGTATCATTATGTGTGACACGCAGCGGGATTTCACCGTTTGCCAGCATATCGCTCAGTCTGCATGCGATTTCGGAGAGGTTTCGGATGGTCGCAATCTCCTCGCGGACACGGTCGCGGCGGCCGTATTCATCCTTGGCAACGTCACGGAAAAAGGTTTCCAGACGAAGCTTTGTATTGTGGAAATCCGGGATGGTTTCCACCAGCTGGCTGGCATCGAAATCACTCAGGTTCATCTGGAATTCACCAAACGCCTTGCCGGTCATGTAGAGTACGCGCGGGTCACTGCTCTCGTCAAAGCCGACGCAGTCCTCGATACAGTTCATCAGTCTCCAGACCTCGCCGCTTTCCTCGCTGTAAAGATAGTTCTTTCCGTCCTCTGTGTGATGAAAATGCAGACGATACCGGCGTCCGATCACCCCGTGCTCCTTCTTCTTCTTGAGAATATGCTCGGTGACGAGATCGATGTTGTTCATCATCGCTTCCGGATTCTTGAACACGTAATTGTTGATCTTCTGCACAATATAACCAGTTTCCTTCGGTCCCTGTGCCGTCTCCTCCTGCATCATGACTTCGTAGGTTGTATTGATGTTTCCAGACTTTTTCTGCTTGTACCAGATCAAAGTACCCGGAATACGAAAATGCTTACAAATCTCTGCAAGCTGCTGTTTCAAAATTCTATCTGACATAAAACTTCCACCATTATCCCCATAGTTTTTTGGAAAATCAGCCGTATCAACAGCTTTCCCCCATGTGATCACACTTGAATTTGACCACATTTCTTTTTAGTATATCACAGATTATCCCATCTGTCTAACCCTAATTTCTCTGTTTTTCCTCATCCGGTGCAATAAAGCACGGTTTGCCGCATTGTCCCTCTTCCCAGTACAAGCGCTCCAGCCACGCCGCGCCGCGCCGAATATCATATTGGCTGACCCATTCCGCCTGTCCGGCGTTTCTCGGCTGTGCCGCCGCCATCAGGACATACTGTGCCCACTGTGACACCGGACGGTGACAGTAAAGCGAACAGCTGAGCGGACTCAGAATCCCCTCACGCGGAACACGATCAGATACAACACACGGCACGCCTGCCGCCTGTGCCTGTATGAGTGCATACGGGATGCGCATCAGACTTCCCGGGAACAGACAGACATCCGCCGCCGGAAGTACGGATGCGGTATCTTCTGCGAAAGAGACCGCAAGGCCGCGGCGAACCGCACGGCGGAACAGCGGTTCATAGGATCGCAGCGCTTCCGCCACCAGCAGATGCACACGCGGAAATTCCTTTGACACACGATGTACAATGTTCAAACCGTGTTCCAGCTCTCCTTTTGTCAGGAGAGGATCCAAGCATCCGATCACCAGCGTCCGGCTGTCAATATTCCGTCTCCCGCGAATGGTCTTTCTCTGATGCAGATTCCACCGAAGAGCAGAACCGTCGACAAACGGCGGCAGGACAATCACCCGTTCCAGATTTCCTACACCGTACAGTCTCTCTCCCACTGTGATGCAGTCGGCAAACAGTACTGTCGCCGCCCTGCCGATACGCGCCTCCGCGGAGGGAACATACAGACTGCGGTCCTGCGGATTCCGCGGTCCATGGGCATGACAGATCCGAACGGGAATCCCGGCTCGCCGGGCGGCCTCCAAGGCTGCCGCGCTGTGCTCCTCCAGATGGACATGGACAATCCGATATTCCGTATGCTGTCGGAGGAACGCAGTCAATGTCTGTTTGGCAAAGGGTGCAGAAATCCGTGGTCCGGCATAGAGCTGCCCGCCGTATTGCGCCGCTCGCTCCCGTATCTCCTCCGGCACCGCACCACACACATAAAAATCCAAACGGACATCCTCCGGATCCATGCGCGCCGCATACTCCAGCATCAGCTGTATGATTTCGTCACTCCTGCTTCCGCTTAGAATCTGCAATACACAAACTGTCTGTCCCATCGTTTTCCCTCCGTTTTGGGATGTTTTCTTCACCTTACCACAACATCCGAAGAAAACCTGTCGAAGCGCGCCCCAAAAGGAACGGCACAGCGCATCCCATCGAACAAGCTCTGTGCCGCAGTTATTCTGTTTTTCGGAAGAGATGCCTGACAAATCAGTCTCCAAACCGTGCCTGATCGTATATTTCCTGTTTCAATTCCCAAAACCACACGGCAGGAAGTCCGCCGCCCTGATTGTTTCGCATGGAATCCTCCAGCTCTTCCATTGTCCCGTCATACTCCTCATAGAGATAGTCGCGTCCGGACAGGCGATACCGGACAATATCGCGATATATTGCAACCGCTTCCGCATAACCCGGAAGCAGAATCACCTGTTTCAGCGGCATCGACCAGACATCATTCGCCCGCAGATCCTGCGTATCAAAATAGAACGCATTTCCCCCGCTCACCGCATTCCATCTTCTCAAATCCGCACGAACCTGCATCAGCGTTCTGCCCAGCAGATTCTGTCCGCGCCAACTGCGGGGATCCTGCACGCGTGGATCTTCTGCAGAAAGTCCGATTCCCCAGATTCTGTCCCGCGGAGCCGCCTCCGCAAGAACAGCATGTCCGGTGAGCATCAGCTTTTCCATCAATTCGGGATTCTGCTGAAACTTTGCACGGATTCCGCGGCGCATAATTGGCTGACGAATCCTGCTCCACAGCTTATCATCATAATTCTTTACTTTCTTCCCCAGCGCTTTGATGGTATCCAGATCAGAAGTGCACAGAATCTCATCGGCAATGTCGTGATCGCCGAATACGAAAGCTTTCTGCGCCATCATAAACTGCTCTGACGAAGTGTAGAAATGTCTGCCATATTGAAACAACGCCGGATACCAATTGCTCAGGAAGCCGTAGTCATCCTCCGGATTGTAGAATCCAATGATTTCTTTTTTCATGTTCAACCTCCGCTGTTTCCCAAAAGACTAAAACTGTTATTTCCATTATACAGGAAAACCCACGGTTTGCAATCTCATGTCTCCATCTCATTCCATAAAAAGACACCCGAACAGCGCAGTCCGGGTGTCCTGTTTCAATTGTCCTGAGCGGTCGGCTGCGAGATTCTCCGCACCGGCCGGATATATTTGAAGTACTGCGCGGGATTGTAGTGAAAATACATGATCCGTCCGGACGTTTTGTCAAGCCGGTATTCTGTTTGCTCATAGTCAAACGACGCCATCGCCTGTTCAATTCTTTCTTCCACCGTGCGGTTTTCCTGCTCATAATCAAACGGCCCATGTTCAAACACAATGTATTCCGCTTCGGGAATGTCCGTCAGACACATCTGCTCCGGAATCTCTCCCTGATAGTCCGCCGGAAGACGGACGCCGTAGCATTCGATACGCGGAATACCCCAGTCACAAAGACGCCCGTTCGGGTCGTTGATGTACGCCATGATCTGTCCGCTTCCGCAGTTTGCCTCACTCCCGCCGGTATCGTCCAGTTTCCCTTTGATGCTGTCAAGCAGACCGCAGACCGTCTCATAATCCTGTCCCGGAATCTGATTCTGCCGCTGCCAGAAATCCCAGTATCCGTTGCTCTCGTAATTCCTGATATGTAAGAATTTGTGCGCCGGAATCGTAATAAAGTAAATCTTGATGTCAGATGTCGATTGAATCATTCCGATCTCCTCCCATCCTAATAAGTAGCGGTCAAACGGGTGGAGCTTAGTTCGGAGAACGACCGGCTTCGGATTTCTGCGGTAAGCACTCGGCGTGACCCCATAAACCGCTTTCAGTGCGTGGGTAAACGCCTCGTGAGAAGAAAAGCCGTAATCCAGTGCAATATCCAGAATATTCTTTTGCGTATCACGGACCTCTTTGAGCGCAAATGCGAGTTTTCTGCTCCGCAGATACTCCCGAAACGACATACCGGATATTTCTCTGAATTTCCTCGTGGTGTAGTACTCCGAATATCCCAGTTTGCCGGAAAGAACACGCAGAGTCAAGGTGTCGTCATGATGATTTTGAATACAGCGGTCAATCTCGTCCACGATGAACTGAATCTGTTTTTCCCATTCAAACATACTGCGACCTCCTCCCATCCCGTTGTTCGACTGCTCTGAGGCTATTATAGCGTGTTACAAATTGAATTGCTTGATTGGAGTTGCGGTTCTTCAACAATGTGAATGCTCTATCCCTCCTGCTTCGCAAACGCCGCCGCGATTGCCTGTGCGATGTTTCGTACCTGAATGATCCGAAATCCGTCCGGAATATTGAGATAGCCGAGATCCTGCTTCGGCATAATACACGTATGGAAGCCCAGACGAACCGCCTCCTGAATCCGCTGTTCGGCAGCAGACACGGCGCGCAGCTCTCCCGTCAATCCGACCTCGCCGAATGCCATCATTCCCTCCGAAAGCGGCTGATCCCGATAGCTGGATGCCACTGCAAGTGCGACCGGAAGATCTACCGCCGGCTCGTCCAATCGCATACCGCCGATGACATTGAGGTAGGCATCGCTGCCCGCCAGATATAATCCGACGCGCTTTTCCAGAATTGCCATCAGGATCACCATACGGTTGTAATCTACGCCGTTCGAGGTGCGGCGCGGCGTACCGAACGATGTCTTGGATACCAGAGACTGAACCTCTGCGAGAATCGGCCGACTTCCCTCCATCGTACAGGCGATACAATTCCCGGGCGCATCCGCCGGATGACCGGACAGCATGGCCGCCGAAGGATTGCTGACCTCTTTGAGACCGCAGCTGGTCATCTCAAACACGCCGATTTCGTTGGTGGAGCCGAAGCGGTTTTTTGCCGCACGCAGACATCGGAAGGTGATCTGCTTTTCTCCCTCAAAATACAGTACACAGTCGACCATATGCTCAAGCATTTTCGGTCCTGCAAGTGTTCCCTCTTTGGTGACATGTCCGACGATAAAGATCGTAATATTCCGCCGTTTGGCGTACTGCATCAGCATCATCGCACATTCCTTGATCTGTGTCGCATTTCCCGGCGCACTGTTTAAATCCGGACGGAACACCGTCTGAATGGAGTCTACAATCAGGATTTCCGGCTCCAGAATGTCGGTCTCCTCCAGAATGGTGTCCATCTCTGTCTCCGCTAAAATATAGAGATTGGGAGACGAAATCTTCAGCCGGTCTGCGCGGAGCTTAATCTGACGCAGCGATTCCTCTCCCGACACATACAGCACCTTTGCCTGACGGCACATCTCCTGACACATCTGCAAAAGGAGTGTGGATTTTCCGATTCCCGGCTCTCCGCCGACCAGAACAAAACTGCCGCGCACCGCGCCGCCGCCCAGCACGCGGTCCAGTTCTCCGATACCTGAGTGGAAACGAACTTCCTCTCCCATCTGGATGTGATCCAGATTCTGCGGCTTGTTCCGCGTCCGGCGGTCATCCCGTGCGATGGTTCCCCGCGTCGTCACCGCCGGCTTTTCCTTAAACTCCTCCATGCTGTTCCATGCGCCGCAGGACGGGCACTTTCCGTACCACTTTGTGCTCTCATATCCACACTCTGAGCACAGATACTGTGTTTTCTGCTTCATGCTGCTCCCTCTGTTTCCGAAACCCAGCCGCAGTATCCGCTCAAAATCGATACCGCAATCCGAGTCTGATAATCTGATTGCTTGAGTTTTTCGGTCTCCTCCGAATTGGATAAAAACCCGCACTCGACGATCACCGCCGGGCAGGTCAGTGTTTTCATCAAATAAATGCTGTTCTCCGCCGGTTTTGCACTGCGCTCCCGCGCGGGATGCAGTCCCTCGGTCAAGGATGCCTGAATACATTCTGC
>JALFIV010000135.1 GCA_022775385.1 Clostridiales bacterium
ACCGGTGATCTTCTTCGAGGTCGCGGTTTTGGATGCGCTGATTATCTTGGAATTCTTAAAGCTCTTGTTCGTCGACAGCTGAATCTGATAACCCGTGATGCCGCTGACCGGCTTCCATGTCACCTTGATGCCCTTGACCAGATTGGATGCGCTCTTGATGGACGGTGCTTTCGGATTGATGACAAACTTGGCACTCAGTGAGCCTTCGTATTTCGAACCCTTGAAGGTGACCGTTACCTTGTGCGTGCCGATGCTCGTGCGGGTTGTCGCATACGAAACCGTGTAATTGCTCGACGAGATGGTCTTGCCTGCCGCATCCTTGACGGTGATCGTCGGATTCTTCGCCTTGCCGCTGTAGGTGTAGGCGGTTTTGGACAGGACAATCTTCTGCGGTGCGGAGATCGCTGTTTTGCTCTCCACCTTACCGCAGACCGTGCACTTCTTTACGATGCTGCCATCCTTGCCCGGCTTTGCCTTGGTGATGGTCGTCGCATAGGTATGCGCTCCGGTCGCCGGAATCTTCCGGGTCTCCGTATGAGTCTTGTCATTCTTGCAGGTGCGGGTCTCGACGCCGTCCTCGGTACAGGTTGCCGGTGTCGTTACTTTCCACTCGCCCCAGTCGTGGTTGGTTGCCTCAATCGTACGGGTCTCCGTATGAGTCTTGTCATTCTTGCAGGTGCGGGTCTCGACGCCGTCCTCGGTACAGGTCGCCGGTGTGGTGACTTCCCAAGCAGACCAAGTATGATTATCCGGATCGATTTCGATTTTTTCGGTCTTGGTCGCGGTGCAGTCGCTGTTCGTGCAGTGATAGGTCTTGACGCCCTTCTCCGTGCAGGTCGGCGCGGTCGTTACCGTGCCATTGTCCCAGGTGTCAATCGCCTCAAACGTGATATTGGGATTCCTATCGGCATACACCTGCGCCGTGGAGCCTGCGTGTCCGCGGATCGTTCCGCTACGCATGTTCGGATTGTTAAATACGCACTTTGGATTCCGAACAGTAAGCGTCAATTTATGGATGTTCTCCAATGAACTTCCTCCCAGACTCTCCACACTTTCCGGAAGAACAAGCTCTTTCAGTCTAATGCAATAAGCAAACGCACCGCCTTCAATCGCCGTCACTCTGTCCGGTATGTTGATGCTCTCCAGATTAAGGCATTCAGCGAATGCAGCTTCGCCGATGCGGGTCACGCCGTCCGGAAGAACAAGCTCTTTCAGCTTACTGCAATTAGCAAACGCACCGCCTTCAATCGCCGTCACGCCGTCCGGTATGTTGATGCTCTCCAGATTATTGCAGTTCCCGAATGCTCTCGCGCCGATGCGCGTCACATCCTTGCCAAGCTCTGCGGTCTTTAACTGTACGAGTGCAAAAAACGCATTTTTTCCAATTGTAGTCACACCGTCCTCGACGACGACCGTGGTGATCGATTCTCCCAGGTCATTCCACGGACGGCTGGACCAACTGTCATAGTCATCCATCGCGCCCTCTCCGCTGATGGTCAGCGTGCCGTCCGCAACCGCAAATGACCAAGTCAGCTTTGTTCCGCAGGTTCCGCTGGTCGGTACGTCCTGCACCGTGATGGACTGCACGTCGTCTTCGACCGTCGCGTCTTCGGATTCCGGTGCGGTTTCGTCAACCACGAGACCCGAATCCTCCTCCGTGTCCTCCGTCAGGACGATATCCTCCTCGATGACGTCCTCGCTGACATCAATCTCCGCCGCCAGCGCCGCCGAGGACTGCATCACGAACGCTCCCGCCAGCAGGAGTGCCAGTACTCTTTTTTTCATATCATCTCTCCTTTTTGAGCATGATTTCCTACAGAATTCGTCAGATTTCTTGTAAAACCGAACATTCTGTCCCGTATGTTATATAGATACCATATCATATAATCATCTCAAAAGCAATGCGTTTCCGTGTGTCGCTTCGTATTTTTATCCGAGAGTCTAAAAAAACAGTTCCCGCAGAGAAACCCCTGCGGGAACGATACTGCCGTTCAAGATCAGATTTTTTTCTTGCCGAGCAGGGCGAGCAGAACCGCCTTCTGCGCGTGCAGACGGTTTTCCGCCTCCTCAAAGATCTCATCGGCGTGTTCTTCAAAAATCTCCGCCGTGATCTCCTGACCGCGGTACGCCGGCAGACAGTGCTGTACCATTGCGCCGGTCTTGGCGTTCTCCATCACGTCGCGGTTGACCTGATAGCCCTGAAACGCGATATGGCGCTCCTCCGCCTCGCTCTCCTTGCCCATGGAGACCCATGCGTCCGTGATGACGACATCGGCATCCTTCGACGCCTCCATGACATCGTCGGTCAGCAGGAACTTTGCGCCCTCAGCAACCTGATGCTCCGCAAAATCCAGCACCATCGGATGCGGACGGTACGCCTTCGGACAGGCGACCGCAACCTCCATGCCGGTCTTGAGTCCGCCGACAATCAGCGAATTGCACATATTGTCTCCGTCACCGATGTAGCACAGCTTGAGTCCCTCGAGCTGCGCATAGGTCTCACGGATGGTCATGAGATCCGCCAGCACCTGACACGGGTGGGCGAAATCCGTCATACCGCTGATGACCGGAACCGAACTGCAGTCGGCAAGCCGTTCGAGCTTTTCCTGCTCGTAGGTGCGGAGCATGATGCCGTCCAGATAGCGGGACAGCGTGCGCGCCGTGTCCTCCATCGGTTCGCCGCGGTGGGTCTGCATATCGCGACGGGAGAGGAACATCGCCCGTCCGCCCAGCTGGTACATACCGGTCTCAAACGAAACACGGGTGCGGGTGGACAGCTTCTCGAAGATCAGTCCGAGGCTCTTGCCCTCCAGATGGCGGTGCGGAATGTTGTGTTTGTTCTCATACTTCAGCTGGTCTGCCATGTCGAGCAGGTTGACAATCTCCTCGCTCGAACAGTCCAGCAGCTTTAACAGATGTTTCATCCGGGTTCTCTCCTTATTTACGCCAGAACGTCCTTCAGGACCGCGAGCGCCTCATCCATCTCCGCCTTGCTGATCGAGAGCGGCGGGAGCAGACGGATGGCATCCTTGCCGGCGGTCAGAACCAGCACGCCCTTGTCCATGATCGCGGAGACCAGTGCGGCGCGCTCGTCCGGATCGACGATGATGCCGAGCATCAGACCTCTGCCACGCACGTCGCGAACCTTGTCCGAGCCGAAGCCGAGGATGGACTGCTTGAGGTACTCACCCTTCTCGACGACCTCCGCGAGGAATGCGTCGTCGATGGTGTTCAAAACTGCATTTGCCGCCGCGCAGACCATCGGCGTGCCGCCGAACGTGGTCGCGTGGGTGCCCGGTCCGAGTACGGTGTCACAGGTGTCCGCCGCCATGACCGCGCCGATCGGCACACCGCCGCCCAGTCCCTTTGCGGTCGAGACGACATCCGGCTTGATGCCGTACTGCTGGAAGCAGAACAGGCTGCCCGTCCGTCCGACGCCGGTCTGAACCTCGTCGATGCACAGGAGCAGATCCTTCTCCTTGCACAGCGCCGCGACCTGCTGAACAAATTCGGTATCCAGCGGGAGGACGCCGCCCTCGCCCTGAATCAGCTCCATCATCACCGCGCAGGTGTGCTCATTGATCTGTGCCTTGACCGACTCGATGTCGTTGGCATCGGCATACGAAAATCCCTCGGTGAACGGGAAGAAATACTGGTGGAACTTGTCCTGTCCGGTCGCCTTGAGTGTGGTGACCGTGCGTCCGTGGAACGAATTGTTGAGCGTGACGATCTCCGCGCGTCCCTCGCCGTACTTGTCATACGAATACTTGCGCGCGAGCTTAATCATGCCCTCGTTTGCCTCTGCGCCGGAGTTTGCAAAGAACACCTTGCTCAGTCCGGTGCGGGTGCACAGCGCCTTTGCCACCGATACCATCGGTGCGGTGGTGAACAGGTTGGACACATGCATGAGCTTGTGCGCCTGCTCCGTGATGGCGTTCACGATAGTTTCGTTGTTATATCCGAGACAGCAGACGCCGATGCCCGAGGTCAGGTCGATGTAGCGCTTGCCCTCGACATCCCACAGGGTCGAACCCTCGCCGTGATCGAGCGCGATGGCGAACCGGCCGTAGGTATTCATGACATACTGGTTTTCTTCTGCCTTTAATTCTGTATAGGTCATTGGATTTCCTTCTCTCTGTCTGTGATCCGATCAATAGAACATCGTGCCGACGCCGTTGTCGCTGAACAGCTCGATCAGGATGGAATGGGCAACTCTGCCGTCCTGAATATTCGCGCGGCGGACGCCCTCGCGCACCGCCTCGACACAGCAGTCGACCTTCGGAATCATGCCGCCGGCGATGACGCCGTCCTTGATGAGCTTGGGTACGCCCGAGACCTTGACCTCCGGCAGCAGCGTGCTCTCGTCGTTGCGGTCGAGCAGCAGGCCGCGCACATCGGTCAGCAGAATGAGCTTTTCCGCCTGCAGGGCGACGGCGAGCTTGGAGGCGGCGAGGTCCGCGTTGATGTTGTATCCGGTGTCCTCGTCGATGCCCTGTGCGACCGTGGAGATGACCGGAATGTATCCTGCGTCCAGCATGTCGATGACCGGCTCCGGATTGACCTTTTGAATATCGCCGACATAGCCGTAGTCGGTGCCGTCCTCATCCACCTTGCGCACCGCCTGAAACAGGCCGCCGTCAATGCCGCACAGGCCGACGCCGCGTCCGCCCGCATGGTTGATCAGGGTGACAAGATCCTTGTTGACCTTGCCGCACAGCACCATCTGGACGATGTCCATGGTCTCGCGGTCGGTGTAGCGCAGTCCGTTGACAAACTCGGACTTCTTGCCGATCTTCTTGAGCATCGCGTTGATCTCCGGACCGCCGCCGTGTACGACAACGACACGGACGCCGACCAGGCTGAGCAGAACGATATCGTGGATGACCGCGTCCTTGAGCTCTTCATTGACCATCGCGTTGCCGCCGTATTTGACGACAACGGTTTTTCCATAGTATTTCTGAATGTACGGCAGTGCCTCAATCAGCACGCCGGCATCATACTGACTCTGACTGTTGCTCATGGCTGTCCTCCATCACGTGCGGTAATCGCCGTTGATCTTGACATAGTCATAGGTCAGGTCACAGCCGTATGCCGATGCCGATGCGGTGCCCTCGGCAACGTCGATATCAATGCAGACTTCCTTCTCGGACAGGATCTTCTTCGCCAGATCCTCGTCGAAGTCCACACCGGCGCCGCCCTCACAGACCGTGATGCTTCCCGCATCGCTGGAGAAGCCGATCGTGACGTACTCCGGACGGAACGGCGCCTTGGAATAGCCCATCGCGCACAGAACGCGTCCCCAGTTGGCGTCCGCGCCGAACATCGCCGCCTTGACCAGACTGGAGGCGACGACCGCCTTTGCCAGACGCTCGGCGTACTCCTCGGCGCGCGAGCCGGTGACCGTGCAGGTGATCAGCTTGGTTGCACCCTCGCCGTCCGCCGCCATCTTCTTGGCGAGCGTCAGCGCGACAAACTGCAGTGCCTCATAGAAGATATGGTAGTCCGTATCCTCCCATTCGATCATCGGGTTGCCGGCCTTGCCGTTTGCCAGAATAATGCAGGTGTCGTTGGTGGAGGTGTCGCCGTCGACTGAGATGCGGTTGAAGGTCTTTTCGACAACCGAGATCAGCGCATGGCGCAGGATGCTCGGGTCGATCGATACGTCGGTGGTGATGAAGCCCAGCATCGTGCCCATGTTCGGATGGATCATGCCGGAGCCCTTGGCGATGCCGCCCATGCGGCAGGTCTTGCCGCCGCAGGTGAACTCGACCGCAACGGTCTTTTCCACCAGATCGGTGGTCATAATCGCCTGATTTGCCGCCTGCGAGCCGTCAATGCTCAGCATCTCCGCCGCCTGCTTCATGTGGCTCTCGATAGTTTCAATATTCAGTCTCTGACCGATGACGCCGGTCGATCCGGTCAGAATCAGCTTTTCATCAATACCCAGCGCCTTGGCCGCCGAGACCGCCATGCGGTGTGCATTCTCCATGCCCTCCGGCGCACACGCATTGGCATTGCCGGAGTTTGCGACGATCGCCTGCGCGACGCCGTCCTCCAGATGCTCCATCGAGACATAAACCGGAGCCGCCTTGACGCGGTTGTGGGTAAACGTCGCCGCCGCCGCGCATTCACATTCGCTGACGATCAGCGCGAGATCATTCTTTGTGCTTCCCGGCTTGACGCCGCAGGCAATGCCCGACGCCCGGAAGCCCTGTGCGGCACAGACGCCGCCTTCAATCAGTTTCATGCCAAAATTCCTTTCCAAAGGGATGCATATCCCTTTTTACTCCGTTGCTTACTTGGTCAGTCCGGTGGTCTCGTCAAAGCCCAGCATGAGGTTCATATTCTGAACCGCCGCGCCCGAGGCACCCTTGCCCAGATTGTCAAACAGTGCGGTGACGATGGTCTGCTCCTCATGTCCGCAGACGATCAGCTCAAGGCTGTCGCGTCCCGCCATCGTGCTCGCATAGATCACCGGCTCGGTGCCGCCGAACGGCGCCACATGAACCAGATTCTGTCCCGCGTAGTATTCGGTCAGTTGATCACAGATATCCTGCGCGGTCGGCTGTCCCGGCAGCAGCTTGTTGTGCAGCATGACCGTGGACGCCATGCCCTTGTAGAAGTCGCCCAGAATCGGAACGAACACCGGCACCGCCTTGAGTCCGCACACGTGAACCATCTCCGGCAGGTGCTTGTGATGCAGCGTCGTGCCGTAGATGCGGTGCGAGTCGTGGCGCGGGTCGCGGTCGGACGCCTCATACTCCGCAATCAGCTTCTTGCCGCCGCCGGAGTAACCGGTCAGCGACGAGCAGGTGAGCGGATAGTCCGCCGGAACGATGCCCAGCTTGACGAGCGGATACACCGAGGAGATAAAGCCGGACGCGTGGCATCCCGGATTGGCAACGCGCTTGGAGACCTTGATCGCCGCGCGGTGCTCGTCGGACAGCTCCGGGAATCCGTAATCCCACGCCGGATTGGTGCGGTGCGCGGTGGAGGCGTCGATAAAACGCGTGTTCGGATTCTCACACAGCGAGACCGCTTCCTTCGCCGCCGCATCCGGCAGGCACAGGAACACGATGTCCGCCGCGTTGATGAACTTTTTGCGCTCGTCGGTGTCCTTGCGCTTGTCCTCGTCGATGAGGATCAGCTCGATATCATCACGGGAGCCCAGACGCTCGTAAATCTGCAGTCCGGTGGTTCCCTCTTTTCCGTCGATATAAATAACAGGTTTCATACTGCGTTCCCCTTACGTTCTCAGCTCGCCGCGCATGCGCTCCAGCTGCTCTTCCGCATCCTCGATGAAGTCCTCGATGCGGCTGATCTGACGGGAAACTTCCTTCGGCGCCGGTCCGCCCGGTACCTTGCGCTCATTGACGCAGTTGGTCAGATCGAGTGCCTCGTAGACGTCCGGACCGAAGTCCTTGGAAATCGCCGCGAAGTCACGCAGCGTCATGGTCTCGAGCGTGTCGCCCGAGCGCAGGCAGTTGTTGACCAGACGTCCGACGATCATGTAGGCATCGCGGAACGGAACGCCCTTCTTGACCAGATAGTCGGCGCAGTCGGTCGCGTTGATAAAGCCCTGGCTCGCCGCCTTGCGCATGTTCTTCTTGCGCAGGGTCATGGTCAGGAACATCGGGGTGAATACCTCCAGACACTGCTTGACCGTGTCGATGGCGTCAAATACCGCTTCCTTGTCCTCCTGCATGTCCTTGTTGTATGCCAGCGGAAGTGCCTTCATCGTGGTCAGCAGACCCATCAGGTCGCCGTACACACGGCCGGTCTTGCCGCGGATCAGCTCGCAGACGTCCGGATTCTTCTTCTGCGGCATGATGGAGGAGCCGGTGGAGTACGCATCATCCAGCTCGGCGAAACGCCACTCCCACGAGCACCAGGAGATGACCTCCTCGGACAGACGGGACAGGTGCATCATCATGATGGACAGGTCGCTCATCAGCTCGAGGCAGTAGTCGCGGTCGGAAACGCCGTCCAGCGAGTTGTCGGTGATACGGGCGAATCCCAGCTGCTCGCGGACGAAGTCGCGGTCGACCGGATAGGTCGAGGTCGCAAGGGCGCCCGAGCCGAGCGGCATCTCATCCATGCGCTCGAAGCAGTCCTCCAGACGGCTGATGTCTCTCTTGAGCATCTGCGCATACGCCATCATGTAGTGGCCGAACGTGGTCGGCTGTGCGCGCTGCAGATGGGTGTAGCCCGGCATGACTGTGTCGAGATTTTCCTTCGCCTTGGTAACCAGCGCCTTTTCAAACTCGATTGCCAGATCCATGATCTCGCACAGTTCCTTCTTGACATACATACGCATGTCCAGCGCAACCTGATCGTTTCTCGAACGGGCGGTGTGCAGACGCTTGCCGGTCGCACCGATGCGGTTGGTCAGCATGACCTCCACATTCATGTGGATGTCCTCGTATTCCGGATCAAAGACGTCCAGATCACTCTCTTCGATATCCTTGAGGATTTCCTTCAGATTCTCGACAATTTTCTCCGCCTCGTGCTCCTCGATGATGCCCTGCTTGCCCAGCATGGTGGCATGTGCGATCGAACCGGTGATGTCCTCGCGGTACAGACGGCCGTCGAACTGAATCGAAGAGTTAAAATCGTTTACTACATCATTGGTTTCCTTCTGGAAACGTCCTGCCCAAAGCTTCATTGGGATGTACTCCTTCCAAACCCGGCTGGTTTTTCCGCCGGTACGGTGTGTTGATCAATAGGGTGAAAAACGCGCATGGGGGCGGACTGTCCCGTCCGCCCCATGTCTGTGTTTGTTTGAATCGGTTTCGGCGAGACGAACTTACTCGACGCTCGGGAAGCTCAGTCCCTGGCTCTTCTGCAGAGCGGCATCGTTCATCGCGCGGACCTTGAGCGGCAGGCCGTACAGGTTGATGAAGCCCTCGGAATCCGCATGGTTGTATGCCGCGTCGGCATCAAAGGTAGCCATTGCCTCGGAGTGCAGCGTGTACGGCGAGGTGACGGATGCCGGGATGATGTTGCCCTTGTACAGCTTGAGGGTGACATCGCCGGTGACGGTCTTCTGGGTCTCATCGACAAACGCGCTCATTGCCTTGCGCAGCGGCGTGTACCACTGTCCGTTGTATACCAGCTTGCCGAACTCCATCGCCATCTGCGCCTTGTAGTGTGCGGTCTCGCGGTCGAGGGTGATCTCCTCGAGCTTCTTGTGTGCCGCATACATGATCGTGCCGCCCGGAGTCTCATAGACGCCGCGGCTCTTCATGCCGACCAGACGGTTCTCAACGACGTCCAGCAGACCGATGCCGTTTGCGCCGCCCAGCTCGTTGAGCTTGAGCAGGAGGGAAACCGCGTCCATCTCTACGCCGTCCACCGCAGTCGGGGTGCCCTGCTCAAAGTGGATGGTGACGTAGGTCGGCTTGTCCGGCGCCTGCTCCGGAGAGACGCCCATCTCGAGGATCTCATCGTACTTCGGCTCGTTTGCCGGATCCTCCAGATCCAGACCCTCGTGGGACAGATGCCAGATGTTCTTGTCCTTGGAGTAGTTGGTCTCACGGTTGATCTTCAGCGGGATGTTGTGTGCCTCGGCGTAGTCGATTTCCTTGTCACGGGAATCCAGCTCCCAGAAACGCCACGGCGCGAGAACCTGCATCTCCGGTGCGAATGCCTTGATTGCCAGCTCGAAACGAACCTGATCGTTGCCCTTGCCGGTGCAGCCGTGGACGATGGTGTCACAGCCCTCCGCCTTGGCGATCTTGACCAGCTCCTTGGCGATGATCGGACGGGCGAAGGAAGTGCCCAGCAGATAGCCCTCGTAGTCCGCGCCGGCCTTCATGGTCGGGATGATGTAATCCTCGACAAACTCCTTGGTCAGATCCATGACATACAGCTTGGAAGCGCCGGTTGCCAGCGCCTTCTCCTCCAGGCCGTCCAGCTCGCCGGCCTGACCGACGTTGCCCGAGATCGCGATGACCTCACAGCCGTAGTTTTCCTTCAGCCACGGGATCAGGACAGAGGTGTCCAGACCACCGGAATATGCGAGTGCAGCCTTTTTAATCTTGATATCTTTCGTTGCAGTAGACATTTTGTATAAGCCTCCATGTAAGCGGTCGGTTTGTTTTGTAAAAAGCGTAAAAAACCGTTTTTCTCAATCTTTCCGCCTGATTTTTGTCATGTCCATATTATAAGCCTGTCTGTGCGAGAATGCAAGAAAAACTTTTAATTATTTCCGAAATTGAATTTTTATTCATGTTACTGTGCGGTGTTTCTCCGCCTTCCTCCCCCCTTCTTACAGCCATCTTACAGTTTTCCTACAGCATCGTGACAAAATTGTGTAAATTTGCGCAAATTCTCAGTTTTTTGACCGTATTTTGTTCCAACCATCTTGCATTCTCCGCCCAAATAGCTTATGATAACAGGGCATACAGAACCTGATAATTTATTAGCCTTCTGTATTGATCATCGTCTTCCGAACGGGATTTGGGGAACTTTTTCTCCTAAAATTTCCGCACGGAGGCAGGGGATTCTTATTGTGAGGTGTAACCAATGAAAACAATGAAACGACTTTTTCTCTCGCTCGCCGCGGTTTCCGTCTGCGCCCTTGTTCTGATCGGCTGCGGCAGCAAAAGCGCTGACACGCCGGCCGAAACCGAGACGCCGGCGGCAGATGTCGATCTGTCCACCGCAAACGATACCTTCCAGCTCCCGCTGCTCGGCCAGCTGCTGGAGGTGCCGGACGCCGCCATCATCGAGATGTTCGGCGAAAGCGAGGACAGCGAGGAGGATGAATCCGGCGCGGTAACCTCCCGTTCCTACGAGGGTGTTCTGTTCGGTCAGGACATCGCACTGACCGCCTATTACGAGGACGAGCTGTCCGCGAAGGTGGAGGTGGCGTTCGAAACCGAGGCATCGCTGGATCAGCTCGCCGATGCGCTGAGCGCGGAGCTCGGCAATCCGGCGGAGGATTATGCATGGGAGAGCGACGGCATCCGCTATCAGCTCACGGACAACGGCGGCACGCCGACCCTGTCGGTCACCATCGCCGAGTAAACAATTCCGGATACCAAAACAGCGAGGCTGGGACTGCTCCCGCCTCGCTGTTTTCTTGTTGTTTTCGGATTACTTGGTCCAATCGGCCTTTGCCACGCCTTCCTCAAATACCTTGTGGAAGCCCTTGACGTTCGCCGCAATATCGCCGCCGAATACTGCGGAACCGGCAACGATGACATCCGCACCGGCTGCAACGATATCCGCCGTGTTGGTCAGCTTGGCGCCGCCGTCGATCTCAAGCTCACAGTTGTAGCCGTTCTCCTGAATCGCCTTGCGGATCGCGCGGATCTTGTCGGTGCACGC
>JALFIV010000006.1 GCA_022775385.1 Clostridiales bacterium
TCCGCCGCCGCGCACCGCCATCACGGTGTACATCCGCTTTCCCTCCCGGCAGACGATCTCCTGTTCGATCCGTCCGCCGCGCGATGCCAGATACTGACGCAGCTCCGCCTGTCCGGTCATCGCCTGAAGCAGGAGCAGATGGGCGCCGTCCAGCGCCCACGGGTCGGTCCGCAGAATTTCAATCATGGTCTCGCCGCCCATGCCGGCGATGACGATCGTGTCCGCCTCGTCCGGCTGTACCGTGCGCAGGCCGGGACCCAGACGGAGCGACAGACCGGACGTGATGCCGAACTGCCGTGCGGTGCGCGCCGCGCTCTCGAGCGGTCCCTGTCCGATGTCCGAGGCGATGGCGGAGGCAATCACGCCGCGCCGCAGAAGCGCCACCGGAATCAGCGCGTGGTCGGTGCCGATATCCGCAAGGCGCGCGCCGTCCGGTACGAGGGACAGAATGGTCCTCAGTCTCGGTGTCAGATGCATTCTGTTTTCCATCCGTTTCCTCCTATGTAAGAAAAAAGAACCGACACGCATCGTATCGATTCTTTTTATGGCTGTTTTACTTCTGTGCGAAGTAGTCGTTGATGGTCTTTACGAGCTGATCTGCATCGGTTCCGTGAACCATGCAGGCCTCCTCAATGCTCTCACCCTGCGAGTGCGGGCAGCCGAGGCAGTGCATGCCGATTTCGATGAAGAACTGCGCGGTATTGATATCCAGAGCCAGAACCTCGCCGATTGTGGTCTGCTTTGTAACAGAAGCCATGAAAAAACACCTCCTGTGCGTTTCGATTCAGATAACGTATTTATTATACTGTCTCACCCGCGCTTTTTCAATACGTAATTGCGGAAAATCCGCAAAAAAAGCGCCTGTCATCGCTGACAGACGCTCTTTCTTCCTGTTAGTCCTGACCCTTCATCTTTGCAAAGCACTCGCTGCAGTAGACCGGACGGTCGCTCTTGGGCTCGAACGGAACGCGCGCTTCTTTTCCGCAGGACGCACAGACCGCGGTGAAGTACTCGCGCGGGCCGCGTGCGGCGTTCTTTCTCTTGTCGCGGCATGCCTTGCAGCGCTGCGGCTCGTTCTGGAATCCGCGCTCCTCGTAGAATGCCTGCTCGCCGGCGGAAAAGATAAACTCCGCGCCACACTCTTTGCAAACTAATGTCTTATCCTGATACATAACTACCTCTCCTCAGTTTTCCCTATACGGGCATGTCAATAATGTATGCGACAGGGCACGTTTGCCCTGTTTTCGCCGCCGAGTCATGCGGGATCAGTCCGCATCCCGTTCAAATGCTGCCGCCTTGCGTCGGATTCGCTGAATCGCGTTGTCCACGGATTTCAACGGTCTGCGGAGCTGCTGTGCCATATCCGGATAGGACAGTCCCTCCAGAAACAGCGCAAGCACCTTTTTCTCAAAGGAGGAAAGCCGGCTTTCCAGCAGACGGAGCCGTTCCTCCTGTTCCTCCACATGAATGACCAGCACCGCCGGATCAGATCCGGAGAGCGACGCAGAGAGCTCGCGGGAATCATCGATAAGAGGCTTTTGGGAAATGCTTTCCGAATGGTTGAGGGGTTTGTGCTTATCCGCCGCGGCCGACCGCACCGCCGAGTAAATCCGGCTCATGATGCAGACACGGGCGTACGCCTCAAACGGGACGCCGTGCGACGCATCGTAGGAACGGATCGCCTTGAGCAGACCGAGCATCCCCTCCTGAATCAAGTCCTCACTGTCCGCACCCGCGAGAAAGAACGGGCGGGCACAGGATTTCACCAGATGGGAACACCGCTCCGCCAGCACTTCCTCTGCCGTGCGATCCCCCTCCTGTGCGCGCGCGCAGAGCGCTTCCAGCGAGTCGGAAGATGAAATTTGATTCGTCGATAAATAACTCATAAATTGATTATAGCCTACTGTTAGTTTTTTGTCAATCTTTTTCATTGTCTGAAAAAAATCCCCCTCTGTTTTGTGCATTTTGTCTACTCATTTGGTGGGGATTCCCGTCAATTGTCCGGACAAGACGCCGCTTCCCGCCGGATTACGTCGGTGAGTGTCCGCATCGTGCGCGCAACGCTGTCCGCATCGCGCCCCTCTGCGAGGATGCGGATCAGATCCTCGGTGCCGGACGCACGCAGGACGATGCGCCCGCCGTCCAGCTCCTCCCGCGCCCGCTCCGCCGCCTGCAGGACGGACGAACGGCCGAGCAGCCGGCGCTTATCCGTACCGGAGACCGGAAGATTTTCCATCCGCTGAACCCACGGATGCAGCATACTGCGCAGGGCGGAGGCCGAGCTGCCGGTCTCGGCCATGGTCTCCAGCAGGAGAATCGCCGTGAGCTGTCCGTCCCCCGTCACGCTGTAATCGCGGAAAATCAGATGGCCGGACGGCTCCCCGCCGAGGCGGCATCCGGTCTGCTCCATCATCCGCATCACGCGGCTGTCCCCCACCTCCGCGGTGTGCACCGCGATGCCGTGCGCCTGCGCGCTCTCGCGCAGGCCGAGGTTGGACATCACGGTCGCCGTGACGGCGCGCTCGGGAAGTCTGCCGCACGACGCCCAGTGCGAGGCAACCGCCAGCAGAATCCGGTCGCCGTCCATGACCGCGCCGGTCTCATCCACCGCGATACAGCGGTCGGCGTCGCCGTCCAGCGCAAAGCCGATGTCGTATCCGTCCCGCCGCACCGCCTCTCCCAGCCGCTCCGGACAGGTCGAGCCGCAGTTTTGGTTGATATTCTCCCCGTCCGGCGCGCTGAAGATCAAGTCGGCGTTCAGATCCAGACAGCGGATCAGACGGGGGACGGTCGCGGCGGCGGCGCCGTTTGCACAGTCGAACAGCACGCGGATCCGGCTGAGATCGGTCTGCACACAGCCGGACAGATAGTCCGTGTACTCCCGCACCGGATCGGCCGTGAGCGGAATCACCTGTCCCACCGGATGGGTGACCTCCCGCTCCGCGGGCGTCCGTCCGAGCTGCTCCTGCAGACGCTGTTCCTGCCGCTCGCTCAGCTTGCGTCCCTCGTGCGTGAAGCACTTGATGCCGTTGTACGCATACAGGTTGTGGGAGGCGGAGATCATGATGCCCGCCTGCAGGCCGTGACTGCGGGTGTACCACGAGACCGCCGGTGTCGGAACCACAGACAGACGCTCGGCATCCGCGCCCGACGCGCAGACACCCGCGACCACCGCAGCCTCTAGCATATCCGAGGACGAACGCGGATCCTGTCCGACCGCGACGCGCGGCCGGGTCTCTCCCTCCTCCCACAGCATGCTTCCCACCGAGAATCCCAGCCGGAACGCCAGGGAGGCGTTCAGCTCCCCGGGTACCCGTCCGCGGATTCCATCCGTTCCAAAGATTGCGCTCACAACGCTCTCCCCTCTCCGAAAGGAGGCTGCCCTCCCTTGCTCATTCCCGATTATTGTACGCAGACGGGGAGAAATTATGCCGCAGACGGCAAAACAAAAGCATCCTGCCATCTGCGGAATGTCAGGATGCCTGTTTTCGTGTTACGACGCCGGTTCGGATGCCGCCATCTCGGACAGAATCCGGTAGAATTCGGGATATTCTTTTTTCATCCGGATGAACGAGCCGTCCGCGTGCAGGAAGCAGTGCTCCGAACAGCCGGTGCAGGCGGTCGTGCCGTCGCTCTTGGTCATGGTGTAGGACAGCACCAGACGGACGCCGCGGAACTCCTTGACCGCGATGCGGATCGTGATCTCGTCGGCAAAGGTCGTACTGCTCGCATAGCGGCAGTCGATCGCGGTGACCGGAGAAAAAATCCCGTTTTTCTCCAGCATGTCGTAGCTCCATCCGATCTGACGGAGAAAATCCACGCGGGCCTCCTCCATCCACCGGATGTAGTTGGAATGGTGGGTGATGCCCATTTTGTCGGTTTCATAATACTGTACCGTATGGATATATGGCTGCATTGTGTTCTCCTGTTATTCTTCCGCGCCGGTCAGCTCGCGCTGATGGCGGCAGACATCCGCAAGTGTCAGATGATCCACCACTTCGCTGATCGCCCGATTCACCTGTTCCCAGACCCAAGAGGTCGCACAGGTCTCCGCCTTTTCGCATTCCTCCGCGTCGCAGTCCACACAGTAGACCGGTGCGAGGCTTCCCTCGGTCTGACGCAGGATGCTGCCCACCGTGTAGGTCTCCGCCGGGCGGGACAGACGGTAGCCGCCGGACGAGCCGCGGACACTCTGGACGAAGTCCGCACGCACCAGAATGCCGATGATCTGTTCCAGATACTTCATGCTGATGTTCTGTCTCTCCGCAATCGCTTTGAGCGGAATATTCGAGCCGTTGTCGTTCATCGCCAGATCCAGCATCAGGCGGAGCGCATAGCGGCCTTTGGTCGAGATTTTCATTCTCTGTTCCCTCCATTTTTCGTATCCCTATTATACGATAGGAATTCCCTGAAAATCAAGCGTTTCCCCCGTCTTTCCAGTCGTAAAGAATGAGTCCGCCCTTCTGCCGGTAGCCGGTCCGCCACAGCGGTGCCAGCTCCAGCCACCGCCACGACCCGTAGGTGACCGCCTTGACCTGCATGCCGTCCGCCGTATCGTCATATCCCGTCAGCAGGAACCAGTGCCAGTCGTAGTCGGCAAACTGCTTATCCCGATGATGGAGCATCAGGCACGGCACGGGCAGTCCGCGGTCGATCTGCATGCGCACCGCCTCCGCCGCCTCCGCGTACGGACGGGTTCCCGCAAACGGCCGCATCGTGAGCCGATCCTCCCCGATATCGCGGAGATAGTCACCGAATCCGTCGATATAGAGTTCCAGCTTATTGATTCCCGTCCATCGCGGACGCAGATACGGCTTCATGCGCTCCCCAAAGCGGATATAGGCCTGCCGGTTCATCCCCTCCGTCTCCGGCGGACAGAGCGTCCCGCCCTTATGCTTCTGCAGGTAGATACAGCTGTCACAAGCGGTCACAATCGCGCATCCGCCCAGACGCATCATCCGTCCCGGAAACCAGTCCTGAATGCCGCCGTAAGCCGAATCGATATGAAAATAATCCAGTTCCTTCCGCATGTTTCCCACCTCATTTCTCCCCATTGTATTCCGTGCCGTCACGGTCTGACAGCAGAATTATACGTCATTTTCCATCAAATCACAAGATACAGAATGCCGCTCCGGTCAACCCCGGCATTGATTCTGCCGCCCGTCCATGATATCATAGTCAGAGAAACACGCGTACAAGGAGGCCTCCACCCCATGGGATTATTTTCTTTCTTATTCAGTAAGCTCAAAAAACCGTCCGCCGTTTCCCATCCGCCGAGAACCTCGCCGTTCGCCGCGGACCCCACGGAAACCGTTCCGGACGCCACGATGATGGTGCCGCGCTTCCCGCAGGATGAACCGCAATCCAATCCGGTCAGCGCCGCACCGTCCGATCCGTCGGACGAGCTGATGGACGCGATCGCCACCGCCGTGATGGAAAAAGCTGCCGCCCCCCTCGATCCGCCCGCCGCGATGGACAGTCAGCCGCAGGCGTGGACACCGGAAACCGACAGCACGCCGGTCGATCAGCCGACCGAGCGCATCACTCCGGCGGAACTTGCCGCACTGATGGACAGTGAGCCGGAGGTGGTTCCGGCCGCGGAGCCGGTCATCGAGGAAATCCCTGAGCCGGAGATGGTTCCGGCCGCAGAGCCGGTCGTTGAGGAAATTCCCGAGCCGGAGATGGTTCCGGCCGCGGAGCCGGTCGTTGAGGAAATCCCTGAGCCGGAGGTGGTTCCGGTCGCAGAGCCGGTCGTTGAGGAAATCCCTGAGCCGGAAATGGCTCCGGTCGCAGAGCCGGTCATCGAGGAAATCCCTGAGCCGGTGATTGTTCCGGTCGCAGAGCCGGTCGTTGAGGAAATTCCCGAACCGGAGGTGGTTCCGGCCGCAGAGCCGGTCGTTGAGGAAATTCCCGAGCCGGAGGTGGTTCCGGTCTCGGAGCCGGTCATCGAGGAAATCCCTGAGCCGGAGGTGGTTCCGGTCGCAGAGCCGGTCGTTGAGGAAATTCCCGAGTCGGAGGTGGTTCCGGTCTCGGAGCCGGTCGTTGAGGAAATCCCTGAGCCGGAGGTGGTTCCGGTGGTCGATGCGGAACCCGTGATGGTGCCGGATGTGACCGGACCGATTCCGTCGATTCCCGACGAACAGTGGGGCAGTTCTCTGCCGGAGAATTTCGTCCCGCAGACTCTCCACCGCTCCCTGCTCCCGCAGTTTGACGACGAAAAGCTCCGCCTGGTGTGGAAGCTCAAGGGCACCGGAAAGAAGCGCCGTCAGCGCGTCATCTGTGAATGCGTCAAGGATCAGCCGGTATTTATCATCTGTGACTCCAACGGATCGAACTGCACGGTCATCACGGAGGAGGGCGAGGAGATCGGACGTCTGAGCGAGCGGGACAGCACGGTGTACCACGAGGTGGTCGCCGGAAAACCGCACAATCTGTACATCAAGAAAATCCGCATGAACGACTACAACAAGCCGACCGTCAAAATTCTCGTGATTGTCCGCGAGCGGCGCGCCGCAGAATAAGTTTTTCCCTCCGGGCGATTGCGCTCGGAGGGATTTTTTCTGCATACTTCCGCCTCATTCGGAGACACTAGCGGTATCTGCATGAGAAAAAGGAAGTGATCCTACGATCAATTATCAGAAATGCGGCATCATCGGCTGCGGCGGCGTCGGTGCGGCGGCCGCCTATACCCTTGCGACGCACGGCCTGTTCTCCGAGCTGGTGCTGGTGGATATCGACCGCAAGCGCGCACACGGCGAGGCGATGGACATCAGCCACGGCACCTCTTTTTCCCCGCCGTGCCGCGTGTACGACGGAACCTATGACGATCTGGACGGCGCCGCACTGGTGATCATCGCCGCAGGCGTCAACCAAAAGCCCGGAGAGACCCGCATCCAGCTGCTCGAGCGCAACGCGGCTGTCCTGCGCGCGGTCATCTCGGAGATCGTCCGCGTCTGTCCCGAGACCATCCTGCTCGTGGTCTCCAATCCGGTGGATCTGCTGACCGCCATCGCGCGCAGGCTGTCCGGATTCCCGCCCGCCCGCGTCATCGGCTCGGGCACGGTGCTGGACACCGCCCGTCTGAAATACCTGCTGGGCAGTCAGCTCGGCGTCGACGGACGCAATGTCCACGCCTTTATCATCGGCGAGCACGGGGACAGCGAGCTGCCGGTCTGGTCGAGCGCCAACATCTCCGGCATCGACCTGGACGACTACTGCGCCGGCCGCGGCATTCAGCCGGACTATCACGCGATGTTTGAATCCGTGCGCGGCGCCGCCTATGAGATCATTCAGGGCAAGGGCGCGACCTACTACGGCATCGCAATGGCTGTCCTGCGCATCGCCACCTGCATCGTCCGCGGCGAGCGCAGTGTCCTTCCGGTCTCCGTCTGCGCCGACGGCCACTACGGACTGGGTGACGTCTGTCTCGGTCTGCCCTGCATCGTCGGGCGCGGCGGCATCGAGACGGTTTTGGATATTCCGCTGAACGAAGAAGAACAGCGGCGGCTGCACGACTCCGCCCGCACCCTGCACGACGCACTGAGCGAGCTTGCGCTCTGATTCCCGACCTGCCCCAATGCCGCTGACACACCCCGCCGGCGGTATCCGGGGTTGCGATTTGCAATATTTTACAGTCTGTTCACAAAAAAACTTGACAGAACCCGATTTCTGCGTAAACTAAAGAGTGAATCACTAATTTTTCTGGAGGATATTCCATTGAAACAAAAGGCTGCGGCAGGACTCCTGCTCGCCGGAATTCTGTGTGCTTTTGCGGTGTCCGCCCTGCCGGATGCCGGACCGGTCAATGGTTCCGGTTCTGCAGATCCGGCCGAGACGCAGGAGACCGCATCCGCACATTTATCCGACTACATATCCGAGGGAGACACGGTCATCACGGCGCTCAGCGGCGCGGAACAGCCCGAGGCGCTGATTCCGTTTGCGGTCGGAAACCGATACGCGCTGGCAGATCAGGACGCCGTTCCGGTGACCGACGCCGTCTACGACCGGGTCGAACTGCTGACCACCTCCTCCGGCACGCTCTGGGCGCTGTATGAGGGAAATACTGTCACCGCGGTCAGCCCGGACGGTGAGCTGATTTTCCCGCCCGCCGCGGGGAAGCTCCGCGTGTGGGACGAGGCATATCTCGCACTCACGCGCACAGACGCCACAACCGAGCTGTATCAAACCGACGGCACCCGTCTGACCGTGCTGGACGGCAGACCGCACTCGTGTCAGGACGGCGTGCTGGTCTGTAAAAACACCGACGGCAGCTGGTCGCTGACCGACACGGAAAGCTGGGAGACCATCCTCGTCCCGGATGTCCGCCGCATCGGCGCGTTCTCCGGCGGCGCCGCGCTCGTCAAGCAGGATACCGGACGCTGGGGCGTCATCGACACGGACGGCCAGATCACGATCTTCCCGGGTGTGATCCACCTGTGGGATTCGCGCGGCGGCTATTTTCTGGCAAAGCACGCCGGCGGCACATACGGCGTGCTGAACGCCGATGGCGAGACCGTGCTTCCGTTCACCAATACCCGCGCCGCCGTGTGCAGCGAGGATCTCCCGATCTATCAGCTGTGGAGTGCGGACGGCACCTGCACGGTGCGCAACGTCCAGTCCAAGCAGTCTATCCGTCTCCCCGGGGCGTTTGACGGACAGAAGCTGACCGCATGGCCCAACCACTATTTCAGCTTCACCGCGGAATCCGGCGAGGTTCTGCTGTTCGACGATCTCGGTACGATGGAGTTCCCCGCCGGCACGACGCTCACCGGACTGACCGACAGTCTGCTGATTGCGGGCGATGCCGCCACGGTGTCCGTCGTCAATCTGGAGCAGGCTGTCACATCCAAGGCGGTCGACGGATGCTTCACCGATTCGGACGGGCTGACCGATCCGGACGGCGCGTCTCTGATTCTCACCGATGCGCAGACCGGTCTTTCGGGAATCTGCGGCACGGACGGAAAGATGGTGCTGGACATGGAATACGAGTGGATCCGTCCGACCGGCGGCGGTCTGTTCTCCGTACAGACGGACGGCTCCTGCGGTCTGGTGGATGCGCGCGGCGAGTGGGTACTCCGGCTCACCGCGGCGGACTGAGACCGTCTGACCCTCTATATGCGCACAATCTTCCACTTTTTTATAGGTTATGTGCTTGACAGGCTGATTCTATCATGTTAAAATGATTCTGTTGAACAAAGGTGTTTTGCATTTTGCAAAGCACCTTTGTCTTTTTTGATTTGTTTTTTCCAAAACGAACAGAAAATGTCAGCCTGGAGAGGTGGAATGCAATGCATATTCTGGAGACCAATGATTTGGTAGTGTTTAATAATATCACGTGTCAGATTCACAAAAACGGCGATCTGAACGAAATGTGCCGCAGTTTTCTCGATCAGATCCGTCTGCTGATGGACTTTGATGCCGCGGTGTTTTATTTTTCCGATTTCAAGAATCTGCCGCGCCTCAGCCATGCGGTCTGCTGCGGATACAGCGGAACGCTCGCCGCGGAATATCTGGAGAGCGGTCAGGATCAGGACTACAGCCGCGGTCTGATGATGGGCGGAAAAAAGATGGTCTACCGCGAGAGCGATGTGTTCTCGGACGCCGACCGCACGGATACCCCCTTTTACCGCCGGTTTTTCCAGAGTCAGGGCTATCACCACAGCGTACACATCCTTCCGGCGGAAAACGGCCGTGTTCTGGCTAAGGTCTCGTTCTTCCGCCGCCGCGGCGCACCGGATTTTGTCTACGACGATGTGTTCCTGCTGGATATGTTTCAGGAGCATCTGGCACTGCGCATCGAGCGGTCGTATGAGGAGCTGGAGCACCGGCACGAAAAACTCAGCGTCGCCGAATGCGAGGAGAAATTCCGTCTGACGGCGCGCGAGACCACGATTCTCGGTCTGCTGATGCAGGGACTGCCGAACGATGTGATCTGCTCCCAGCTCACCATCACCAACAACACGCTCAAAAAGCACATTCTGAATATCTACAAAAAGATGTCCATCCGCAACCGGACCCAGCTGTTCAAGCTGGTGCGCGAATATGCCGATTGACCCTGCTTCCTCATCAAAAAAACCGTACCTCCCGTTTGGGACGTACGGTTTTTCTCTGTTTCCGGCCGATTTACGGATTTTTCAGCACGCCGATGCCGAGCAGTCCCGGGCCGGTGTGCACCGCGAGCGACGCGGTGATCTGATGCTCTGCGACGATTTTGCCGCGGCGGATCTGCTTTTTCAGCGTCGGCTTGATGGCAGCCGCCTCGTCCGGCGCCGCGCCGTTGAGCAGCGCCAGCCAGCATGGTTCGTCTCCGGCGGACTGTCCCGCCAGCTCGAGCAGTTTTTTCTTTGCGTTCTTGTCGCCGCGGATGAGCGCGGCAGTATGATACGTGCCGTCGGCATCACAGGAGATGATCGGACGGATCTTGAGCAGGCTGCCGACCACCGAGGTCACGCCGCCGATGCGTCCGCCCGCCTTGAGGTAGTCCAGCGTGTCCATATAGAAGAACACGGTGGAATCCCTGACCTTTTCCGGCAGCTGCTCGGTCAGCTCCGCAAAGCTCATGCCCTCCTTGATCTTCTTTGCCGCCCACATCGCGAGAAAGCCCGAGCCGATGGAGATATTTTTGGTATTCAGCACAAACGACGGGATCTCCGGATGCTCCGCGAGCACGAGCGAGATGGTGGAGATCGTGCTGCTCAGATGGTCGGAGACGTCGATCGCGATGATGGACTCATAGCCGTCCGCGATGATCTGACCCACGATGTCCTCCACGGTCTGAATCGACGGGGTCGACGTCTTGGGAATCTGCTGCGGAAAACGGCGGTAGACCTCGAGCGGGTCGATGCCGGTTCCGTCCACATATTCCTCTCCGTCGTAATTGAGCAGGAACGGCGCGACATAAATCGAGTGCTTTTTGATAAAATCTGCCTCCAGATCACAACCGGAGTCTACAAGCAGCGCAATTTTTTCCTTCTTCATATCCAATACCTCAAGAAATGGTTTTCAATACTATTTTATTTAGTATCTCATATTTCCATCCATCTGTCAACTGTCGGGCATCCGCGGAAAAACGGCAGAAAAAAATCCGGCACCCATCGGTACCGGATTTTCTGTGTGTGGTTTAGTTGTAGTGAACGATGACCGGGGTGCCGTCCGCAAAGTTGTTGAAGATGAACTTCGCGGTGCTCAGCGGCATGTTAACACAGCCGTGCGAGCCGCTTCCCAGATAGTACGAACCGCCGAACGTGGAACGCCAGGTCGCGTCATGCAGACCGACGCCGGTATTCAGGTCGATCGGCATCCAGTAGTAAGTAAATACCTGATACTTCTTCATGTACCAGTTTGCGGAATGGTACTCGATGCGGTAGACGCCGGTCGGAGTGCCGTGTCCGGTGTACGGATTGCCGGTTACAACATCCGAGCTGTAGACCAGCTTGCCCTTCTTGACGCAGTAGACAACCTGGTCGGCGATATCGACGTCAATGTACGTCCGGCCGATGCCGTCGTTCTTGGTCTTGGTGGATTCCTTGAAGTAGTAGTTCGGCTCACGCTCGACCGTCTCGCCCGCGGACAGCTCCTTGACCAGCTGCTCGGTCTCGAGGTCGCGGTCGATGATGTTGCCG
>JALFIV010000016.1 GCA_022775385.1 Clostridiales bacterium
TGTCAGCCCTCCATGTAATTGGTTCAGACAAGCAAAGCTGCCGTCAGTGCTCCATGAAAATAAGCCCTTTCCCGCATCGGTTGTACAGGCGGGGAAGGGCTTCGGAAGTCTGAGGGAAAGTCCTTAGAAAACCGTCAGGTGTTCTAAGCGGGCTTTAGAGTTGTTAGAGACTTTTGCCCGAACAAAAGTCTCTGACAGCGACCTAAGCGTTTCAAGAAATCTTCATTTTCTGATGAATCCATCTCATTCCGCCCACACGCAGGATTGGGATACAAAAAATTTCTTTGTGTCGACAAAGAAATTTAGAAAGAAAACGATTCAGGAACCGAGGTTCCTGAAAACCTCCTTGGCTTTGCCGGATCGTCCGCCGCTGATCACCACTAACGCGGCGAACGATTATATTCATGGATAGCTGAGATTTGCAAGCCGGTGCGAACCAGTTTTGTGTCTGTCATCCATGTAACCGGTTCGGTTAATCAGCCTTACCGTCTGTTCTCCCTGTCACAAAAGCGCTTCGTCGAATGTGTTTCCCTCGACGGAGCGCTTCGGCAATCCAAGGGAAAATACGTAGAAAACCGCTAGGTTGTCTACGCGGATTTAGAGGTGTTGGAGACTTTTGCCCGAACAAAAGTCTCTGACAACAACCTATCCGGTTTGAGGAATTTTCATTTTCTGATGAATCCATATCATTCCACCCTCACAGGGGATTGAGATCAAGTTTCCTTACGGTTACCATTTGCTAATTTTATCTTCCGAAAGTCTTGGAAACCGGTTTGAAAAAGCGGGAAATCGGCGCGGAAACAGGTGGAACATGAAAAGATGGAAAAAAATAAAAAATCAACCGTCATAATGCCGGAAAAAACCTGCTTAGAGACGGAAAATCTTTCAATAAAGTTACGGAAAGCACGTGCAAAAACACCAAAAAAGTGGTATAATAAAAACAAGAGAAAACGGATTTTCCTTTGGGAAACATGAGCGTGGGAAAGGAGCCTCACATGTATCTGCATATCGGACAGAATGTCGTGGTTCCGACCGACACAATCGTCGGTATTTTTGATATGGATACCGTCACCTTGTCCAAACATACCCGTGCGTTTCTCTCCACACTGGAGAAGAACGGCCGGCTGATCCCGCTGTTCGATGATCTGCCGAAGTCCTGTGTCCACTGCGTGGAAAAAGGGGAATCCGTCGTTTACATTTCACAGCTTTCCACCGCGACGCTGCTGCGCCGCAGCGGAATGGCGCTCGGGGAATAGTCCCCAACCAAGCCGATTGGATAGATCCCGCTCAGACGGGATTGTTTTGTTTCTGTTCTCTCTCCGGCTGCGGAGGACAGGACATCAGGATACTGACGGCCGGAGAAGGAAAAGGGATTCACATGAGTGAAGAAGTTCTGAGAGAAGAGGTCCTCGATCTGAAGGTGGAGGAGACCTACGATGAGAGCCAGATTCAGGTCCTGGAGGGTCTGGAGGCGGTCAGAATGCGTCCGGGTATGTACATCGGTTCGACCTCGGCGCGCGGCCTGCATCATCTCGTATACGAGATTGTCGACAACTCCATCGATGAGGCGCTCGCCGGCTATTGTACTCACATTGAAGTCACAATTGAACCGGATAATGTCATTCGGGTCCGCGACAACGGACGCGGCATCCCGGTCGGCATCCATCCGCAGATGGGTATTCCGACACTGGAGGTTGTTCTCACCGTTCTGCACGCCGGCGGCAAGTTCGGCGGCGACGGCTACAAGGTCTCCGGTGGTCTGCACGGTGTCGGCTCCTCAGTTGTCAACGCGCTGTCCGAGTGGCTGGAGGCGACGGTATACGACGGGGAAAACAAGAACACCATGCGGTTTGAACGCGGTCAGACGGTACAGCAGATGAAAACTGTGCCGTGTGCGGGACATGAGACGGGAACCACGATCCGATTCCGCGCCGACGATCAGATTTTTGAGACGCTGGAGTACGAGTACGATGTACTGGAAAAGCGTCTGCGCGAGCAGGCATTCCTCAACGGCGGCATCCGCATCACCCTGCGCGACGAGCGCGACCCGGAGGATATCCGCGAGGATATCATGCACTATGAAGGCGGTATCAAGCAGTTTGTCGAGTATTTGAACCGCAACAAGACCCCGATTCATCCGGAGGTCATCTATGTCGAGGGTTCGCGCGACGACTCCATGGCGGAGGTTGCGATGCAGTACACCGACGGATACAGCGAGAGCCTGCTCTCGTTTGCCAACAACATCAACACCACCGAGGGCGGCACGCACGAGACCGGCTTTAAATCCGCCCTGACCAAGGTCATCAACGATTACGCGAGAAAGTTCGGCTTTCTCAAGGACAACGAGAAGAATTTCTCGGGCGACGATGTGCGCGAGGGTCTGACCGCGATCATCTCGGTCAAGCTGATGGAGGCACAGTTCGAGGGTCAGACCAAGACCAAGCTCGGAAACTCGGATATGAGAACACTGGTGGAGTCGCTGCTGACCGAAAAGCTGACGGTTTTCTTTGAGGAAAATCCGTCAATTGCCAAGATTATCATCGACAAGGCACAAACCGCGTCCCGTGCGCGGGAGGCGGCGCGCAAGGCGCGTGAGATGACGCGCAGAAAGAGTGCGCTGGAGTCCGGCAGTCTGCCGGGCAAGCTGGCTGACTGTCAGGAGCGCGATCCGGCGCTCACCGAGATCTACATCGTCGAGGGCGACTCGGCGGGCGGCTCGGCCAAGGAGGGACGCGACCGCCGTTATCAGGCGATTCTGCCGCTCTGGGGCAAGATGCTGAACGTCGAGAAGGCGCGTCTGGACAAGGTCTACGGCAATGAGAAGCTCAGCCCGATGATCACCGCGTTCGGCGCGGGATTCGGCGAGGATTTTGATACGAGCAAGCTGCGCTACGGCAAGATCATCCTGATGGCGGATGCCGACGTCGACGGCAGCCACATCCGCACGCTGCTGCTGACCTTCTTCTTCCGCTACATGCGTCCGCTGATCGAGGAGGGGCATGTCTATATCGCACAGCCGCCGCTGTTCAAGAATGAAAAGGGCAAGACCGTGCGCTATACCTACACCGAGGAGGAACAGCTTGCGGTGCTCGCGGAGATGGGCGATAACGTCCTGATTCAGCGATACAAAGGTCTGGGCGAGATGGATCCGCATCAGCTGTGGGAGACCACGATGGATCCGCAGAACCGCACACTCCTGCAGGTCACGCTGGACGATGCGGCGCTCGCGGATGAGACCTTTACCCTGCTGATGGGCGAAAAGGTTGAACCGCGCCGCGAGTTTATTCAGAAAAACGCCAAGTATGCCAAGAATCTGGACATTTAACAGGCAGAGGAACAAACAATGAATGATTTGGAATGCAAGAAGGTATCGGACATTCAGCAGGAGCTGATGGCTCTGTACAACCGTCTGATCGATCTGACCGGCGGCGGAACCAAAAAGCGCCGCACGGAGCAGGAGAATCTTCTGCTCGACGCCATGGATTCGCTGGAGGAGTCCATTGCGTTTTTGGAAGAAGCACTGGGTGAGTGAGAAGGAACGAACATGAGCAGTAATAATAGCAGTAATCATTTTGAAAATCAGAAAATTATCCCGGTTGACCTGGATAAGGAGATGAAAAAGTCTTACATTGCGTATGCCATGTCGGTTATCGCCGGTCGTGCGCTGCCCGATGTCCGCGACGGACTCAAACCGGTTCACCGCCGTATTCTGTACGCGATGTATGAAGATCATCTGACCGCCGACCGTCCGTACCGCAAGTCGGCGACGACCGTCGGTAATGTACTCGGCCGGTATCATCCGCACGGCGACGCATCGGTCTATGACGCGCTCGTCCGCATGGCACAGCCGTTTTCTCTGCGCTACCCGACGGTAGACGGACACGGCAACTTCGGTTCTGTGGACGGTGACCCCCCGGCTGCATACCGTTACACCGAGGCCCGTCTGAACAAGATGGCGGTCAATATGCTGACGGATATCGAAAAAGATACCGTCGACTTCATGCCGAACTTCGACGACAACCGCAAGGAACCGGTCGTGCTCCCGTCCCGTTTCCCGCATATGCTGGTCAACGGCTCGTCGGGCATCGCGGTCGGCATGGCGACCAATATGCCGCCGCACAACCTCACCGAGGTCATCGACGGCATCTGCCACGTGATTGACAATCCGGAGGCACAGCTTGAGGACATCTGCCGCTATATCAAGGGACCGGATTTCCCGACCGGCGGCATTATCATGGGACGCAGCGGCATCCGCGCCGCCTATGCGACCGGACGCGGCAAGATCAAACTGCGCGCCCGCACGCATTTCGAGGACATGGGGAACGGAAGAACGCGCATTGTCGCGACGGAGATCCCCTACATGGTCAATAAGGCCCGTCTCGTGTCCTCCATCGCCGACCTGGTCAAGGAAAAGCGTGTGGAGGGAATTTCCGACCTGCGCGACGAATCCGACCGCGAAGGCATGCGCATTGTCGTCGAGCTCAAGCGCGATGTCAATGCACAGGTCGTGCTCAATCAGCTGTTCAACTACACCCAGCTGCAGGACACGGTCTCGGTACACAATCTGGCGCTTGTCAAAAACCAGCCGCGCACGCTCAACCTGCGCGAGCTGATCGATCATTACCTCCGTTTCCAGTGCGAGGTCATCGAGCGCCGCACGCGCTTTGATCTGGCGAAGGCGGAGAAGCGCGCCCACATTTTGGAAGGTCTCAAGGTCGCAACCGACAACATCGACCGCATCATCGCGATCATCCGCGCATCCGCAAATGAGGCGGAGGCCAAGATCAACCTGATGAACGAGCCGTTTCTCATCAATCAGATTGCGCTGCTCGGCATTGTGGACGGTAGCGAGAACTTTGAGTTCCATCTGGATGAGGATCAGGCGCAGGCAATCGTCAACATGCGTCTCGGCCGTCTGTCCGGTCTGGAGCGTCAGAAGATCAACGATGAATACGATGAGATTGAGGCGAGAATCCACAGCTATGAGGAGATTCTCTCGTCCGAATACAACATCAAGCAGACCGTCAAAACGGAACTGCTCGAGATCCGTGAGAAATTCGGCGATGAGCGCCGCACCTCGATTGAAAACGTCGACAACGAGATCGACATCGAGGATCTGATCGAGCGCGAGGACTGCACCTATACGCTGACTCATTTCGGTTATATCAAGCGTGTGCCGACCAGCACCTACCGCGCACAGAAGCGCGGCGGACGCGGCATCAGTGCGATGGCGACCCGTGAGGAGGACTTCGCGGAAGTGCTGTTCACCGCCTCGTCGCATGATTTCATCATGTTCTACTCCAATCTGGGCAAGGTTTACAAACTCAAGGGCTATCAGATTCCGGAGACCAGCCGCACGGCAAAGGGCATGAACATCGTCAATCTGCTCGAACTCGATCCGGGTGAGAAGATCACCGCGATGTTCCCGACCAGCGATTATCAGAACGAGGAGACGCAGGATAAGTTCCTGTTCTTTGCGACCGAGCGCGGCACGGTCAAGCGCATTTCGCTGAACGATTTGGGCAACATCCGCCGCGGCGGACTGCGCGTGCTCAGCCTGAACGAGGGCGACAGTGTCGTCAATGTCTGCATGACCAGCGGCGATCAGACCATCATGCTGATTTCGCGAAACGGTCAGGTTGTCAGCTTCAAGGAGGACGAGGTTCGTCCGATGGGACGCACCGCCGTCGGTGTCCGCGGCATTCAGCTTGCGGAGGACGACAAGGTCGTCGGCATGGTCTGCGGCGATCCGGATACCATGGTGCTCACGGTCACCGAAAACGGCTACGGCAAGTGCACGCCGGTTGAGGATTATTCCATCCATCACCGCGGCGGACGCGGCATGATCGCACACGGACTGACCCAAAAGACCGGCATGATCGCCGGTGTCGCGGCGGTCACAGACGAGGACGATGTCATGCTCATCACGGACGGCGGCGTCATCATCCGCACGGCGGTGTCGGATATCCGCGTCTGCGGACGCTCGTCTCAGGGCGTTATCGTCATGCGAACCAGTGAAAACGGCAAGGTAATCTCGCTCGCCCGCACCGATCCGGAGCAGGAGGACGAGACGGAGACCGAAGACGATGAATAAAAAACACGTTGTGATCTATACAGACGGAGCTTGCTCGGGCAATCCCGGCCCGGGCGGCTTCGGCGTGATTCTGCAGTACGGCGAGTACCGCAAGGAGATCAGCAAGGGCTTTCCGGAGACCACAAACAATCGGATGGAGCTGCTCGGCGTGATCACCGCGCTCGAGGCGCTCAAATCTCCGTGTTTCGTGGATTTGTACTCGGACAGCAAATATGTCATCGATGCGATCCAGAAGGGCTGGGCGGTCAAATGGCGCAGCAAGGGATGGATGCGCACGGCGAAGGAGCCGGCGAAAAACCCCGACCTGTGGGAACGCCTGCTCGATCTGCTGGAAATCCACGATGTCACCTTCCATTGGGTCAAGGGACACGCGCAGAATGAGAACAACAACCGCTGTGATGAGCTGGCGGTCAATGCGTGGAAACAGTTCAAATAATTACGTTTTGTATAATTTAGTTTTAATTATACAAAAATAAAAATAACAAAATGAATAGTTAAATTTAAACTATACGATTTGTAATCAAACAAAGCGGAGGACACCATGCGGCGCGAGGACAAGCTGTGGAACGGCTATCAGTTGATACAGGACGACCGGTTTTTCAAACTGGGACAGGACAGCATTCTGCTCTCGGACTTCGCAAAGCCGTCTCCGCGGGCGCGGGTCTGTGATCTGGGATGCGGAAACGGCGCGCTCGGCGTGCTGCTATGTGCGCGGATGGAACAGATCCGTGTGACCGGATTGGAGCTTCAGCCGGAGGTCGCCGCGCTCGCACGGGAGAATGTGACGGTCAACGATTTGTCCGACCGGATGGAGATTGTGTGCGGCGATGTACGCGACTGTAAAAATCTATTTCCAGTCGGCGCATTTGACTATCTGATCTGCAATCCGCCGTATTTTTCCCCGGACAGCGGCTATCATGCGGCGGGAGAGAACCGACGAACCGCACGGCAGGAGACCGACGGGACGACGGAGGATTTTATCCGCGCGGCGGCATATCTCGTCAAATACGGCGGGAGAGCGGCGTTTGTCCACCGTCCGGAGCGGCTGTGCGACTGTATCGCGCTGTTTCGCAGCTGCGGACTGGAACCCAAACGGATGCGGTTTGTGCATCAGAATGCGCAGTCGGTTCCGTCAGCCGTGCTGATTGAGGTGCGGCGCGGGTCGGCGCCCGGCGTGCAGATTGAGCCGCCGTTGTTGATCTGCGGGGAAAACGGGGAAAAAACCGAGGAATACAACCGGATTTATCACGTAAAGGACAGGTAATCGTACATGGAACAGGGCGTATTATATCTGGTCGGCACGCCGATCGGCAATCTGGAGGATCTGACCTACCGCGCGGTGCGCATTCTCGGCGAGTGTGACTTTGTCGCGGCGGAGGATACCCGGGTGAGCGGCAGGCTGCTGCACTATCTGGAGATCTCCAAGCCGATGGTGAGCTATCATGAGCACAACCGAAAGCAGCGCGGACCGGAGATTGTCCGCCGCATTCAGCAGGGCGAGATCTGCGCGCTCGTGACCGATGCCGGTATGCCGGCGGTCAGCGACCCGGGCGAGGATCTCGCGGCGCTGTGCCACGAAAATGGTATTCCGGTGATTCCGGTGCCGGGTGCGTGCGCGGCGGTGTGTGCGCTGGCGCAGAGCGGTCTGCCGAGCGGAAAATGGTGCTTTGAGGGCTTCCTGCCCACAGACAGCAAGACCAGAAAGCAGCGTCTGGAGGTGCTCAAGACAGAGACGCGCACCTGTATCGTCTATGAGGCGCCGCACCGGCTGAAATGGACGCTGCGCGATCTGGCGGAAAATCTCGGCGAGCGCCGGATTTCCATGTCGCGTGAGATCACCAAGCTGCACGAGGAGTGCCTGCGCATGACGATTCCGGAGGCCGCGGCATATTATGAACAGAATGACCCCAGAGGTGAGTATGTGCTTGTCATCGAGGGTGCGCCGGAGGGCGCGGGAGAGGAATCTCCCGAACAGCGCATGGAGCGCGCGCTGGCGCTCACAAAGGAGCTGAACGAGGGCGGCATGACACTGCGCGATGCGGTCAAGCAGGCGGCAAAGCAGACCGGCGTGCGGAAGAATCAGCTGTATCAGCAGGCGCTGGAAATGGAATAAAGACAGAAAACCGAGCGAATGAGATCATTTCGCCCGGTTTTTTTATAGTAAAAGGCTGTGGAATCAATCCACAGCCTTTTTGCTTGTTATGTTGTTTACTCAGCGGAACCGCCTGCGGAGCCGTCGGCAACAGAGCCGGAGCCTTCGGTTGCAACCAGCGGATCGCGGACAAATCCGAGATAGGTGTTGACGTTGTAGACCGTGATCTTGTCATACTCGTCGGTGTACTCCACTTCCATATTGTCGATGTAGTCCTCGAGCTTTTCCTGAACCATCGCATCACCGATAGCAGTCTTGATGGTGGAGGTGTCGCCCTCGCCCTGGTTGTTCATGTATGCATTGGTGTCCTCCAGTGCATCCTCATCCAGCGGCAGACGCTCGATGATGAACCAGCCGTAGCCCTCGTAGTAGACGGTGTGTTCGGAGTGTGCGCCAACCTCGAGATTTTTGACAGCTTCCTCATACTCCTCGACCATGTCGCCCTCGGTGAAGTAGTAGCCGTCGTCGCTCTGTGCGGTGTCGGAGTTGTTCTGCTCAAACAGGGTGTCAAAGTCCTCGCCGTCGTTCAGCTTTCTCTGAACCGAGACAGCCTGCTTTTTTGCCTCCTCAAAATCGTCGCCCTCGAGCAGATTGCCGTCCTCGTCGGAGTCGGAAATCAGGATGGACTTGGCATGGTAATAGGTATCGTTGAATTTCTTGGTGATGTCGCCCTGCTCAAAGTAGTAGTCGACGATGTTGCTCTCGAGCGCCATGGTCTCGCTGTCCTTTTCAAACAGCTCCTCGGTATAGCCCATGTTGTGCAGGTAGGTTGCCCACGGGTCATCCTTGCCCTTGACGGTGTATGCAATCCAGCGCTTGAACGGACTGCTTTCCGCGCCGACGTACTCCATATTGGACTTTCTGGTCTCCTCGAGCTCCTTCTTGTCATCCGAGCTCAGCGTGACGCCCAGATCAGCGGCCATCTTCTTGATACCGCGCAGGGTGAGTACCTGATTGGCGGCGGATTCCTTCATGCTGTTGAACATTTCCTGATCGGTGAAGAAGGATGCATCCATGCCGAAGTAGTTCTGATAGTACGAAATATTGTATACCAGATAGGCAGCCAGCTCGCTCGCCGGAACTTCTTCGCCGTCTACCGTCATGACGGTCGGACTGTCACCTGTCTGCTTATTTCCGCCGCAGCCGACCAGTACGGTCAGACACATGACGGAGGCAAGCAGCATTGCTAAAAAGCGCTTCATTGCAGTTACCTCTCATTTCAATTTGTTTTGATTTTTTCCAAAAGGATCAATTACATCCATGTAGATGAACCAAATATCATTATATCACCGAATGTCCGTTCACTCAATGGAGAAATCGTGAAACTTTGTGTAGTTATTGTGAATTTTGTGCAGTTTTTGCATAATATTCCACCAATTTTCCCGCCATAGCGAGGGCATTCTCGCCATTTCGCAGACGGAGGGAGACATAGGGACTGCTGCCGGCGTTGAGCATCAGGCGGCCCTTCATCTCGGGCATGCCGCACAGAGCGGCGAGACGGCGGAAGTCCGCATTTTCCCATGTCAGGTTCAGATGCGTCTCGGTCTGCTTGATGTCCACAATGCCCTGCTCGGATGCCTGCGTGCGCAGGAGTGCGATATCACACAGCGCCGCGGCGGCAGCCGGAGGCTCGCCCCATCGGTCGATCATCTCGTCGAGGATGTCCGACCGGTCGTCCTCGGTCTGAATCATAGCGATGCGGCGGTACAGATCCACGCGCTGACCGTCGTCGTCGATATAGCTCTCCGGAATGTTCGCGGAGATGCGCAGGGCGGCGGCGCATTCGACGCGCTTCTTGGGTGTCTCGCCTTTTTCCTCAAGTACAGCTTCTTCGAGCAGTTTGAGATAGAGGTCATAACCGACGCTCATCATGTGGCCGGACTGCTCCGGACCGAGCACATTGCCCGCGCCGCGGATCTCCAGGTCGCGCATCGCGATTTTGAAGCCCGAGCCGAACTCCGCAAATTCACGCACGGCATCCAGACGCTTTTGGGAGATATCGCTCAGCGTCTTGCCGCGCTGGAAGGTGAAATAGGCGAAGGCATGGCGGGCGGAACGGCCGACCCGTCCGCGCAGCTGATGCAGCTGAGACAGCCCCATGCGGTCGGCGTCCTCGATGATCAGCGTGTTGACATTCGGAATGTCGATGCCGGTCTCGATGATGGTGGTGCACACGAGGATGTCGATCTCGCCGGCGCTCATGCGGGTCATGATTTTGGACAGCTCGCGCTGACTCATCCGGCCGTGTGCGACCGCGACCTCTGCCTCGGGCAGAAGCTTATGCAGGCGGGAGGCGACGCGCTCGATGGAATCCACATGATTGTGGAGGTAGTAGGTCTGACCGCCGCGGTACAGCTCGCGCCGCATCGCGTCGATAACAACGCCCTCATCATATTCCATGACGTAGGTCTGAACCGGATGGCGGTCCTGCGGCGGCTCCTCGAGGACGGACATGTCGCGGATGCCGGACAGCGCCATGTTCAGCGTGCGCGGAATCGGCGTTGCGGACAGGGTGAGCACGTCCACCTGCTTGGAGATCTCCTTGAGCTTTTCCTTATGGGTGACGCCGAAGCGCTGTTCCTCGTCCACGATGAGCAGACCGAGGTTTTTGAATTCCAGCTTCTTGTTGAACAGCTTGTGTGTGCCGATGAGCAGGTCGACATCGCCGCGGCGCAGACGCTCGATGATCGCGTTCTCCTCTTTTGTGGTTTTAAACCGGCTGAGCATCTCGATTTTGACCGGCCAGTTGGAAAACCGCTGGACGCAGGTCAGATAGTGCTGACGGGCGAGGACAGTGGTCGGAACGAGAATTGCCGCCTGCTTGCCGCCGAGCACACATTTCATCGCGGCGCGCATCGCGACCTCGGTCTTGCCGAATCCGACGTCGCCGCACAGAAGACGATCCATCGGACGCTCGGACTGCATGTCCTTCTTGATCTCCTCGGCACAGCGCAGCTGATCCTCGGTCTCCTCGTATTCAAATGCCATCTCAAATTCACGCTGGAATTCGTCGTCCGGCGGGAAGGCAAAGCCCTTTTCGCGCTCGCGCTGGGCGTACAGCTTGATCAGTCCCGCCGCAAGATCCTTGGCAGCCGCCTTGGCCTTGGTGCGTGCGCGCTGCCAGTCACTGCCGCTCAGCTTGTTCAGGCGGACATGGCTGTCCTCTCCGCCTCCGCCGATGTATTTGGAGACCAGATCCAGACTGGTCGCCGGTACATACAGATAATCCGTTCCGGCGAACGCGATTTTGATGAAATCCGCCTCCGCACCGTCCACCTTGACGCGCTCCATGCCGACAAAGCGGCCGATGCCGTGGTGTTCGTGGACGACGAGGTCGCCGGGTGTGAGGTCGGTGTAGCTCTTGACATGGTCGCGGTTGGATTTTTTCCGCTTGGTCTTTTTCCGGCGGGACGACATGAGCTGTCCCTCGGTGAGCACCGTGAGCTTGAGTGACGGGAACTCAAATCCGGCGGACAGACTGCCTTCCGCAATGGATACCGTGCCATACTCCGGCAGGTGTTCGCTCACCTGTGCTGTCACATCCTGCTCCTCGAGCAGGTCGCGCATGGCATCACAGCGCATCTTACTGCCGCACAGAACGATGACACGATAGCGCATTTCCTGATAGGAGCGGATATCTGATGCCGCAATCTCGACGTTGCCGCCGTACGCCGCAAGCTGTTTTGCCGTGATGTCCGTCAGTGTTTTGGGCGGACATTCCGCGACGGAGGTGAGGAAGGACTCCAGGTAGACCATCGGATGGCGTTCGAGCACGGGCATGATCTGAGAAAGCTCACGGGCAAAGCTGCCGGTCTTTCCGTACAGCTGACCGCGCTCGATGAGCGCCATCGTGTCCTCGCGCAGACGGACATGATAGACACGCGCCGCCTCGCGGATGCTGCGGAAGTCCTCAAAAAAGACCATCGCATCCTTTGGAATATAGTCGCACGCGGTCTCTCCGTCCGGATAAATCATCGGAAGATACCGGTCGATGGACGGGAAACTTCCGTCGTTTTCCAGCCGCTCGAGGTCGCGGCGCAGGGTTTCATTCAGGTTTTCATGCTTTTTTCCGCGCGAGGACAGGATCTTCCCGATGCTCTTTTTGAGTCCCTCCGCACCGTCCGGCGCCAGATCCGGTAGGACCTCGCGGTTGGGGAGACAGGTGAGCGACTCGAGCGACCGTCCGCGGCGCTGAGAGCCGATGTCGAAGTACGCCATCGTGTCCACCTCGTCGCCGAAAAACTCGATGCGGACCGGATTTTCCTCTCCGGGGGCGAACACGTCCAGAATGCCTCCGCGCACCGAGAACTGTCCGGCGCCCTCGACCTGCGCACAGCGCCGGTAGCCCGCGCGCACGAGACGCAGGGTCAGCTCCTCCAGCTCGTAGGTTCCGTTGAAGTCGATGGTGAATGCGGCGCGCTCGAGCACCTCCGGCGGCATACAGCACGCCAGCAGTGCCGGAACCGAGATCACGACCGGACGGCGTCCGCGGCGCAGGGTGTTCAGCACGGCGATGCGCCGGTGTTCGTACTCGCGCGAGGAGGATTCCACATCGTGGAACACAAAATCGCGGTAGGGAAGAATCTCCACCGTGCGTCCGGTGAAGCTCTCAAGGTCGCGCGCCATACGGGTGCAGGACGAATCGTCTGCGCAGATCACCACCGGCTGACGGTGAAGCTCCTCCGCCAGTGCGGCGATCAGGTGTGCGCGGTGGATCGGAGACAGTCCGGTCACCTCAGTCGGCGTATTTGATTGATTGATGCTGTCACGGATGGTCTGATATTCCGGCAGACCGCGGATGAGTCCCGCTAGATGCTCCATTCCTGTACGCTCCTGTTCCTCGTCGGGTGAATAACTGAAATCATACCGAAATGCCGCATTCCGAGTGGAATGCGGCTGTTTCTGCAATTTTCTGTCGAATTAGTGGTGACCGCCGCAGTTTGCGCAGTCCATATCGCAGGTACCCATCATGGCGACCGGGTCCATGCCCTTGCGCTTGTAATAATCGGCGATCGCTGCGTGGATGGCCTCCTCAGCCAGTACCGAGCAGTGCATCTTGACCGGCGGCAGTCCGTCGAGTGCCTCTGCAACCGCCTTGTTGGTCAGCTGCAGTGCATCCTGGATGGTCTTTCCCTTGACCATCTCGGTTGCCATCGAGCTGGTCGCAACCGCTGCGCCGCATCCGAAAGTCTTGAACTTGATGTCGGTGATGACACCCTCGTCATTGATCTTCAGATACATCTTCATGATATCGCCGCACTTGGCGTTGCCAACCTCACCGACTGCGTCGGCGTCCTCAATCGTGCCGACATTGCGCGGATTGGCGAAATGATCCATTACTTTCTCACTGTATTCCATTCTATGCTCCTTACCGAGTGGATAGACACACTCTTGTTTTACTTATCGAATAACTTCAGGGACGGCTGTCCGTTCATCTTTTCTTCCCAAACCGGGGACATATCGCGCAGACGGGTGACGACTGCGTTGATCTTCTCGATGATATAATCGACGTCCTCCATCGTGTTCTGCTCACCGAGCGTGACACGCAGGGAACCGTGCGCGATCTCGTGCGGCAGGCCGATTGACATCAGCACGTGGGACGGGTCGAGCGAACCGGTCGAGCAGGCGGAGCCGGTCGAGGTCGCAATGCCGTTCAGGTCGAGCAGCAGAATCAGGCTCTCGCCCTCGATGCACTCGATGACGAAGCTTGCCGTGCCCGGCAGACGGTTGACCGGATCGCCGGTCAGCTGGGTGTACGGGATCTTGGTGACCTCCTCGATCAGATGATCGGTGAGCGACTTGACGTACGGCAGATACTCATCCATGTTCTCCTTGGCATAGCGGAGCGCCTCGCCGAAGCCGACGATGCCTGCGACATTCTCCGTACCGCTGCGCAGACCGCGCTCCTGTCCGCCGCCGTGGATCAGCGGCTCGAGGATGATGCCCTTGCGGCAGTACAGCGCGCCGACGCCCTTGGGGCCGCGGACCTTGTGGCTCGCCATGGACAGCATGTCGATGCCCATCTCCTTGACGTCCAGCTTCATGTGGCCGACCGCCTGAACCGCGTCCGTGTGGAACAGGGTGCCCTTCTTGTGGCAGATGTCCGCAATCGCCTTGAGATCCTGAATCGTGCCGATCTCATTGTTCGCCGCCATGACGGAAACCAAAGCGGTATCGTCGGTGATTGCATTCTCGAGCTGCTCGAGGTCGATATGACCCTGATTGTCTACGTCCAGATAGGTGACCGTATAGCCGATGCGCTCGAGGAACTCACAAGTATGCAGAATGGCGTGGTGCTCAATCTTGCTCGTGATAATATGCTTCTTGTTCTTCGGCAGCTGACGGGAGAACAGCAGACCCTTGATCGCAAGGTTGTCCGCCTCCGAGCCGCCGGAGGTGAAGATAATCTCAGACGGGTCCGCATTGATGATCTCTGCGGTATAGATACGCGCCTGATCGACTGCCTTCTTCTCCTCGCGTCCGCGCGCGTACAGGCTGGACGGATTGCCGTATCGGTCGGTCAGGTACGGAATCATTGCTTCATACACATTTTTGGAAATCGGCGTGGTGGCCGCATTGTCCGAGTAAACGATTCGTTCCATCGGTATTTCCTCCGTTTCAAAATCACAGTAGTTTTCTGTGATTTTAAATATACACCTATTTGGTATAGATTTCAACCCCTACTTGCAGAGATCGGGAAATTTTTCTTTTCCGTTCCTTATTGTACTATTCTGCCCCGGAAAATGCAAACAAACCGCAAACAATTTTGCTGTTTTTTTCGAGAAAAACCGCGGGAATTCTGTATATAGACATGCATTGACAGGGTTCTTATACTTATGTTACACTTTTTTCAACGAGGTGACGTATTATGATCAGTGAACATAACATACATGAAGAAGGTCTGCGGGAATTGATTGAGAAACGCCGGCTGCAGCAGCCCGGCTCGGTGAATGACCGCATGGCGCCGGAGTTTGTCTCGTGCAGCGAAGATGCCCGCGAATGTACCGTCCGTTTTCATCTCAAACCCGAGATGCGCAATCCGATCGGTTGGCTGCACGGGGGTGTGACCTCTACCATGATGGACATGGGTATGGGTCTGCTTGCATTTTATCACAAGCAGGAGATGTGCCCGACGACATCCATGACCATCAACTATCTCCGTCCCAACCGGATCGGCGGATATCTCGTCGTCAATTCCCGCATTGCCCATCTCGGCAAAAAGATTGTCCATCTGACCGCAACCGCGTGGATGGAGGACGAAAAGAAGCATCTGACTGCGACCGCAACTGCCAGCTATGCTGTGATTGGAAAAAGAAAACAGGAAAAGATGGAGAAAAAGAAAATCTCGGCATCAACGAAACTTTCAGCAGCAAAGTAACACCAATAAAATTCATGTTTTCTTCACAAAATTGACACAATCCTTTGTTATACTAAATCCGTAGTCAAGAAAGACTACATAAAAGATTTTTTCTTTTATCTCTCTTTTTACCCCCTTTATGTTTTGTACAGAAAAAAGCAGGTGCCCCCAACACCTGCTTTTTTCCCACCCAAAGATAATTACTAATTGTATAATTAAAATAAAATTATACAAATTTTGAGTCGATTGAGGAATTTGAGAAAAGAGGAGAATGGACATGCAGGGACAGCCTGTACCATCGGGGACAAGCGGACTGCGGATCCGGTGATGCACAATTGTCCAATTGATCTGCGCTTATGTATGAATTCACTAGAAAATGTAAATCCAATGAAAATGCCATAAAATTCTCAAAAAATGATAATTTTATCGTTACAAACCGGAAAAATGGCTGAAAACAGACCGGATTGCAGGTTGAATTTGTTGGAAGGGTAGAAAATAGAACAGCCGCGCCGAAACACCTTGCAACCATGGTTACTTAGTGTTATCTTAATGGTTGAGCAATGAGAAGAAATTGAAACAACCCTGTGGGAAGCATGCAGGAAAAGGAGGGGCATTTATGCATCTTTGGATTGAAACACATGATATTCTGCTGTTTTTTGTTGCGGTGCTGTATTCCTATCAGATGGGATATATGGTTTATGTCGTGCTTCACGATGCACGGGAGAAATTCCGCAGAAAGAAGGCACTGCCGATGGAGCAGCCGGTACAGGCACATCGGTTTACCGCACTCATCAGCGCGAGAAACGAGGAAAATGTTATCGGACAGCTGCTGGATACCATCAACAGCCAGAACTATCCGGCGGAGATGCGTCATGCCATCGTTATCGCGGACAACTGCACCGACCGCACGGCAGAGGTCGCACGCGCACACGGCGCGACGGTTTACGAGCGGTTTGATCTGAATAAAATCGGCAAGGGCTACGCACTGAATTATGCGTTCCGCCGTATCGCAGAGGATTTCGGCGACGATTACTTCGACGGCTATATCATCATCGACGCAGACAATCTGCTGGATGAAAACTATTTTGCGGAGATGAACAAAACGTTCTGCAAGGGCTACCGCGTCATGACCAGCTACCGCAACTCCAAGAACTTTGGTGAAAACTGGATTTCTGCGGGCTACGCTCTGGCATTCCTGCGCGAATCCAAGTTCCTGAACAATGCGCGCATGATGCTCGGCACGAGCTGTGCGGTATCCGGCACCGGATTCCTGGTTTCGAGCGAGGTCATCCGCGAGCGCGCCGGATGGAATTATCACCTGCTGACGGAGGATATCGAGTTCACAGTGGACAGCGTCATCCGCGGTGAGTGCATCGGCTACAGCGGAAATGCAATTCTGTACGATGAGCAGCCGACGACGTTCCAGCAGTCGTGGACACAGCGCATGCGCTGGAGCCGCGGATTCTATCAGATTGTTCTCAAGTATGGACGGACGCTGGCAGGCGCTGTTGTTCATCCGGAAAAAAAGCAGAAGCGGTTTACCTGCTTTGATCTGACGATGACCGTCATGCCGATGATCATGGTGACCATCGCACTGCTGATCACGGATTTGATTCTGCTTGCGTATTCGGTATTCGGACCGATCTTTATGCCGCATTTGATGACCGCGATGATTCATTCTCTGACACAGTGGCTGTTTACCTATTACATGGCGCTGTTCTCCATGGGTGCACTCACGATGGTATTTGAGTGGAAGAGAATCAAATGTCCGGTGCACAAACGGATTGTATATACATTTACTTATCCGCTGTTTATGATGACGTACATTCCGATTTCGATCGCTGCGCTGTTCGGCAAGGTCGAGTGGAAGCCGATTCAGCACCGTGTGGCAAAAACATTGGATGAGGTCCGCTGAGGTATGAGACCAGACGCACGGTGCACAGGCATCGTGCGTTTCGTTTAAGAGAGAGGAATACTCCTATGGATGTTTTGATCAACAAGCTGTTGAATGAGAGTATGAGCCGCGGCGCGGTCGATCCCGATCAGATTCCCGATCTCGATCTCTATATTGACCAGATTATCATGCTCATCGAGAAAGCCGTCGGGCAGCAGCCGGACGGACAGCAGCCGCTCACCCGCACGATGATTCACAATTACAGCAAGGCGGGACTGATCAGTCCGGTCAAGGGAAAAAAGTACAGCAAAGAACACGTGATGGAGATGATCGCGGTGTATTCGCTCAAGAATACGTTGTCCATTGAACAGATCAAGCGTGTGCTGTGTGCATTGGATGACAGTCCGAAGGAAGTACTGGAAGATCAATATCAGAAGTATCTGGCGGAGCGGATGTCACAGCGTGAGTCGGCGCGGGAAGCGGCGGAAAATATGATGAAAGGCGTTTCCTCGGACGACTATGCCGAATTATATACCCGTCTGCTTCTGCTGACGGATATCGCGCAGGTCATTGCGGATTTCGCACGCGGTATCGCGGATCGGTGTTTTCCGGATCCGCCGCCGAAAGGGAAGAAAAAGTGAGATATAGCAGTCTCCCTCAAACGAGGGAGGCTGTTTTTCTTTTCCTCAGTCATTTCATTTTGTCTGGACAATGGTTCGAAATTTTTTCATTTTGTTATGAATCTTTGAGATTTATCCTCACACAAGTTGGATACATAAAATTTCTTTGTGGTCGACAAAGAAATTTAGAAAGAAAACGATTCAGGAACCGAGGTTCCTGAAAACCTCCTTGGCTTTGCTGGATCGTCCGCCGCTATGCAGTACGAAAGCGGCGAACGATCATATTCATGGATGGCTGAGATGTTGGAATTGTACGGAACAGTTTCCCGTCTATTCTCCATGTAACCGGTTCGTGTAAGCAAAGTTGCCGTCTATTATCCATGAAAATAAGCCCTTTCCCGCATCGGTGGTATAGGCGGGGAAGGGCTTCGGAAGTCTGAGGGAAAGTCCTTAGAAAACCGCAAGGTGTTCTAAGCGGGCTTTAGAGTCGTTAGAGACTTTTGCCCGAACAAAAGTCTCTGACA